>CAIVVZ010000213.1 GCA_903909505.1 uncultured Desulfobacteraceae bacterium
AGGTAGGGGGCATAGTCTGCATAGGTGGTAAGCGGGACGCTGTCGCGGAACTCTTCGACGGATTCAGGGGTTGCCCCGTCCATGATGCGCTGTCCCAGTTCGCATTTTTTCAGCAATTCCACCTGCTCCATCAGCAGCCGTTTCTGGATCTTCATAAAATCGGCTATGCTGAGGTCAAGAAACCCGCAGCACCTTTGCCAAACCTCGTCGGATTTGTTCTGGGCAAACAGATCGGCTACAGTACTCATTTTGACGTCCCTCCGGGTATCGATATTCTTGAGCGTAAAATTCGTGACATATCTGGCCAAACTCCGCCAGTTGGGAATCAGCATCGGGGTTTGTTCGCGGTAACGGGCATATCCGTCGAACATCCGGTCGAAAAAATAGCGGTCCTGGATTACGACCACGACGATATCGATCACCATCCATACCAGTGTGGCTTCCAGCATGGGTTTTGATTGCGTCGCAGCAGAGAGTGAAAAAAGGGCCAGCCCCAAGCCGTAAACTCCGGGATGTCGGACGATGGCGTACAGGCCGCTGGTTATAAGTTCGTCGCTCGAGCCGACCTTAAAGTACGTTTTGTAGAGAGGCAGGCTGACAAAAAGGGAATGTACCAGTTGCATCATGGAGCCGGCAAAGATTACCCATCCGGTGAGGATGGTCCATAACGGGATACTGAATCGTTCGCCAGAAGATATGCATAAGATGGAACCGGCCACTATTAAGGCGCACCCGGAGATCCAGGCTGCGGGTTTGGCCCATGCGATGCGTTTGATGGCCGCCAGGTCAACCAGGTGGAAAACGGGAAACCCCAGTGCTCCCAGAAGCGTGTACGTTGTGTTCATAATGGGGAAACTATGTCACACGCGTGACTGCTTTGGAAGGTTTATTGTACTAGAACAATGTTCTAGTTGAAGCTAAGTTAGGCGTGGATATTATTCCGGTGTTCTTGGTCATTGATAGACTAACAGGCGATTGTGAAGGTGATATTTAATGGGACTCGGCAGCATATTTGTTGTTTGTTTTACAGCTATCTGATTGACTTATCAATATTCGTTCAGTAAACTTGGCGCATTATGGAACCGAAGTGGATATCTGGTATGACCCAGAGTTTTTGGTCGAAAAGGGCCGCATTCAGTGATAAAATAAACGCGTTTGTTAAGGCCAAGTCGCACATCGTTTTGGCCGTTATCTTAGCGATAGGCGCCTACCTTCGCATTTGGAACATCAGCCATCTTTTTAACGTTGTACACGATTATGATGAGGGTGTGTATTCGTTAGCCGCGCGTTTTATGCTCCAGGGTTTCCAGCCATACAAAGATTTTACCCTTGTCCACCCGCCTCTTTTTGAACTTGCGCTTTCAGCAATATATAGGATATTCGGGTATAACTTCATGTATGGTAAGTACTTTTCGGTTTTCCTGGCGCTGCTTAGTATTGTACTAATATTCATCATCGGGAAGAAGTTGTATCATCAATCGGCCGGAATCGTGGCCGCCCTGTTCTTCGCAGTCTCGCCTGATATGGTTTATCCGGGCAGGCGGGCTGTGCAAGAGTCGTTAGGTATTTTCATTTTGCTTTTGGCTATTTATTTTGCTATAGAATACTTTCAAAAACAGAAACTGGTTAAGATATTTATTTGTGGGATATTCCTTGGTCTTTCTATTGCCACAAAATATATATTCATTCCTTCAGCTATCGGGATTTTAGCGTCCGTATATTGTATGAGTCTTCCGAAGGACCTCAGGGATTCTTTTAAAAGGCTGGGCACTGGCCGCTTTTGGCTGATATACCTTGGAGGGTTCTCCCTGATATTTTCCTTTTTGCTCTGTCTTAAATGGATATTTGGCGTACCTGTGTCCATTCCGTTAATCGATCCCATGTATTTCTCAATTGGTAATTTTACTCTTGTTTTGGTTGTGTTTTTCTTACCTGCAGTTCTTGCGCTTTTTCTGTTGCCGTCATTTACTTCCTTTAAAGGATGGGTGGGGGTTTCCACCGAATTTCTTAAACGAAAAACAGTATGGGTGCTGCTAGGTGGGATATTTATTGGGTTTTTTACGGTCACAGGTTACTACATCGTTAATTCAGCAGGAGCTTTTTTCCAGCAAACTGTTTTTTTGCAAGCAGCACGTCCGTATTCAATTTTTCCGTCTTTTTTAGTGATGTTTGTGGAAATATCAAACGCCCAGGGTTTTTTGAAAATGGCCTTTATACCAATTTTCATGATTTTCCCATTGACAATTATCATCCTTAGAAAACGCGTCCTCGATGATTCTAGTGTATTTATTGTTTCAGCCTTGATAGTTACCTTTTTCTTTTGCCAGTTTTTGTACCATCTGCCACGTTACTACATAGGCACTTATCCTTTCATTATCCTTGGGTTCGTGTCTTTTACTCCCAAGTTTGATCACGGAGTTCTTCTTGCGAAAATTAACGACATAGCACTTGATATTAAAATTAATCTTTTTGCGATTGTCGGGGTTATTAGTCTTTTATTATGCCTGTCATTAGTTTTACTCACCAACTACACCGGATATGACAGTAGTTCCACATTCATGGCGAGTAACGAATGGTATGTTTACACACAGACCGTGAACTATTTGGAACAAGCCGGAGCACAGAAGATCTATTCCGACAATCCCATCTTTCCGGCGTTGTCGGTAAAATTAAATAGCACCCTGAAATTTGATACGCCCACATTCAATGTCGAAGTGCAACAGATGAAGCAGCGGCTTCAATTGGCGTTCTGAATCCCAGGCACTTTCTTGGTCGATTATTCAAACGGCTCTCCACAAGAGCCACCTGTCCATCAGTTATCTTAGCGAAATCTGTG
>CAIVVZ010000214.1 GCA_903909505.1 uncultured Desulfobacteraceae bacterium
CGTCCGCCCGCGGTGTCCAGACGCAGTCGCCGAAGGCCGGCTTGTCATACAGACCCGGCAGGTCGAAAAAGTCGGAAAAAATCAGTGTGAATTCCTGCGGATCGGCCGGATCGAGTCTGGCGGGAAGCAAGGGGGGAGGCATCCTTTCGCGCCTCCTTGCCTGGAGCTGCGAGGCGTCCAACCATCTCCAGGGGGAGAGGGGATCCGCTGGGATCCTGAAGCGAGTGAAGGTCCAGGTGAGTCGTCCGGCATTGTCACGGACCGGCCAGGCCTCAAATTCGATTCCAACCCCCGGCGGCACCAGTTTTATTTTGATGAGGGCGGCACGGATGGCCTTCGCCTGGGCTTCACCGAGCGGCTTGAGGAATCGGGGCAGGAGCGGACGCCCCCGATCGACAGGAGTCAAGCATAACTCCATCTCCCTGGGAGTAGCACCCAGATAAACGGGCTGGCGCTGCTCGGAATATGCCTCCATGTGCATCCAGGGCATCGGGTCCACGGCCAGCTCCGCAAGACTTTGGATTTGAGCATCAGGACTTTCGAACGCATGAATGTCCAGTCCCGGCAGGAGCAGGGCGAGGGCAAGCAAAACAGCGGCGGCCAGTCGGGATATCCTGCCGGAATGAGTTCCGTCCATATCGGGAGCTCTTTTCATTCCGGGAACGAGGAATCGTTGCCGATCCTGCGGCAGAGTGTTCCAATGATCCTCTTGGCCAACGCCGGGCTCTCGGCGATGAACTCGAAAAGAACTTCGTGGTCGATTTTGAGCAGCAGGCTGTCCTCTGCGGCCGTGGCCGAACTGGAGCGCACTCTGGGATCCAGGGCACAGCGGGTTCCGAAAGAACGGCGTTCCGCGAGCTCCCGGATCACCTTTTCCCCATCGTGGATATTGACCTTCCCGGAGGTTACGACATACATGGCCGAACTGAACTCGCCCTTTGCCGTTACGGTCCGCCCCGCCGGGACCTCCAGCTCCTTGGCCATGGCAGCCATATCGGACAGCAACTCTCCGGGCAGGCCGGAAAATAAATCCACGTCGTTCAGGATCATGGCTTTCTCGATGGTCAGCATCGTTCCTCCTTGTCGGGGGCCGGGCGTGCCCGCCCGTTATCACCGCCGAATTTTATTCTGGAAAGGGCCCAAAGAGCGGTTTCGGCCAGCAGGGGGGTGCGGTGTCCCTTAAGCCTGGACAAAAGCGCCTCATGGAGGCGATCTCCGCTTTTGCCCATTAGATAAACAGCTACGGCCCTCGGCCAGGGGGATATCCAAATATCCCCCTTCCCAGCCACTGCCGCCAGCACCTGCGACGGTTCTACTTCCAAGCCGGGATGGATCCGACCCAAACGTTCCAAGCGCTCGTTCTGGTGCAGATCTTCAAACAATGGGAAAATTCGCTCCTTCAAATCCCTGGGCAGGAAAGAATCGAGCATCTCTAAGGCATAGGCCTGACGAGACCTGTTATCACCGACAATGCCTTGGTGCAGCCCCCTCCTGACCTGGACCGGCCCGAACAGCGATGCCAGTGTCAATACCCGGTTCCGGCAGCTATGACTTTCCTCTTCCAGCGCTGTTTTGAGCGGACAGAAATCCTCCTCTGTCGGCAGGGCCTTGAGGCAGTTGAGAAGCCAGGTCGCCAGTGACGATTCCTGCCGCATAAGGCCGCTTAGCAGATGTTTGTCTTCAGGGCTATTCGGATAGTAGTCCAGATGTTTCATCCGGTTCAGGATGAGGTTGCGGGCAACCGCGTCCGGATGGAAAAGATACTCCAGCAAAAAGGGCACGGCGACCGGCGGGGGCATGAGGGATACGGCCTTCAGGATGCCCAGCAGCACCTCCCGGGGTTGATCGCATCCGGAGATGACCCAGGAAAGGTCATTCAGGGCGGATTGACCAATGGATGCCAACGCTCGAATCGCCCGGTAACGGGTATCCGATCGGTTCAGGAAAGGTAAAAGAATCAGGGTCAGCCTGGGATTGCCGAGTTTTTCTGCTGCCTCCAGGGCCGCCCACCGGACCTCGGCGCAGGAGTCCTGGAGCAGGCGGCGCAGGGGACGGTACATGGAAGAAATCCCGACCGCTCCCAGGATGCCGGCTGTGGCCTGCCGTTCCGCGGGGTCCGGGGAGTTGAGCATCTCCGTGAACCGCTCACCCGAGGCGATGATCCCCTCGATCCCGCAGTGCTTTTGCAGGCCGATGATGGCTGCCTGGACCAGGATCTTGTCCGGGCTGGTCAGAAAGTCCACCAGGGCGTCCTCGGCCCCAGCCTCGTCCAGAGCGGCATAGGCCAGCACCGCGGCCGTGCGCACGGAAGGGCCTATGGCCACGTTCAACATGATGGTCCGCACTTGGGGCATGGCCGAGGGGGGCCTGAAGGACTCGATCTTGGCCAGGACCTCCATGAGCACCTCGGGTGAGGAATGCAAGAGAAGATCCGGCAGGTGTTCCGATAGGGTATGGGGAGCGTTCCGCTCCAGCAGGTTCAATGCGTAGATGACCTCCCCGGGGTGCTTGCTCCGCAGAAAGCCCTGAATCAGGTGCTGACTGCTCTCATCCCATACCTGCCTTTCGGAAAACCCCAGACGCCGCTTCTTCAGGGCTTCCATGAGCATTCCCAGATACCTCTCTTTGAGCAAAAAGGTGAACACCATCTGGATGCTCAGGATGACGATCATAAACAGAGCCACGTTCGCCGCATCGATTTGGAAATAGAGCTTCCCCACCAGCAGCAGGCCGCCGCCGATCAGCGCCGCGCCGGGTTCGGCCCGGGTCAGAACCGAAGTCTGAACCGCAAAGCGCTTGGCCAAGGGCAGGGGTTGGTAGAGGACCTGAAAGGCGGGATCGTGAATGGCGTTCCGCAGGACATAATCGTACAATTTGCAACTGATAGTCATGATGAACATGGCCAGGCCGACCCGCGGAACAAGCGCCACCCCGGTGGACATGGCGACACACCCCAGCAGGACCCCGCCGGGCAGCAGGAAAAGGGCCTTTAGAATGCCGATCCTATCCAGAACCCGGCCGGTGAAGAAGGTCTGGATAACCATGTTGACCGCGCTGCCCACGGCAAAGAACACGCCCAGAAAGCTCGTCATGGGATCCAGGGCGTCGCCGAAATGCTTCTCCACCTGGTTGCTGAAAGCCATATCCATCAGATAGAACACCATGAGGGAAAGGCCCCAGATCAGGTGCAGAGGAAGGGCGTAACGGTCCCTGAGCATCTCTCCGAGCCGGGGGGGCGGGGTGGTGTCCGGTTCCACGGACACGGCCTTGGATGCGGCTTCGCTGAAAGCCCGGGCAATCAGGATGGTGAAAACCACCGAACCGAAAAGTCCCAGGGCGGCGATCAGGAGCAGGTTGATCGAGCCGATGGCCGACACCAGAACAGGGGTAATGACTCCCGCCACAATGTCGGCCGCGAATTCGCCGGCGCCGATCAGGCCGAAGAGGCGCTTGGCCTGGCGGGTCTCGAAGACCTGGCCGAACAGACCCCAGATGCTCATATAGGTCAGGGTGGAATAGGCTACTGACCACACGGCCAGAAAGGCGGCCGGCCCCCGGACCTGGCCCAAAAACAGCCACACCCTGGCCCCGAGCAGGGTAAGCAGCAGGAAAAGCAGCGTCCATACGACCAGTTTTGTTGGAGAAACCTTGTGTTGCAGCCAGGTGTAGCCGCCGCCGACCAGCAGGACCGCCAAGGCCCCGCCGATGTAAGTAAAGGCCAGATCCTGGGCCTCGAAAACACTCAGGAAAAGGGAATGGGAGGTGGTAAAGAGGTAGACGTTGGATACGCCGTGGCAAAAGGTCACGGCGAGGGCGAGGACTGTAACCTTGATTTCGTTATCTTTTATGTCAAGCAGAGCCCGGACTTTTTTCATCAGGGCTGCGCCAGCACCCGGTTGATTCTTCATGCAGGGACCTCAAATATTCTGTTTAAATGCTCCCCTCTCCGTTTTAGAGGAGATAATCGACATGCAGGGAAGCCATCAGGAAGCGTAGCGGAAATCGGGGGACCCCTTATTTATCTTTCTTTTTCGGTCCAGGTTTTTGAGATTCCGACATCAATACCAGATAGAATTGGCAATCCTCATCATTGAAAAATGTCTGCTGACATCTATTTCCCCGTTGTGTTACATGATGCAGGATTCCGGGTGCGACTGCTCTTGCTATCCGTGCCATGATTAATAAACAAACAAACAAACAAATATTTTGATTTTTGTCAATAATCAAGAAAGGTGTTCCCGGAATTCCTCCGCCATTCGTTCTTTCATGCAGCCTAATTTTTGATATGAGTGGCAGACGCCGGCTTGCCGGTGGATGTTCGCCAATCAACCCGAAAGCAGTGGCATCATGCGCTTGCAAGCATGGCGAGTGCCCTGGCCGCTATTGCTTCGGGGAAGGCGCATGACTTTCGCGCAACCGTGTCCATGTGGACGCCTTTCAACGTTGTACGGGCAGCAACTTCATGGGTTTCGTCGCGTACCATCTCATGAGCAAAGCGCAGGCTTTTCTCTTTAAACTCGAGTAGCGTGGTTCGAACAGTGACGACATCTCCGGCACGCAACTCGTGGATATAGGAAATATAGTGAGCAGCGCTTCGGTCATGAGAATTCCTTTACCGTGAAAATGCTACCTGTTTAGAAAATACTACCCCTATCACTGTCAAAAGCATCAACAGCTCATGGCAAAACGATCTGTTTTTGGGCTAAA
>CAIVVZ010000215.1 GCA_903909505.1 uncultured Desulfobacteraceae bacterium
ACCAACTCCCGCACCAGGCTTGGGCGGATCGGCATGGTCAGGTAACAAAAGAGGAAAAGATAATCCAATCGACGGCCATCCCGACATCTAATCGGGATGGCTTGCAAATTCTATGGATGTAGCATATTTTATCATTTCATATTTGATCCCACCCTGCTGAAGAGGTTCGAACCAATGAAAAAGAATGGCGCGTGCTCGAAAACCATTCGAGCGATTTTCTGCTTTCTGATCGGGGCATCGACATGTTTTGCCGAAAGTCTTGAGGATGCCTGGCGGATTTCGCTTGACCATGACTACCGGCTTAAAGCGGCCAGGGAATCGGTTGCGGCCGCGGAAGAAAGCCTCTCGGCAGCCAAATCTGTTCGAATGCCCAGCCTCAAGGGGCAAGCCACCTATGCCCGGGTAAATGAAACACCGGAAATAGAAATCAGCCTGCCGCATTTTCCATTGCTGACATCCCCGCTGCTTAAAGACGACACATTTCTCATATCCGAACTCACGGTTTCGATTCCGATTTTCACCAGCGGAAGGATATCGCACAGCATCGATTCGGCCGCATTTACCGTTAAGGCAAACCAGGAAGATGCATTCAAAACGGTTCAGGATATCAAACTTCAGGTGGCCGAAGCCTATGTTTCCGTGCTCAGGGCGATCAAGCTGCTGGAAGTGGCCCAGAGCAACGTCAAATCGCTGACCGCCCATGAAACCGATACGGCCCGAATGTTCCAGGAAGGATTGGTGTCGAAAAATGACGTTCTTGCCGTATCCGTTGCGCTGGTCGACGCCCGTCAGACGGCCCTTCAGGTCGAAAACAAAGTCGATATGGCAAAAGCCGCATATAACCGGCTTCTGAGAAGACCACTTTCTGACGCTGTCACGCTAAACGATCTGGACACCGCATTTACGACCGACATCGCTTCTTGCCAGAACTATGATGCCCTGGTCGGCAGCGCCCTGGAAAACCGTTCGGAAATCAAGGGTCTGGCTAATCTGGCCAATGCTTACCATGCCAATGCCAAAAGCATCAAAGCCACTGCCCTTCCCCAGATTCTTGCCAGTGGCAGTTTTTATCATTACGATCAAATGATTCTTGCCGATAATAATATCTGGGAGGCGGGATTGTCGCTTCGATGGGATATTTTCGACGGAGGGGTCATCCGGCATAAGGCAAGAGCCGAAGAAAGAAAACAACTGACTATCGAAAATCAAAAAAAGGAAGCGGCATCGCTGATTGAGCTTCAGGTACGGCAGGCATGGCTCGATACTCAGGAAACCGCCAAGCGGATCGGCGTTTCCGAACAGGCGCTGAATCAAGCCGAAGAAAACCTGAAGGTCACCAAAAACCGATATACCCAGGAACTGGGAAACAACACCGAAGTTCTGGATGCCGAAACGCTTCGGATCAAAAGCCGGACCAATTACACCCACGCGGTGTATGATGCGATCCTGGCGGATATTCGCCTGAGAAGGGCCGTAGGCAATCTGTAGGCTGTTGGGCCGTAGCCCTGTAGTCCAAACAACCATGAGGAGACTGTCCATGAACGATAAGCCGTTCATCAAAAAGATGCTGACCGTTGGGGTGATTCTGGTCGTTGCGGCCGGATGTTATATGATATTCAGCAAAATGGTTATCAAACCGGCACTTCCCGAAGGACTGATTCAGGCCAACGGACGCATCGAAGGGGAAACCCATGTGGTCGCCACCAAAATTGCGGGGAGAATCACAAAAATCCTGGCTCGGGAAGGTGATTCGGTGAAGTCCGGTCAGGTTCTTGCACAGCTCGATGACAGCCAGATCCGGGAAAAGGTCAACCAGGCCGCATTTGCGCTTGAGGCGGCAAAAGCCAAACTGAAAGCCGCGGAAACCGCATATGGACTGATGAAAAAAGAAGTGCCGATTGCCATTGATCGAGCCAAAGCCGGACGCGCGCATTCACAGGCGGTTCTTTCAAAGACTGCCGCGGCGGAAACCCAGTACGCAAAAGATGCGGTTCGTTTCAGACATCTTGCCGAAGAAGGTTCTGTCGGACGGCAGAAAAGCGAGCAGATGGACCTGGCGTCTGAATCCGCGAAAAGCGATCTTGAAAGTGCGAAAAGCGGCCTGGTTCAGGCGGATAAGCTGCTCGAAGAAGCGCACCTGGGGCAATCGCGACTCAAGGCAAGGGAAGACGAATTAAAGGCCGTGGCGGCACAGGCGGATCAGACGCGGGCAGCCCTTTCGGAAGTAGAAAGCATTCTGGCGGATTTGACTGTCCGGGCACCGATCGATGGCGTCATCACAACCAAAATCATCAATCCGGGAGAAGTCGTGGCGCCGGGTTCACCTCTTTTTTCAATGGTCAATCTGGATCAGCTTTTTCTCAAGGTGTATGTTCCGGAAAAAGAAATCGGCAAGCTCAAGCTGAATCTGAATGCCCGTATTCATATCGACGCCATGCCGGATACACCCTTTGAAGGCACGGTAACCTATATCGCATCAAAAGCCGAATTCACGCCCAAAGAGGTACAGACGCCCGATGAGCGGGTGAAGCTGGTGTATGCGGTCAAGATAGCGTTGTCCAATAATTTGGAACATCGGCTGACACCCGGACTACCGGCGGATGCGGTCATTCGATGGAAAGACGGAATTGATTGGGTCAAACCCGTTTGGTAGCCGATATGACCCCGAAACAGAAACCACCTTCCGACACAGGCCCTGTCATCACGGTCTCTTCCTTCAAAAAAGCCTACGGCAAGACGCTTGCAGTAGGGGGAGTCGATCTGATGGTAAAGCCCGGAGAAATGTATGGGCTGATCGGTCCCGACGGTGCGGGTAAAAGTACTCTCATGAAAGCTCTGGCCGGCGTTCTGACCTATGATTCCGGCCGGATCGAGGTTTGTGGCCTGCCCGTCCGAACGGAAAAAGAAGCCGAAGCCATCAAGGCAGGCATCGGCTTCATGCCTCAGGGGCTGGGACTGAACCTGTATCCGGAGCTTTCCGTCGAAGAAAATATCGATTTTTTTGCCCGTATTCGGTTGGTTTCGGAAAACGATCTGAACATTCGAAAAAATCGTCTGCTGACCATGACCCGGCTGGATGCATTCAAAAACCGGCCGATGAAAAACCTGTCCGGCGGAATGAAGCAGAAGCTGGGTCTGATCTGCAGTCTCATCCATGAACCCGATCTGATCATTCTGGACGAACCGACAACCGGTGTGGATCCGGTTTCCAGACGGGATTTCTGGGCCATCCTGGCCAGTCTTCTATGGGAAAGAGGCATGACCGCACTGGTCTCAACCGCCTACATGGAAGAGGCGTCCCGCTTTCACCGGATTTCCCTCATGCATGAAGGCCGGATTCTGGCCAGCGGCACGCCTTCGGAAATTACGGCCCTGACGCCCGGCGTCATCGTTTCGATTCGGTCCGAACCCGAAGAAAAAGCCTTTTCCCTGTTGAAAAACCGGTTCGGCCAGGTGCAGGTCCTGGGAAACTGGTTCAAGGTTTTCCTGGCGGGTGAATCGCCTCAAACCGCCGGCAATGTCCTGAAAGAGAATCTGAAAGAGGTTCGAATTCTGGAGTGGTATTGCGATGATCCCGATCTCGAGGATGTATTTCTTCAGTTGATTGGAAAAGAAACGACTGATGCATCGATCCGGCCCGGGCAACCTGTCATGAATCAGTCGGCGACAACGACGGCGGCGGTCGACTCGAACCCTGAAACGCACGATAAAAGCAGAACCGTCGGCGAAACCGCCATTTCGGCAACCGGTCTGATTCGTGACTTCGGGAATTTCAGAGCGGTCGACCAGGTCGGTTTTCATGTGCCGTACGGTGAGATTTTCGGACTTCTGGGAGCAAACGGCGCAGGCAAGACCACGGTCATCAAAATGCTGACCGGTATTCTGCAACCGACATCCGGGGACGGCCAGGTGGCCGGCGCCGATATGCGCAAGGCCGGCACGGAAATCAAGGAGCGCATCGGTTATATGTCGCAGGCATTTTCCCTTTACACGGATCTGTCCGTAATGGAAAACATTCGACTCTACGCCGGAATTTACGGTCTCGATCGAAAAACCGAAAAAATAAGGACGGAATGGGTTCTGGATATGGCCGAACTAAGCGGCTATGAAAAGCGGCTGACCGGAAGCCTGCCGATGGGACTTCGCCAGCGGCTTGCGCTGGGATGCGCGCTGGTGCATCGGCCGGGGGTTTTGTTTCTGGATGAACCCACATCCGGCGTCGATCCCCTGGGCAGGAGGCGCCTGTGGGAAACCTTCCATCGGCTTTCACGGGAGGAAAACGTGGCCATTCTGGTGACGACCCATTACATGAGCGAGGCCGAACATTGTGATCACCTGGCCCTGATGTTCGCCGGTCGCATCGTAGCGGATGCCACTCCCGAAAAAATGAAGCAAGACGTGGAACTGGAAGCCGGCGGGCTTCTGGAGGTGGAAACCGACAATCCGCTGGTGTCGCTTCAATTGCTGGAGCAACATGAATTCGAGGGCGTGGCGCTTTTCGGCAACAAAATTCATTTCCTGACCCGGGACCGGGAAGCCGCCGAAAGAAGACTGGCTTCCGTGCTGGCTGCCGGCAACGTAAAACTGACAGCCGTGATTCCCAGAAAGCTGTCCATGGAGGATGTGTTTGTGTATCGGGTACTATCGCTTGAAAGAGAAAGAAAAAATGGTTAACCGGCCGATACCCAACATAGGATATACCCCATGAATGTCCGCAGAATCAGCGCTGTCGCGCAAAAGGAATGGCGTGAAATTGTCCGGGATAAAGTCTTTTTTTCCTTGGCCTTCATCGTGCCCGTGGCCATGATGATTCTGTTGGGATACGGCCTTTCCCTGGATGTGGAGAATATTCCCCTGACCATCGTGGATGATGACCGGTCGGCCATGAGCAGGGACTATGCGTATCGGTTCATCGGCTCACGGTACTTCGATTTTAAGGGATACACCGCCCACGAGCGCGATCTGCGAGTGCTTCTGACCGACAACCGGGTGCGGGCCGCCATCATCATTCCGCCGGATTTTGAAAAGAATCTGCTGGCCGGAAGGCCATCTGCCGTGCAGACACTCATCGACGGGACGTTTCCGTTTCGCGCCCAGACCACAAAAGGCTATATCATTGCCATCAATTCGGCCGTAAATATGGATTTAATGGCGGATCATCTGTCGCGGGCAAAAGGAATTTCGATACAAAAAGCCCATGAACTGTTGCGTCCCGTTATTCTTGAGACCCGCTATCTGTATAATCAGAGTTTAAAAAGTATCTGGTCTCTGGCCCCCAAGCTGATCATGCTGATCCTCATGATTTCTCCGCCGTTTTTAACCGCATTGGGTGTTGTCCGGGAAAAGGAGAGCGGATCGATCTACAACATTTATGTCTCCACGGTCAGCCGGGCGGAATTTCTGATCGGCAAACTCTTTCCGTATCTGGCCATTTCACTGGTCAATGCCCTGATCCTCTTTCTTTTGGCCACGGGACTTTTCGGGGCGCCGTTCAAGGGAAGTGTCCTTGTTTTCTTCGCATCAACCCTGGTTTATGTCTGCTGCACGACCGGTATCGGCCTGGTGGCTTCTGTTTTTGTCCGCACCCAGACCGCTGCCATGATTGTCACTTCCATCATTACCCTGGTTCCCGCAGTGCTCTATTCCGGGGTTCTGATTCCGGTGTTTTCCCTGGAAAAAACAGCCCAGGTCGTGGCGCATCTGCTTCCGGCCATGTACTACACCAATATCGTGACGGCCTGTTTCTTGAAAGGGATCGGCATCGCCTACTTCTGGCAGGATATTCTGGTTCTGGCCGGCTATGCCGCGGCCCTGATGCTTCTGGGTTACCTGATGTTCAGAAAAAGGACGTCATCATGAAGAGAGAATCCCCGGTTGAAATACTGAACTGGTTGCGGCGGATTCATGTGATGACCGTCAAGGAATTCTTGCAGCTTCTTCGGGATGTTGTTTTGCTGATATTCATCGCGTATGCGTTTACAGCCGATATTTATCTGGCCGGTGCAGGTGTCAGCCTGCAACTTCGCGAAGCGGCCCTGGTTGTCATGGATCATGACAAAAGCGCATCCTCCAGGGAGCTGTTATCCCGGTTTATGCCCCCGAATTTCAGGATATCGGCAGAAGAAGCAACCCATCCCCGGCATGCCATGGATCTGCTGGATCGGGGCGATGCCATGGCCGTGATCGATATTGGGCCGTCTTTTGAAAAATCTCTGATCGCGGGTGAGCCGGCCACGGTTCAGATCCAGATCGACACGAGCAATTCGGTTCTCGGTTTTCTGGCGTCCAGCTATGCCCAGCAGATAACCGGAAAATATGGACTGGAAATCGCCCTGAAAAAGCTTGGCGCCGCAGGGGGAAGTGTCGCAACCGGACCAGTCATTCTGGACGATCACCGGGTATGGTTCAATCCCAATCAGAACGATGCCTGGTTCATGAGCATATCGGAGCTTTTGACCATCATCACCCTGTTTTCCGTGCTGCTGCCGGCTGCGGCCATGGTGCGCGAAAAGGAACGCGGCACGATCGAGCAGCTTCTGGTTGCCCCGCTTTCCGCTTTTCAGATCATGTTTCCCAAGGTGCTTGCCATGACCACGGTCATTCTGATCGGCTGCGCCATCAGCCTCACCGTGGTCATCACCGGCATCTTTCATGTCCCGATCAAAGGCAGCCTGACGCTCTTCTTTGCGGTAACGGCGCTTTATGTGTTCACAACAGCCGGATTGGGGCTTTTCATCTCCACCATTGCCAGAAATCTGGCCCAGGTGGGCATGATGACGGTTCTGGTGTTTACCCCCATGCTCTTCCTGTCAGGCGCATGGACCCCGCCGGAGGCCATGCCCGCATGGATGCGAACGGTCATGTACGCATCCCCGCTTCACTATTATATCGACACGGGATTCGGTATTCTTCTGAAAGGCGCCGGAATCGACATTCTCTGGGATGAGATCCTCGAGATGGCGTTGCTGGGAAGCGTCATTTTTGGAATGGGCATGTGGCGGTTTCGAAAACAGTTCGAATGACAGTTCTGAATGCCTTGATAGTCGTGGTCGTAAATCGGTGATTCTCACTTGATTATTCCGAATAGCGTTGATGATGTTTTCTATATTCATGTCTTCGTTTTATTCCGCGTCCATTCAAAGGCTGATTTATGGCTTTATCAGAGGTCGTTCTTCGCCTTCCGGATCATCAAATGCCTTGTCCAGCTTTTTTATATGTTCCAGATTGTCCGATTTGATCGACAACTCCATCTTAGGCGACGCGATTTCGATGCCTGCTTCCTTACAAGCCCGGTGTATGTTGCGGATCATTACGTCCAGGGCTTTTCCCCGGTTCCTCGGGTCATTGACCCAGGCTAAGAGCTCCACCTGGATAGCGGTATCACCGAAGGATCGGAACCGAACCCTGGGGGCCGGTTCATCGATCACGAATGCGTTACCGGCAAGGGATTCCAGGAGGACCTTTTCCACATAATCGGGATCACTTTCATAGGCCACTCCCACCTTGCAGCGGACGCGGGAGTGGGGGAAGAAGGCGCTTTCGTTGACCATTCTGGTGTCGGATATGATGTAATTGGGAACAATGATGTGCGTGTCATCCCGGGTGCGGATATGGGTGTTGGCAATGCCGATGCGCACCACCTCGCCCCGTTCCCCCGTGGGCAAAACCAGGAAGTCTCCAATGGCGTACGGCCGGTTTAGGTAAACCGAGAGGCCGCTCAGGTGTTTAGAGAAAAAAGACATGACCACGGTCAACATGCCGGCTGAAGCCATAAACGGGGTTAGGCTTACTTCCCATACTTTAAGGACAATGAATCCCGTTCCAACCCACAACAAGACAATTAGGGTGTTACTGAAAATCTTAAAGGTCCATAACGTTCCGGGATCGTCGCCACGTTTTTCAATTATCCCGGCGGTCACGAATTTTATAACCGAGGTCAAGGCCCAGGTCCACCAACTGGCCGTCAGCGAGTGGAATATGGCCAACACCTCGTCGTTCCACCAAACGTCTTTGTATCCTCCGGCATCAAGGAAGTCGTCGATGATCGCGGAACAGATCGCCAACGCGACCGGCAGGCGGAAACAGCGATAGGCCATGGCCCAGGCGTCTTGTTTGCGGCGGCCGGCCACGTTGGCGGCATGGGTCATTACAAGAAAAGCTGCAAGGCTGGCCAGAATGCCGGACAAGGCGATATGCATTGCATTTGAGTGAAAATAGTTTGTCATGGGTAACTTTCGTTAGTGTCCAGTCGGTTTAGGCTTGATGGGCTGTGTATTCATCCAATCACCTGCGAATCATCGCAATCGCCTTGCTCCACCGACCTCTCTATAGAAGTTCAACACCAAGTGCGGTGTTGACTGCATCCTTGATCGTCGCAAGCACGGCGTTAATGGCCGCCTCCACCGCCAGTTGAAAAAGTGTGGTCGCGCCGGCGATAGCAGCTATGGCGGTATTGACCTGCATCGCCATGAGGAGCTTCCCCGTCGGCATGTCGAAGTCGTTCATCGCCAGACCCTCGCCGATCTCCTTAATCCGTTGAGCGAGGGTCTTGAACTCGAGTTTGGCGAACTTCTCAACCTCTGCCCAGCCGGTGCCAAAGGCCTGGGCTCCTGCAGTCACCATCTGTCCGAACAATTGGTCAGCGTCTATACTCATTCCATCCTCCTATTTTTCACCCCGCTTTTTTGCAAGTTCCGTCGTCACCCCAATTCGCACCCCTTGCTCGATGGTGGGTCTGATGATCGCAACAACGGGCTTGCTCAGCTTGTCGTTCTGTTTGTGGATCGCCGCGGTTAGATCATGATTGGCGCGGATCGCTCTCAGAATCTGCACCGTACAGCTTCCCTCTTCTCCGCTCTTCAGACCTTTCACGATTTCCTCGATGTTCAGGTCCTCAGTGGCTGTAATAAATGGCTTCAGTTGCAGCAGCCTCCCGGCAAGGCTTGTAACCACGTCGGATCCGATACAATTGGCTTTGGGCTCCGCTGCCCTGGCGCGCATGACCAGGGCGTCGATCTTGGCCCCGCTCTCTTCGTAAAATTTCACGTTCTCGGTGAATGTCGCCTTGGCGGTACTATTCGCAGAGGCACGCTCCATCTCGCTCAGAAACACGTCCATCGACTCATAGTACTCGGTCAGACCCTTGTCGATCATAGGATCGTATGAACTCACGAGTCGTACGGCACATCCGGCGATGAGGATCGACAGGAACAGGACGAACATCCACGGTGAATGCTCGGCGAAATGTCGGCGATTTGATATGAAAATTTTCACAGTCATTTCTCCTTTCAGCGCCGTCTGAGTTAAGCGCCGGGTTCGATGTTTTTTGATATTACACGTATGTCCGTGCGCAGAATCCAGCCCATGCTTTTCCAAAACTCAATGCCATTGGAATTGCTGTTGAAAATGAAAAGATGACATTTCCGGATGCCTGAATCAGCCAGAACCGCCAAGCAGCGGCGCTTTCGTCAAGAATCTCGACTTCTGAAACAACAAAGGCTGGCATTCCACTTCCTCCTTGAATAGAAAGAGGTTTTAGAAATGTTCATTGGTTCATTGTCTGCTTCATACAAAAAAATGCATTTTCCTTTAATTATGCGATATTCCGGTAGACGTCCGCATCACCCAGTCGAACGTAAATATTTAAAGAAAGTCCCCGTTCCGTCCCCCAGCGAAACCTAAAAACCTTAGAGCGTCACCAGGTTTTTCACAGTTTAACCAAATGGTTATCCAATTACAACAAATTTTACTCAATGACTGAGTAATTTTACTCAATGACTGAGTAATTTTACTCAATGACTGAGTAATTTTACTCAATGACTGAGTAATTTTACTCAATGATTGAACTGGCGTGTTTTATGCAGTTTTTCGCCCTCTCGTCCTCATGTTCTGGTGGATCTTATGTCAATTTTAAGATAATGACCTTTTTATCGAATCCCCAATGGTTTAA
This sequence comes from uncultured Desulfobacteraceae bacterium, assembly GCA_903909505.1. Lineage (GTDB taxonomy): Bacteria > Desulfobacterota > Desulfobacteria > Desulfobacterales > Desulfatirhabdiaceae > RAAP-1. The sequence goes on from CAIVVZ010000215.1 coordinate 9,950, forward strand.
ACTTAAAATATTAACAGCGTCCCATTCACCCCCCCCATTCGCTCATCTTTACTCTTGCCTACATTTCAATCTCAACCAAGGTTCCTGCCACGACCGTCAGGTCGTCGACCAGGGTGTTGCGTTTGCTGCCGTGCTCTGTTTCCTGCCAGTCGAGGCGGTAGCGACCGGGTGGGATCGGGATCGGCTCCCAGGTCTGTTTGACAACAATTTCCCGTTTTCCCGCCGCATTAGTCAAAAAAATCCGGTAGGGTGGTTTGGCCTCTTGGGCATGGAGGA
>CAIVVZ010000216.1 GCA_903909505.1 uncultured Desulfobacteraceae bacterium
AGGTGGAACGTCGGCCCTCAGGATTTGCGCGCCTCGCGCGTGGAATTTTTTGCAAAGTCATCTCAATTTTGTCTTTTCGAGTTGGAAAAAATATCCCGCATAATATGTCAATATTGACATAACGAATCCATTCCGCTATCTTCTTCAACCAGAAGAAACCGCTTCGGACGCATTTTACCATTATAATTAAATCTGATGGCAAAGTAAAAAGTTCAAGATCAAGGCGAGCAAATCCTGAGAAGTGAGGCGTACTTTTGGGTACGCCGCAATGACGAAGGATGAAGCTCAACGCAGATATTGGACTTTTTACGAAGCCATTAAATCTGACTGATACGAGCTGGATAAATTATGGCCAATTCTCAGATCACGGATTCTGGATTACAGCCGATGGTGCAGGCAAATAAATTTTCCAATGAACAGCTCATCGAGCAAATCGGTGTCCTGGCGGACCAGGCCCTGTTCAAGGGAAAGGTGGCTATCCTCGATGACGCGGCGAAACTGGCCACCCGGGTGGACACGCAGAGCTTGAGCCAATACCAATTGGCGATCTTTCACTATCATGTGTCCAATGTCTGGGGCAATTCATTCAAACTGCTGCCGAATGATCAGAAACAGGAGCGCATCTGGGAACAGCCTGAAATTGAAAAGCAATTGATCCATAACCGGCTGGCGATTACTGCCCTGGAAACTGCCGACAGTGCAAGACCGCTTCCTGTGGTTTGCGCCATCTATACCAATTTGGCCAATACGCTTTTTCAGATTGGCCGTTTTGTGGAAGCTCTTGAATATTGGGACAGAGCTCTTGTTATAAAGCCGGATTTTGGCATGGCCCTGGCAAACAAAGGTTACAGCCTCCAACATTATGCCCATTTGCTTCATGATGAAGGCCACGCAATGATCTTTTTGCTTCAGTCCCGTGAAATGCTGCGTCAAGCCTTGAAACTGGAAATCGATCCCCATGTCCGACCGTTTTTTAAAGATCATCTGAAATCTTTGAATCGGGTATTGTATCCATATAACAACAAGAAATTCCTTGCCTCAGCCAGCGAATACTCTGAAAAAGATAATGGCGAAGCCGCCTTCCGGAACTGGCGGCTGCAAAACCGGTTGTACTTGAATCCGCTGAATGATCTGGGATCATTCATGGAAGCGGCTTCAGATGCCCTGATGACGCTGCCTCTGGAGACAGACCCGGCGAAACCCTTTCGGCTGCACGACTACTTCGCGCTTTTAAAACAGGAATTCATCTGCGCCAGACAGCTCTGTTTCGAAGCCATGCAATCCATCCCGGATTCTGATGCCGCCTCTTGTGGTGCGACCTTGCCGATATCTGAACAAGCAGTCTGTGATTTGTCTGATGAAAAACTCAAAATTGCCTTTCGCATGGCCTATTCTCTGTTTGATAAAATCGCCTTCTTCCTGAAAAAATATTTCCGCTTGCCGGTTTCGGAACAACGGGTGAATTTTCGAACCCTGTGGTACCCGGAGGGCAGAAAGGCAAACGGCTTGCAGCCTAAACTGCTTCAGTCCGCCAACTGGCCGCTACGGGGGTTGTTCTGGCTGAGCAAGGATTTATATGAGCATAATTCCGATTTCAAGAATGGTTTGGAAGCGGAAGCTCGGCAGCTTTATTCGCTTCGCAACCATCTCGAACACAATTACCTGCTGATTCTGGATGACGCGCTCCATGCCGCATCCGGCAAATCCGGCCTGAAGGGCATGGATGACGGATCCGTTTATGTTATCGGCCGGTCGGATTTTGCCAACCGAACGCTTCGTATTCTGAAAATGGTCAGAGCCGCATTGATTTACCTGTCGCTGGCTGTTCACTGGGAAACCTCTCAAATCCCCTGAAAACATCTTTCTTCAGTTATTTCTCCATCGACTATTTGCCCAACGACAATGCAGTGCGCGCAATCCCGGAGTTAAGAAATGTCTTGGCTGTGGATGTGACTTGCAGCCTCTCCCCGATTCATGTTATGGAAAACATGGAATGATGCGATTGAAATACAGGAATGCCAACCGTGTGAACGGTAAATGTCCCCCATGTCCTCATTGCGAATGGGGAAACTCAATGAAAGGAAAAACCCATGTCAGTCCCTCCGGTAAAGATTTATTCGCTCAGCACCTGCAGCCATTGTAAATCCACCAAAAAAATGCTTTCAGACTGCACCATTCAATATGACTATGTGGATGTGGATACGATCCAAGGCGAAGAAAGAGCCGCGATTCTGGAAGATGTCAAAAAATTCAATCCCAAATGCTCATTTCCGACCATTATCATTGGAGATACCGTGATTGTCGGGTTCAAGGAAAAAGAAATCAAGGAGGCGCTAGGACTGGAATGAATGCCGAACAACTCTATGAAATGCTGAAAAAAGTCCAGGAGCCCAAAGGGTATTATTTCAGCGAGGACACCGAAAGGGTGGCGGATCTGATGCAGGCCCTTCTGGCCAATAAGGAGCGATACGGGTACATGGTCTGCCCCTGTCGCCTGTCTTCGGGAAACAAGGAAAAGGACAGGGACATCATCTGTCCCTGTGTTTACCGTACCGAAGATGTTGCGGAATTTGGGAGCTGTTACTGCAATCTTTATGTGTCCAGGGAATGGAATGCGGGCAAAATTCCCCGTGAATATGTTCCCGAACGCAGACCCGTGGAGAAGATGTTTTTATAGTTCGTAGCAGATGAATTGATACATGTTTTTCTTATTTTTTTATGTGATATTTTACCTTGAAAGTTCATTGAATTTCAGATGAAAATTTAGGTAAAGTATGGACTCAATTCGTGGCAAACCTTTGACGTCAGAAGTCAAAAAAAATGTGGTTTCGGTCAAGCAATATTTTGATTGAAATAAGTTTCAATCTTCAGAGCCAAGCTACAAAAGAACTGCTGAAGCCCTTGGTATAGGGCTGGCGACAGTCAAGCGGGTCATGGCTGACTTATAGTCGTGATCCAAGCCATCTTGATAAACCCACAAAAATGCGTGGCCGCCCTGCTTATTCAGTAAATACGTCGTATCAAGAGGCAGTGCGAACCGTCATTCGCTCCGCTAACAAAAACGGAGAACATATTACTCTTGCAGCCATCCGTGATTTCCTGGCAGGGGAACCGGGAGATGAGTCGTTTCATATAACAACATTGGCCAGAACTCTTAACCGGTGGGGATTTGAGTTCGGCCAAGGAACTCGTTCTCAACACTTAAAGGAAAAGGATCACGTTATAGCTGCCAGGCATCGTTATATTCGAAAGAAACGTAACAATCGAGCACCTGGGGGCGATATCAACACCATGCGCCCCGAAGTCTACTTGGATGAATCGTACGTCAATAAGAACCACAGTAATGATTTCATTTGGTATTCAGGCGAAGATGGTCCTTGGGTACAAAAGCCCACAGGGAAAGGTGAGCGCCTCATCATTATCAATGCTATAACAAAATCTGGTTGGGTTCCCAATGCCAAGCTTGTATTTAAAAGTACAACTAAAACAGGAGATTATCACGGTCAAATGAACTGGGGATTGTTTGAGAAGTGGTTTGCGGAAAGGCTTCTTCCCAATATCCCAGCCAACTCCTTGATAGTGATGGACAACGCTCCTTATCATAATATTCTCTCTGAGCATTCATCGCCAACGCCATCGTGCTCCAGGAAAAAAATCATGGACTGGCTGGAGCAAAATAAGATTTATTGTCGCGAAGATTGCCTGAAATCTGAGCTGATTGAAATCATGAAAAAAATTGCACCTGAGCCAATCTATGCGATTGATGAAATAGCAAAATTTTTTGGTCATGAAGTTTTAAGAACTCCACCGTACCACCCGGAACTGCAACCAATCGAAATCTGCTGGGGGGTAGTGAAAAATTATATAGCCAGAAATTGTGACTTCACAATGAAGAATCTGATCAAACAACTTGATATTGGGTTCGAGAAAGTAACTGCAGAAACCTGCTCCAAGATAATCGAAAAAAATACGTAAAGTTGAAGATGAATTTTGGTCAGATGATTTGCAATTTGATTCAATAGAAAATGGGTAAAATTGGTATCAAATCATATGCTATGAACTATAGTTTCGGTTTTATTGAAATCCGGCATATTGTGCCGGATTTCAAGTTTCACGAGGTTTTAATGGATTCTGGCACAATTGGCTCATTTTCCGGTGCTTTCGTAGTGACCCGAATTCGCGTATCTCTTGATTGATGTTTATCCGTTTGCCCTAAAATTTGTGAATCAACCCCTATCCAGTGTATTTAAGATCGAAGGCGCCTCTGTCCCTATCACCAGCATCCTCATCATAATTATTGGTATGCTTATCGCATTGCTATGAGTTTGTTCCACAGGTGAAACGACATTCCGCCAGAAGGGGATAGAAGGGGATAGGGACGCTGTTAACATATTAAGTTGACACTGAGTTTTTGGAGTAGTAAGTATGAATAATGCCAAGGAGATCTCGAATAGATGCTGCGGGTGCTTTGCACCACATCATGGTCAGGGGAATTGAAAGAGGGGTGGTATTTCAAAACGATACCGACAGGGA
>CAIVVZ010000217.1 GCA_903909505.1 uncultured Desulfobacteraceae bacterium
CCAGTGGATTTGAAAGATCTCAAGGCAAATGATCAAAAACAGCGCCAGTTGGAAGACAGCATTGCATCTTTGGGTTATGGTTATCGCAGGAAGCGGGCGGATACCCCGGTAAAACCATCGGACATTACCTCTGGCACGGCGGCTGAAGCCATTCTGGCTGTATGGCGTCAACGCCCCCATCAGGCCAAATTTTTTAGCCGAGAGCATTTTGGAAAACTTTACGATACGATTTTCAGAAATGATCTTACAGGAGCCCAGGTTATAATCGCAGTTTTACTCTATCGAATTGCCGAAAATCGCAGAAAAAGGCCTCAATCGTATGATCCGATCTTCATACGATATGCCTCATGCTTTATTGCCATGCAGATGGGTAAAAGAATTGTACACGATATGGGCATCAATTCAAATTCATTTGATCATAGAAACTTTGAAGTTGCTAAAAATCTTATAGACCAGAACGGAGAAACCTATTTTAACGAATCTGTAATAGACGTTGAACAAGCCCTAAAGAAGCTTTATGGAGAGATACCTGTTTCTCTTCAACAACTATCCGCTACGTTCAGGCGGGGTGATTTGATTGATAAACTTAACATTTCTAAATGAAATTATTATCGCAAGTTATGCACACAGGCACTGATCATCGTTTCGACACTCGTAGGTTGGGGTTGAAGGAAGAACATAAGTCATCATAGCGTGTTGATCTGGTGATTTTTCCAGATCGAAACACTCTGCCTTTATAATCCTGGCCAGGATAAAAGCAGCACAGGAGCTAACGTTATGAGGTTGAAAATGAGGAAACATGATCGGTTCGACGGTTACACCGTCAATATGTTTTTGGATGAGGACGGCGAATATCTGGCTCATTTTGTTGAGATGCCGAACGTATCCGCATTCGGGGAATCTCCAGAATCGGCGCTGAAAGAACTTGCAACCGCCTGGGAAGGTGTTAAAGAAAGCTACCAAAAACATGATGAACCCTTTCCCGTTGCACCGTCAAGAAGGGAATACGGCAGGCAATTCAATGTGCGAATTGACAGGCGGATACACCGCGCCCTTGTTATGGGGGCCATAAAAGCTGGTGTATCATTGGATGCCATCGTTTTACAGAGGCTTGCCCAAACAACAACTGCCTTTTGAGAAAATCGTTCCCGATGAAATTCTTTTTGTGGATCAGATTTCCGTAACCAGCGTTGGTACAGTCAACAGAAAAGTGATTCGAGAGATGTATCACAATCGGTATATGCCCGCCGCCGGTTAAAGGAAACAGTCTTTCAGACCCACCCCGGTGTTCGAACCGGTTCGGATTGGTTATATGGAATATAACATTTGATATCGATCAGGGGAGAGCCATCTCTGGCGTCAAGTCCCTCAACGTCAATGGTTGTCCCCTGAATGGACAGAACCTGACAAAGGGTCAGGGCGATGAGATTGGGCCGTATGGGGGAATGCGTAGCAAATACGCCGGTCAACGGATTGTTCTTATCTTTTCTGGGATGAACCTGAAGAGTGCTTCGCAGCTCCGGGGTGTCGTTTTCATGAAACCAGTACATCACATGAATGTGTGAAAATCCTTCCAGCCCCAACAGGGCGTTTTTGTAACAATCGTCAATTTCAATCCACGTTCTGTCATCAGTTTTTCGAATGATTCCAATAGTGTTAACTTTAAAACTTCTTTCCATTTTATAGCCTCCTGATGGTCGGTATAAAAGAAACATCAATGCCAGGGTGACCGCCAATTATCTTTATCCGCTTGCAGTAAAATGTTACATTATAACGAACATTGTTGAGAATTACACTTGAAAAATTCACGGATTGTGTTAATTTACCAAACTAAATAACCATAAACTCAGGAGGTGTTTTATGCAGACCTTACCATTTGGAACAACACAGGCTCAGGCACAGGTTCAGGTCAATCAGTTTATCAGGAGCGTTTACAACTGGATGGCGGCCGGATTGGCAATTACCGGCGTGGTGGCGCTTTATGTCGCCAGCAGCGAATCCCTGCAACAGATGATTTTTACAAATCAACTTCTGTTTTTTGCGTTGATCATCGGCGAACTGGCGCTGGTTTTTTCCCTGAGTGCAAGAATCCAGAAGATTCAGGCATCGACGGCAACCGGCATGTTCCTGCTCTATTCAGCATTAAATGGCCTTACATTGTCGTTTGTTTTTCTTATCTACACCCAATCATCGGTTGCATCCGTCTTTTTCATCTGTGCAGCCACATTCGGAGCATGCAGTCTGTATGGCATGAGCACCAATCGGGACCTTACATCCATGGGAGGCTTTATGGCCATGGGACTGATTGGCATCGTCATTGCGTCGGTTGTCAACATGTTCATTCAAAGCTCTGGAATGAATCTGATCATCAGCTATATCGGTGTCATCGTCTTTGTCGGACTTACTGCCTACGATACCCAGAAGCTGAAAATGATGGCGCTGTCTCAACCGGCCGGTCTGGATGCAGGCGTTGTCCGAAAGGGCACCATAATGGGCGCGCTCACCCTGTATCTGGATTTTATCAACCTGTTCTTAATGCTTCTGAGGATATTGGGAGACAGAAAGTAATCACTCAGGTGTTCGGGCTGTAGTCTGAAGGATAGTTAAGCCGCCTTCAGCCGGTCTGCATCAAGCCTTTCCTATCGTGACCCGGACTTTTTCTGCTATCTGTTCAGCAAAAGTTCGGGTTTCTTTTTGAGACGGACCCTCTACCATGACGCGACAAAGCGCCTGGGTCCCCGAATACCGTACAAGCACCCTTCCTTCATCCCCCAAGCGGGTTTCCACCTGTCCGACTGCATCCCGGATTCCGGCGACCGTCTCGATATCGGGTTTTTCACTAACCGGGACATTGATCAGTATCTGCGGAAAGACACTCATGATCCCGGCCAGTTTCGAAAGCGGTTTTGAGGCGGTTCGCATGGCTTCAAGAAGCTGAAGCGCGCTGAGAATGCCGTCGCCGGTGGTGTGCCGATCCAGAAACAGGGTGTGTCCCGAATCCTCTCCGCCCAGAATTGCGCCTTCGGATTTCATCATCTCCATGACGTAGCGGTCCCCCACCTGAGCCAGAGAGAGGTGGATTCCCTGCTTTTTTAAAGCGATTTTAAGCCCCATGTTACTCATCACGGTTGCGACCACCCGATTACCGACCAGTCTTTCGACTTGTTTCATGTGGACGGCGCAGACAGCCAGTGCCTGATCGCCGGTCAATACCCTTCCGGTTTCATCAACAGCGATCACCCGGTCTCCATCCCCGTCAAAGGCAAATCCGGCATGGGCCTTGTGTTTCACAACCGCTTTCCGGAGGGCTTCAGGATGCTGAGAGCCGCAACCGGCATTGATGTTGACACCGTCCGGTTTATCGGACAGGACAAATATCTCGGCACCCATTCGCGAAAACACATCGGGAGCCGCCTGAAATGTGGCGCCATGGGAGCAGTCCAGGACCAGGCGAAGCCCTTCCAGCGACAAATCCGGAACAGAATTTATCAGAAAATCTCCATAATAATCCAAGGCATCCATAATGGCATCGCAACGTCCGACAACATGCGAAGACGAACCGTGCCTTTCCTTTACAATTTGCTCTTCAAGCTCCCCCTCGATGGATTCGGAAAGCTTGAATCCTTTTCCGTCAAACACCTTGATTCCGTTATCCGCGTAAGGATTGTGAGAGGCGGAGATAACGATGCCGGCACATGCCCCCAGCTTGGCGGCAATGGCGGCAACTCCCGGAGTGGGCAGTACGCCGCACAGGCAGGCATCCGCACCCATCGAACAGAGGCCTGCTGCCAGTGCGCATTCCAGCATGTCGCCGGAGATACGGGTGTCTTTTCCAATAACGACCCTGGTAGATGAATCGGTTTTAAAAAAAGCGGCAACAGCCCTGCCGATCGCAACCGCCATTTCCGGTGTCATGGGATGTCGATTGGCAACCCCGCGAATGCCGTCTGTCCCAAACAATTTTTTCATGTATGATTCCTTATTCCCCCGTCATGCCGGTTGCCAGCAATGGAAATATCTCCAGAGCCTCTTTAACGATGAGATCTATCATTCCCTGAAGCCAGGCAGTTCCGGATTCCCGCGGTTTTTCACTGATTCCCTGAATCACGGAAATATAGTTCTTTCCCCTCTTTTGGATTCCCTGATGGACGGCCTCCAGGAAATTCTCCCGAAAGCCATCATTCCCCTGCCAGGTTTTGTGCATCAGAAACAGCCTTTCAAGCTGAGCGCAGTTGTTATAGGTCTCGCAAACACGATTCGCCTGGACGGTCTGGGGCACGCCGGAAACCGGCAGACTCCGGCAATAGGCCAGCAGCCGGGCAATGCGTTCCTGAATCGCCATCTGAAGCGTTTCCTGAAGCCCTTCAAACAGTTCCTGGGTAAAGTCCTGACCCACAAACTCCGACCGGACATGGACATACCACTGCCTGAGGGCCATCAGGTTGGCAATATAATGGATATTGTTGACCAGGATGCGTTTCAGGGTTAAATGCAATCCGCGGGTAAACGGAACATTCGCGCTTCTGGCACCTCCCTCCTGAATCAGGCGATCCGGCCGCAGCTCGTCCTTGCGGCATATCGAACCCGCGGCAAGCACGGTTCCGTATTCAAGCCGGCAGGGTCCGACAAGCCCTCCCTGGCCCCCTAAAAAAATGGGGGTTTGATTCAGCATGACCCCCCTGGGAACATCTCCCAGCAAAGATGCCGTTGCCTTATCCTGATTGGGCGTAAAATTGAAATGAATGTAAGAGCTGCCCACTTCGCTGTGATTCTTTCGGCTGGTTCCGCCGGCCATCAGGCAATCGCAGAAATTGATCAGGCTGCCAAGCGTGACAAAGGGAAACAGAATGGTCTGCTTCAGTGCAACCGTGTGCGCCACGCTCGCATGTTCTTCCAGAATGGTTCCTTCTCTTACATGGGCGCCCAAACCTATCACGACATCGTCCAGAAAAACCGCTTTTCGAAAAAAACCGCCTTTTAGCTCTACCCGGGGTCCGATGTAACAGTTTTCAACCGTAACCGGCCCTTCATAACCCAGTTTTGCACCCGGAAGAATGAGCGTTTTATCGCCGTAAATCCGGCAGCCGGGATAGAGGATGACCCCTTCTCCGGAAATCCGCTTCAGATCGACTTCCTCTCCAATATCCACGGAATCGGGGTTATGAATTTTCGCCCCTTTTTCCATAAGCTGATGCGCTTTCGATGCCATCCTGAGTGCCTTTCCTGTATCATTACGGATTGTCGCTTGCCACAATTACTGTATTTTTTCAAACTATATCGGAAAACCCCCGGCTCTGCCAGATTTTTTTAATGATATCCGAACTGAAAATGAAAGTCCTACAAAATCAAGCTGTCACACAACGCACTTTCGGTAATTGCCTTTCATCGGGTATTGCAATTAAAACCGGAAAAAGGGTATATAGCCCCATCATCAACCTTTATTTACAAGAAAATTTCGTGACCCGATTGAAAGATTATTCCCCTATTGCTGTTGTGGCAATGGCCGGCGTTTTTCCCGGCGCATCCACCCTGAACCAGTTCTGGCATAACATCGTTGAGAAGAAGGATGCCTGCGGGGATATTCCGGAAAACAGGTGGGTCGCGCGGCCGTCGGACATGGTATCCGCTCTGCCCGCTCCGGACAAGGCCTTTCACCGACGCGGCTGCGTGATTCAGGATTTTAATTTTGATGCCGATGGTTTTACCATTCCCGCGGATAGTTTGCGGTCTCTCGATCCGATGATTCATCTGGTTCTTCATGCCGGCAGGCAGGCCTTTTCGGCATTTCAGTCCGCCGGCATTGACAGGGATCGCATCGCTGTCATCCTGGCTGCAATCGCGCTTCCAACAGAGGCATCCTCTCGTCTGGCGCAAGAGATTCTTGGGGAATCCTTTAAAAACGCCCTCTTCCGGAAAGACACTGGCCTTTTATCCCCCCTGACCCGAAATCAATGTCTATCCAGCCAAGTTACGGCTTTTCCCGCCGCTGTTCTGGCACAGGCACTGGGACTTTGCGGCCCGGCCTTTACCCTGGATGCCGCCTGCGCATCCTCCCTTTATGCTGTTAAACTGGCTTGCGACATGCTCAGCTCCCATCGCTGCGATGCGGTTCTGGCCGGCGGGGTATCCCGGCCAGACTGTCTGTATACCCAGGTCGGTTTCAGCCAATTGAGGGCACTGTCGCCATCCGGGCGCTGCGCACCGTTTGACACTCATGCAGACGGACTCGTGGTCGGCGA
>CAIVVZ010000218.1 GCA_903909505.1 uncultured Desulfobacteraceae bacterium
CGGTTCTTCCAGTGGAAGCCTGGGTGGCCTCTTGGGTGGAGGCGTGGGTGGAGGCTCGGGTGGGACGTCGGGCTCCTCGTCTTACCAGAAAGGATCCCAGTCCAAGCAAACCATCGTCAGGCCGACGGTTCCAGGTGCCGGTGGTACCTCCGGAGCCGATGACTTTGCCGGAACCGTTGAAATTATTCCGGATGAAGTCAATAACGCTATTGTCTTCAAGGCCAGCAACCGGGACTATAAACGGGTTCTGACCATTTTGAAACAGTTGGATATTCAGCCTCGGCAGGTGCTGATCAACGTACTGGTGGCGGAAATCACCCTGAGCAGCTCCATTTCATACGGCATTGAATGGTTTCTGAACAAAAACATCGGCTCCCTTGGCGGCAGCGGCGGCGACTATAAGGTGCAAGGTGCTCTGGACAAGACCAGCAGCGACAAAACCACCACCAGGCCTATCAACACGGCTCTGGGAACCGCCAGCGGCTTTTTTTTGAGCATCTATGATCCCGTGGATTTTTTAACGGGCCTGGTAAATGCGCTGGGAAGTGACTCGGACGTCAATATCCTGTCATCCCCCAATATTCTGGCCCTGGACAACAAGGAAGCCGTTATCGAAGTGGGCAGCGATGTCCCGACGAATACCGGATCAACAGTCAGCACTATCGGCACCACCAACACGGTCCAATACCGTAAAACCGGCATTCTGCTGACCGTTACGCCCCACATCAATTCCAGCGGTCTGGTCAAAATGGAGCTGGTTCAGGAAGTCAGCGATCTAGGCGATTTTAACGCGGCGCTCAATAATTATATTTTTCTGACGCGAAGGGCCGATACCTCCCTGGTGGTGGAGGACAATCAGACCGTGGTCCTGGCCGGTCTGATGAAATCCAACAAGAAGAACAGCCAGTCCGGGATTCCCTATCTGAAAGACATTCCGATTCTGGGATATTTGTTCGGCGGGGTGACCAAATCGAACGAAAAAACCGAGCTGATTATCATGATTACCCCCCATGTCATCAAAAACAGAAGCCAGGCCGATGAGATCACCCGGGAGTTTTCCCAGAAGGTCGCTGACCTTCAGGGCGGATCTCCTAAAAAATAGATGATTTTGGACGGCTGCCAAAGGCGAAAAAATGGAATCGTTTATGTCGAATATCGGTTTTTATCCCGTCAAATCCAGATGTCTGCGATATCTGCCGGCGGTTATTCTGATCTGTTTTGTTGCGGTAGCAATTTACAGCAACACGTTTCAGTCTCCATTTGTCTTTGACGATCAGCCTACGATTCAGGAAAACGCCAAAATCAGAAATCCGGGTAATTTTTTTACACCCGATGTATTGCGATCCCCCAGACCCCTGGTGGATTTTACCTTTGCCCTGAATTATCATTTCGGCAAGCTTCGGGTATTCGGCTATCATCTCGTCAATCTTTTCATCCATATTGCAAATGGCATTCTGGTGTTTTTTCTGTCCCGGATGCTGTTCCGGAAACTGTCCGGGATGGACGACCCGGACAGTTTCCTTGCGGCGCTTTTTGCCGCGCTGATTTTCATTGCCCATCCCCTCCAGACACAGGCGGTCACCTACATTGCGCAGCGATATGCCGCAATGGCCGCCTTTTTTTATCTGGCGGCTGTTCTAAGTTACATCCTGGCAAGGGATGTGAAATCCGCACAGAATCCGCTGACCCGTTACGGATTTTTTCTGGCATCGTTTTTCAGCGGCGTGCTTGCATTTTTAAGCAAACAGAACTCAGCCAGTCTGCCGCTGGCGATTCTCCTGGTCGAGTATGTCTGCTATGATCAAAGCCGCCGGGGCTGGGGGAAAAAACTGGTACTGATTCTTCCGGGGGTTGCGTTGTGCGGGTTCGTTTATGCCTACAATATGGGGTTGTTTCGCCAGGAAATCCAGTTTGCCACGCTTCTGGAGGATGTCTCTGAAATGGCCCGGGAAACTCAGGGAATCAGCAGGTGGCGGTATTTATGTACCCAGTTCAATGTGATCTCAATCTACATCCGGCTGCTGCTGATCCCCATTCACCAGAATCTGGATTACCTGTACCCCTTTAAAAACGGTTTTTTCGATGGCGCCACGCCGTATGCGTTTATTTTTCTTTCAGGGATACTTTTTGCCGCAGGGTGGATCAGAAAAAAAATTCCGGTTGTCTTTCTCGGAATTTTGTGGTTTTTCGTGACCCTGTCTGTTGAATCCAGCATTATACCGATTCGGGACGCCTTGTTCGAGCACCGGTTGTATCTTCCCATGTTCGGATTTTCATTGATTCTGGGCCATGGCGGCAACAGGCTGCTTGCTAAATGGCGTCCGTGGGGTTATGTGGGAATGCTTTTGATTCTGATATTACTGTCGGTTTCAACTTTTTATCGAAATGCGATCTGGCGGGATGAGGTGTCGCTCTGGTCGGATGTGGCGACGAAAAATCCATCCAACTTCAGGGCGCTGGCAAATCTTGGAATTGCTTATCAGGATCGCGGTGAAATCAAGGCCGCACTGGCCAATTATGACGCCGCGATAAGATTGAGCCCGGACTATTATGTCGTACTTTATGACAAGGGCGTGCTGCTGGGGCAGATGGGAAGGACCGAAGAGGCGATTGCGTTGTTTAATGAAGCGCTTCGCATCAAGCCGAATTATGCAAAGGCGCTGGTCAATCTCGGGGTCGCTGTCGCCCGAAAGGGTGATTCCGGCAAGGCGATTGCGTATCTTCAGCAGGCGCTGACAATCCAGCCCGATTCCTTTGAGGCCAATTTGAATCTGGCGACCATTTTTGCCAATAACGGAAAACTGGAATCCGCGGCGGATCACTATCTGAGAGCACTTCGGATGGAACCTGACAATGCCAAGTTGCACAGCAAGGTGGGGGTGGTACTGCATGTGTTGTCCAGATATCATGACGCTGCTGATCATTTCCGCGAAGCCATACGGATTGAACCGAACAGCGCGGAAGCATATCTGAATCTGGCAAATTCACAGATGTCCTTGAATATGCCGGATGAAGCCATCCAGGCCTATAAAGAGACGATACGGTTGAATCCCGCATCTCTTGAAGGATACACCAATCTGGGGGTTGTTTTGATGAAGACCGGGGATAAAGAGGAAGCGGTAAAGCAGTTCCATGCCGCGGTGAAGATCAAGCCCGATTCGGTTGAAGCCCGTATTAATTTGGGTAGTGCGCTGTATTATCAGGGGAAGGTGCCTGAGGCAATGGAGCAGTTCGGGATTGCGCTTCAACTGAAACCGGATTCAAAAGAAATCTTCGATAAGATTAACGGTATCATTCTAAGTAAACCGGTTACGTCAAAAGAACCTGTAAAAAGTCCTGATCCCGGTAATTCCGGTGAAAGCCGGCGTCCATAAAATAGTTTGACTTTTGTTAAAATGACGGTAGAGTATCCAAACTGAAGTGCGTCGTATTCAAAAGGGGGATAAATGAGAAATTCGTTTTTAACCGGACTGATTATCTGGATCGCAGCCGGTCCAGTATTGGCTGAACCCGTACCGATGTTCGATCGGCACATTTTTACACCTGATGCCATTTCCGAGCAGAAAGAAGAAGCGCCGGTTCCCATCGCCGCGGTCGGCTCCGCGCTGGAAAAAGAAATCCTTTTTACAGGTGTTATGATCACGCCAACAGGCAAACAGGCCATCATCTCCGAAAATGCGAAAAATGAAAAGACCAGGCAAAAGCATGTTCTTAAGATAGGTGATCAGATCAAAGGAATGACGATTAAAGAGATTGAACCCAATTACGTCCTGATGGCCTCAAAGGAAAACACCGTCCGGATGAATTTGTACAAAGGTCTGAAAGTCCGACCTGCCCCAGTTGCAGAAGTCCCGCGCAAGGAAACAGGGCCCGCTGCTCCGGGCAAGGAGTTGCCGCCGGGCATGACCGCGGATGCACAGCAGACGAAAACGGGCAAAAGCGAAGCGGCTCCTGCTGGAACACCAGGGGCTGTGCCGGGAACTGCGGGAAAAGAAGCGCAGAGTCCATTCGGAGGAGATAGAAACAACGGTGCACCTGCCCAGAATAATTCCGGTTCAGGTACGAATCCGTTCGCAGAAATATTGAAAGGAGCCGAGCAAAACATGCCCCGTCCGGGGAATTCCCCGGTAGCTCTGCCCTTCAATCTGCCGGGTGGAAGCTGACCTGATTTTGCCCGGTTGAAGCCTTGATTGGTGAACCATGGCGGCAAGCGAGAAATCGGTGTGTGCCGACTCGCGGAAAATATGATAAAATCAGCGGAATCTTAAAAAAAAAGCAAAATTTTCCTTGCAATAGCTGAATATTTTGGATAATAGAAATAGAAAAATATCCTCTGATCCCATAAGATCCTTTTCACAAAAAGATACATTGTCAGGAATGACGAGAGTTTGCGTTGCCCATGCGAATAAAACGAGTTCAGAATAACGATGCATTCTTCAGTCTGATTCTGGTCATTGTGGTATTTGCGGTGATGATTACGGCTCGGGGATATGCGCTGGAAAATCCGGAAGAAGCAATCGTTGCGGCGGGAGAGGACTTTGTTTTTACTCAAAAAGATCTTGATGCCTATGGTGCTTTTTTTGCCAGTCAGAAATCGACTATGTCCCGGGAAGAAATTGCCAGGACGGCTCTGAAATTTGAATTGCTGTGCAGGGAATACCGGAAAAACAGTAAGGGGCAGTCAGGTGTCGAGAGTATGGGGGAAAATTCCGAAGGGGTGGCGGCAAAGATTCGGGATGGGATAAAATATACTCCGAAGGTGCTGGACGACTTTAAGATTTCAAATGTGGTCATTGAGTCATACTACCGGTCGAATCCGGAAAAATTCAGTTCCGGAGAAGCGCCGGACGGCACGATTACCGTAAAGCCGCTGGATGACGAACTGAAAAATGAAATTCGATTCATAATCATCGAAGCCAAGAAAGATGCTATTGTCAAAGAATTTATTGACAGTTTGATTTCTAAATATCATATTAAAATTTTCAATCAGGCAAATTTTAATTGAAACGGATAAAATGTTCTTGTTGAAATTTAAATACGCATTTGCTATAGCGATGAGCATTGGGTTCATGCTTGCAGCCGGCTGTGCAACAGTGCCGGGCAAATCGCTGCAAATAGGTTACGACCAGCAATCCGGCGCCGGGGAATGGCCGGATAAAAAACTGGAGGAGCAATTTCGGGAATACTGGTTCAAACGGTTCTCCGGCCTTATAGAAGATGCATATATTATGGAAAGTTCGAGTTTCCGGGAGCTGTATTCCTTGACGAAGTACCGGAACTATGTCCAGTACACGTCCAGAAGCAGGTTGATCAAGATTGAAATTCATGATATACAGAAGGTATCCGAATATCTGATCAAAATTGATTATGCCATGCTGCTGGAGACGGGTGATGTAAAGCCGATAGAAGTATCAGCGGCGGATCGCTGGGTATACTCGGACGGAAAATGGTATCATGTTATCCGTGATCCGTTCTTTCCGACATAAACGACAATAACGACAACGTTGTGTTCAGAAAATTAGTCACTGTCAATTTTGAAGGGGGGTGAAAGGAAAAAGAAACTTGTGAGGGAATGAAAAGATAATTATGAGGTTTTCGATGTGAAGGTAAACATTAAAGGAGGAAGAAAATGAGAAGACTGCTAAAGTATACAACCCTTATCCTTACGGTGCTGATGTTTAGCGGCTCTGTATGGGCCTACAACTACACCGAACACGTAACTCAGGCTCCGAATAATAAGGGCGACGTTTTGATTTTCCCATGGTTTTTATCGGCTGATGGCGGCTGGCAGACCAAGTTGACGGTCATTAATACAGACGAGGTTAATTGCGTTGTTGCAAAACTGGTTGTCAGAAGTCAGGTGAACAGCACGGAGTTACTGGACTTTTTCCTGTATCTTTCCCCGGCGGATGTCTGGACAGGCTATATCAGGTATGACAGCACCCGGAAACTGGTGGTGATGTACAGCAATGACGACAGCGCGATTTCAGCGCTCGATGTCAGCACTGCTCCTCCGACCCCGACCTGGGCAAGTACGACACCGATCAACCAGCCCTGGCAGGGAACGCTTTGCACCAGTCCCGCAGATACCCAATTCATGGGTTATGTTGAAGTAATCGGGATTGCAGCAGGCACCACCGATAATGGTCCTGGCGTTGCAAAAAGTGAAATTTATAAAGCCTATTATAATTTAACCACACCTGCTGCTCTCGCTACTACGGTTACATTGAGATACATTGACGCGATAGATGCTGATGCGGTTAATGGTGTTACGAATGCATATAGAAGAAACGTTCTGGCAGGTTACCAGAAGTTCTTCAACGGCATTATAGGCCAGAGCGCAGAACTTAGAGCCACGGCCCTGAAAGACTACAGAAATAGGGGCGCAGCTACCACATCTGCTGAGACCCGATTGGGCGTTACCGCGGATAACAATCTTCTCGAAGTTGAAGGCGCACTGTCCAAAGACCAGGTTGCAATGCCGTATGTGAATGCCAGTGATGTTGCAATTCATTTCTTTACCTTTCCGACCAAGCTGACGCAGGGTTGCGGAACATCAGCACTGAGCCCGTATTTTACGCAAAATGCTGATGCAAATTTGTGCATTCCCTATTCACTCAGAACCTATGATGTGAGTGAAAATTTTCCGAAGTCCGGCACGCCATTTTCAGGCGGCAGCTCGACCACATCTTTAAAATTCTGCAAAGAACTCGATTATAATGTATCCAGCCCATTCATCTATACCGAAGGCTGGGCGATATACAAATTCTTCAAGACGGTTCCAAGCGTCGACACGTTTACGAGCGGCACTACTTTTGGGGCGGCTGTTCCATTGAGCTTTGATGGAACACCGGTTCTGCCCACTTTCGCGTATATTGGCGCAAACGGACTTACGGCCGCCTACGCCGCATGGACGGATGATCTGGTTTATTGCAGCTTGACCAAGTCAACTACCACGTATTTGCCTGACTATCAATATTCGGATGCGGCCGGTTGCGTAACTGCGACCCCCATGCTTCCCTAAGCAGCAGGTAGTAATGATTTAACTGATAATATGTTTGGTTGATAAAGTAAGACGGGATCACTTTGATAAGTGATCCCGTCTTACTGCTTGTGAGTCTGCCGGTATTTATCGTGAACGAATTGAAACATCACGCAAAGGTTATTATGTTGAAATTCTGTAGGGGAATGGAATCGTTTGGCCGGATAATCAAGGAAATCTTTCGCTTTGGCCTGTAACTTGCATAATATTTTAATAATTATTATCAAAAATTAACCAATATAAAGTTATAGGAGGGAGCCGTGAAAAAGAATTTATTGACAGTCGGACGGTTTATTGCGATCAGTTGTGTGATTCTGGCAATCTGCGCTACGGCGCAGGCAGCGCCTTATGCGGAAGATAGATATTTCTCGCTTTATCAGCAGGTCCAAAACATTTCTTATGTGGATGCGAACGGAGCGCAGAAAACACAGACCCGCGTCGGATATCGATACCAGAACGATCTGACTGATTCCATCATTGTGTGCGGCAAGGAAAATGATAGCTGCGCGGTCAGAATTCAGAACATGAGGCGAACGCTTAGCGCAGGATATAGTGGCCAGACCATCCTGTTCAAGGTGTTTGTGCCGCCGGGATCAAGTGCCGTCAGCCTTATCACCTACGTTGGACAAGGCCCTGATCTTAAGTATTTTACCGTAGCCAGGCTGGGAAGCCCGCCACAGGTGGAGAACACATACACCCCCAACACCAGCAACGGCGAATTTAATAGTCTGCCCTATCTCGGGTTTACGCTGAGTCAGTTGCGAGCCAAGGATTGCATCGGCAAGCACTCAAGTGGTTTACTCACGATCGTTGATGACAGTGGCCCAAACATTGTCACGGAACCCGACGGCGCGTGGCTCTATGTCATCGTAAAAGTCATCAGCGGCGATATCATCAGCAACGTTTACGTCAATGATATCAATGTCGGAAATCCGGACACGCCCGGCACCTATCTTGGATGGTATGCGCAAAAAACTTTAAACAATACCTGGGGCACGCTGAACGAGCAGAGCTATATCAATGCGCCGACAGGAACGCCGACCCCAACTCCGACCCCGACACCGACTGCAACTCCGAATCCGAACGCGACCCCGACCCCGACGCCAACCGCGATACCGGGCTCAGGTTGCGATATGTATACCTGCCCGAATGGGCACTGTGTGGATGGTGCTTGCGTTAGTTATACGCTACCGACGCCGACGCCGACATCGGGCTGTGATGCCCTGATATGCTATTTATCAGGCGGAACCTGTGTGAATGGTGTGTGTGTCAAACCGGGTGCGACACCCACGCCGACACCGGTGCCGGGTGCGACACCAACGCCGACGCCGACGCCCGGTTCCGGCTGTGATGCCCTGACATGCTATTTATCAGGCGGAAGCTGTGTGAATGGTGCGTGTGTTAAACCGAATGCGACGCCGACGCCGACCGCGACACCGGGTGCAGGCTGCGATATGTATACCTGTCCGAACGGGCACTGTGTGAACGGTGTTTGTGTGAATCCCACGCCTACGCCGACCACAACGCCTACGCCTACGCCGACTACAACGCCTACGCCTACGCCGACTACAACGCCTACGCCGACACCCACGCCATCAAGCCTGAGCTTTACAGCCAAGCCATGGTCTCAGGTGGTTGTTCAAAAAATTAATTGTTCAAATATCGATATGAATAACCTTGAGGTTGTTCTGACGGCCAATCCGCCGCCGGCCGGAAATGTCACCTGTTATTCCGCGATGCTTATTCCGGATTCGACGCCCTATCTGGTGTTTGCTCAAAAAGATATTCTGGGCAACACTCCGTTTTTAAGGTATATAGAGGGTGATCCTGTCAAGGGATTTTTTACGGGAACTGTTTCTGGAACCTGGAACAATGGAACGTTTCAGTACTTATTTTCTCAGATTTCCGGAATTACTTGTGATCAGATTGCCGATATTGGGCTCAACTTTTATTTTGGATATGCGCCGGACGGAGATCTGTCCAAATTACAGGGCGCTGCATTTACATTCACAAAACCCTGAGTCTATCGTTATCATACATACTGATATCAAACGGTTTGGGTGGTGATATGGAACCCTATCACCACCCAAACTAATTTACGGCAAACTGGTTTTACCTTCCCAATCCCGCCCGCCCGTATTCAAAAAAACACCATTTGAAAATTCGACAAAAGCCATTCAGTATGATATGCAACTGCATGCGAAGCATAATCTGGGAAGGGCTCAAAAATTGTCAGATAATTGACATTAAATGTCAGAATTGCATATTGTTGTCTCAAAGAGGTTGAAGGGAAATATTCAGGTGAACATGTTTACCAAGTGGATCAAGGCTCCCTTTTTACATAAAACCCTGTTCTGGGGGTTTGTCAATCAGGAAATCAAGGGAAGATACGCCGGATCGATGGGCGGCTTCCTTTGGAGTATCATTACTCCTTTAGCGAATATCCTGATATACATTTTTGTCTTTTCTGTTGTCATGAAGATTCGCCTGAAGCCCGTTGAAACCGGTACAGACAGTTTTGTGCTGTTTCTGTTGTCCGGGCTGCTGCCCTGGATTGCATTCAGCGAGGCGGTTTCCTCCAGTATGGGCATGTTTGTGGGGAAGGCCAATCTGATAACGAAGGTGGCTTTTCCGCTAGAGCTGATACCGACTGCGGGAATACTTGTTACCTTTATTTTGAATGGGATAGGGTTTATACTTTTTCTCATATACCTGGCTTCTGAGGGCTATTGTCATACGACCTGGTTGTTTCTGCCGATCATCACCGCGCTATTTATGGTATTTACCCTGGGAATTGTCGTACTCATTGCGAGTTTAAACGTTTTTGTCAGGGATATTCAGCAAATTATGGCCAGCGCTCTTTCCTTATGGATGTATCTGACGCCGATTCTTTACCCGGTGCAGATGGTGCCGGAGTCCTTGCGGTTTCTCTTGACAATCAATCCGATCAATCCCTTTATTGAACTCTATCATCAGAGCTTGCTACAGCACGTAATTTCATATCCATCGCTGGAGCAGGCCATTGGGTTTGCCATGGCTTCAATTTTAATCGGATTGTGGTTTTACAATAAATCGAGAAAAGCCTTTGCGGATGTTTTATGAGCATTATCAGTGAGATGACGCAAATTGATACGCAAAGATCCAAAGACTCGGGTTCGGATTTAAAAAAGTCCTTTTGGCTGTCTGTGGCTGTTATTCTGAGTCTGGGGTTGCTCCTGCGGCTTCCCTTCATTTCTTACCCATCCCAGGTGGTTTTTGACGAAGTCGGTTTCGGCAAGCTGGTCACGGCGTACGGCTGGACCGGAGAACGTCTTTTCGATATTCATCCGCCGCATGGGAAACTGCTGATCACGGCTGCGGCTTACCTGGGCGGCTATACCGGCAGTATCGATTTCACCAAAATCGGGACCCCCTGTTCGGAGTCCATCGCGCCCCTGAGGGTTATGCCGGCTTTGGCCGGCTCGCTCATTCCGGCGATTGTTTTTATCCTTCTGCGTCAACTCGGCGCATCCCTGGCCGCTGCCTTTTTGGGCGCTTTTTTTATGGTCTTCGACAACGCTTTTGTTGTGCAGTCCCGGGTGATCGGACTGGACACCCTGCTGGTTTTCAGTATTCTCTCCTCTCTCAGCGCACTGCTATCCGCAAGAACCCGTTCGGGAAAATCAAAGATCGCGTTTATGCTGCTATCGGGCATTCTGACCGGGCTGTCCGTGGGAATAAAATTCACTGGGTTGGCTGCAGCCGGACTGGCGCTGGTGATTATAGGGGACGATCTGTACCGAGAGAAATCCGTTCGCATGCGATGGAGGGGGCTTGTCCATGCCGCTCTTTTTTCTATCGCAGCAGTGGCTGTCTATCTTTTGGGATGGAAGATCCATTTTCAACTGATGATTTTTCCCGGAGAAGGCGATGCGTTTTTCGTCCCCACGGCCAATTTCTTAAAGGATACGGTTCATCTGCATCGCATCATGTTTTCCGCAAATGCAGGCATCATGACCCCCCACCCCTATTCAAGCTTTTGGTGGCAATGGCCGATGATGAAAAAGCCGATATTTTACTGGCTGAACAATAATGCGGGAATATATTTTATCGGCAATCCAGTGGTATGGTGGAGCGCTGGCATGGCTTTCACATGGCTGATGGGGTATCTGATTTTCGCAAGGGCCAGAAATCTGAAGCAAACGCTTTCAGTGGATCGGAATCCGGTGCTCTGGATCCCTTTGGCCGGATATCTGATTTCCATCATTCCCCTGGTTCCGGTTCAGCGACCGCTGTTCCTTTACCACTATCTGCCGGCGTTGACGTTTTCATTGATCGCGGGAATTCTCTGGATCGATTTGTTGGGATTTACAAAAACCGCCTCTCTTCGGCGCCAGCGTATTCCTTATTATGCGGCCGCGGTCTGCTGTGTCAGCGTTTTTTTTATGCTGTCGCCCGTAACCTATGGGCTGCCTTCATTAAGTCTTTACCAGACCCTGTTGGGCTGGATCGGATTCGGGCCATGAATCCAATGAAAATCCGTATGCCCGGGCGTGACGGTCTTTTGTTCTTTGCGGCCTGGATCGGTTTTCTATTATATGTCTGGCCCCGAATGTTTTTCTCAACTGCCGATGCCATTTATGCCGGGGAACGGGCAATCTGGGGAGATTGGGCCGGTCATCTGGCCGGTAGCGCGGTATTTGCTTTCCGTCCCGTGTCCCTGTGGTTTGAAAATCATCCGCTGTTTTATGGGCAGGCCTATAATTATCCATTTGCATCCAGCATGATATCAGGGCTTCTTATGCGGGCCGGGGTAGATCGGATTTCCGCGATGATTGTTCCCTCTATTGTCACCAGCCTCTTTCTGTTGTTGATTCTCTATGGCTTTTATTACAGCATTTTAAAATCCGGGCGCCAGGCCTGCGCGGCGGTGACGCTGTTTTTCATGAGCGGAGGCCTCGGTTTTATATATTATATTCAGGATATTATTCAGACGCTGTCCTTGAAGAACCTGGTGTTCCCCATGCGGGAATACACATTTCTGGAAGAAAAGGGGATTTTTTTTAGAAATGTATTTCCGTCGGAACTGCTGCCGCAGCGAAGCTTCCTGCTGGGTCTGCCGATAGGTCTGTTTTTGCTGTTGGTCCTGATGCGCTGGCTTTCCGGTGATCCGGAAAGATCATCCGCACTCAAATATTTTGCCGCCGGCATTCCGGCAGGCCTGTTGATGATCGTTCATACCCATACGTACCTGGCGCTTGTGATCCTTTGTTCGTGTCTGACCCTGTTCAACCTGAAATGCTATAAAAAGATGCTATGCTTTGCGCTGGGCGCGGGCCTGATATCCTCATGGCTATACATAACGCTTCATGGGCAATCCGTGCCGTCGAGATGGTTCGGTTGGGAATGGGGATGGATGTCAAATCAACAGATGGGCGGCATTTTCCCGTTTATTAAATTCTGGCTGATGAATTGGGGGTTGGTGCTGCCGCTGGCGCTATGGGGAACCCTTCAGATGCGCTATTACCGGCATCCGATGGTGATCGGCGGGTGGATACTTTTTGTGCTGTGCAATATCATCCGTTTTCAACCCTGGAACTGGGACAACTCAAAACTCCTGACCTGGAGTTATCTGCTGCTGCTCATTCCTGTTGTCGGTGTGTTGTCGTATCTCTGGAGAGATAACCGCCGGCTGGTCAAGGGGATTGCGGTCATTTTGACGGGACTGTTGATATTTTCCGGTGGACTGGAGCTGATGCGGCTGGTGCAAAGTGGCCACACCACGAACCGGATGTGGGATGCGTCAAAAATCGAAATGGCTTCAAACCTTCAGAAAATCTTAAAGCCAGATGAAACCGTTCTGACCGATGATGACCATCTGAACTGGGTTTCAAGTCTTGCCGGCGGGCAGATTTTGATGGGATATCGGGGTTGGCTCTGGTCCTACGGGATCGATTATTCGGAAAGGGAGAAAGAAATCCGCTTGATGTATTCCGGAAAACCCGGCGCAGAGGCTCTTTTCAGTAAATATCACGTTCGATATGCAGTCTTATCCCCTTCCGCCAGAAATAATTTTGGCGCCAATGAATTATTGTTTTATTTCAAATATAAAATGGTCATGAAAGATAATGATAC
>CAIVVZ010000219.1 GCA_903909505.1 uncultured Desulfobacteraceae bacterium
CCCGATGATGGTGATGGTGGGCATGAGGGCGTTGCCCAGGGCGTGGTCGTAGATCACGTTATGCTCGCTGACGCCCTTGGCCCGGGCCGTGCGGATGAAGTCCTGGCGGATGGCTTCCATCATGGAGGATCGCGTTGTCCGCATGATGTTGGCCATGTAGTTGAATCCCAGGGTGATGGCGGGCAGGATCAGGCTTTTTAGGCCGTGGTCCAGACCGCTGGAGGGCAGCCAGCCCAGCTTCACCGAAAAGAGCAGGATGAGCAAAAGACCCAGCCAGAAGATCGGCATGGAAACGCCCATCAGGCCGAAGACCATGGTGCACTGGGAGAAGAACGAGTTGGGCTTGGTGGCCGAAAGGATGCCGATGGGGATGCCGAAAGACACGCACAGGAGCATCGCGCAGGCAACGATCCAGGCCGTATTGGCCAATCGGACGCTCAACTGGTCGAGCACCGGAGTGTGCATGACGTAGGACATGCCGAAGTCGCCCTGCATCAGGTTCGTGATGTAGTGAAAATACTGCACGATGAGGGGCCGGTCGAGGCCCAGCTGCACCCTGAGTTGCGCGCCCAGCTCCGGGGTGTAATCGCTGCCGAGGATGATGGTCGTCGCATCGCCGGGGGCCATGGACAATATGGCGAAGACGATGAACGTCAGCACCAGGATCACCGGGATCAGTGCGAACAACCGTCTGATGATGTAACGGATCATGCGATCTTTCCTCGCCTCGTGGAAGAGGCCAACCGGGTTGTTCCCGCGGGACTCCCATCTTCCGGGGGAGCCCCGCGGGAACGGGGTGTGGCCTGAAACCGGCATCGACGCCGCCCGTGACCTGGGCGTCAGCCATTAGTAGTGCAGCTTATAGTAGTTGAAGGGCTTCTCGACGGTCATTTCAACGCCTTGGAGCTTGTCGTTGCTCAGGGCGTACACCTTGGTCACGTACAGGTCCACCTCGGGGGATTCCTCCGCCAGAAACTCCTGCACCCGCTTGTAGACCTCGACGCGCTTGGCCTCGTCGAAGGTGCGGCGGCCTTCCATGATCATTTCATCGAGCTTGGCATTCTCGTACCAGACGCGGTTGACGCCGCCGATGCCGTCCTTGCTGAAACGCCGCGACAAGAACATGTCCGGATCCCAGTAGCAGCCCCAGCTGGTCACGAACATGGGGGCCTTGTGGCCGGCGATGTAAGCCGGAAACACGGCGTTTTCGATGCGCACGATCTCGACCTTGATGTTGATCTCGGACAGGTAGGCCTGGATCGCGGTGGCGATGCGCTCGGCCTCATCGCGGAAGACCACGAGCTGGGTGATGAAGCCCGGGCAGTTGGCCTCCTTCATCAGGGCCTTGGCCTTTTCCGGATTATAGGAGTACTTGTTAAGCGGGTTCTGGATGGCCCCGAGCACGGTGGGGGCGTGGGCGAAGGTGGCGCTGTTGTACAGGACCACTCCCCGGCCGTCGTGGCCGACTTTCATGCAGCCGTCGCGGTCCACGGCGAAGCCCACGGCCTGGCGCACCAGCTTGTTCTTGAACCAGCCCTGGGTGTTGTCCATGCCCAGGTGCCAGACCAGCGCCGAGGGCTGATCCCACAGCTTGAGTTTGGGGTTCTTCATCACGCGTACGAAGTCGGTGGGCACGAATTCGGCGTTCAGGTCGGCGGCCCCCGTCTCGATAGCAATGGTCCGGTTGGTGCCTTCGGGGATGACCTTGATGGTCAGGCTCTTGTTCTGGGCCAGCTCGTCCTTGTTGAAGTAGTCGTCGAAGCGCTCAAACTTCACGGAGTCGCCGATCATGCGGCTGACGAACTTGTAGCGGCCGCTGCCGACGGGCCTGGACCAGTCCTTGGTCTGCTCGGCCTTCTCGGCGTAGCTCTTGGGCACGATGCAGGTGGCCGCGTGGGTCAGGGCGGAGGTCATGGCCGGGTAAGGGCCGTCGGTGGTGATGGAAAGGGTCTTGTCGTCGACCTTCTTGATCTCCTTCACCGGCTTGAACAGGGCGCCGAGGGCCGTGCCGCCCTTGGCCCTGTTCAAGGAGTACACCACGTCGTCCACGGTCAGGGTTGTGCCGTCATGGTACTTGACGTTGTCCCAGATGGTGAAGTGCCATTCCGAGTCGCTCACCCGCTTGAAATCCTTGCACAGTTCCTTGACGTCGCCGGCGAGCCTGTCCTTGGGGAAGGTGAACAGGCGGCTGTAGATGTTATAGACCACGTACTGGTTGTTGAGGTCGGAGGTGGCGATCGGGTCGAAGCTGATCATGTCCAGGGCCTGGACGACCGTGATGTCGCCATCGCGCCCCGATTTCTGTTCAGCGGCGAAAACGCCGCCCGCTAAAAGGGCGATGGCCAACAAGGAAAACAATACTACGGCGGGGAATCGTTTCATTATATTCTCCTCATACTGGTTTATGGTTGCTGTTGCCTTTCCGAATATCCGAGACGCCCCGTAGTGTCCCGGAAGTGGACCCCTATGTCAAGACAAAAAAGAGTCGAGTTAAGGGATATAAAAGTACTCAATATTGGAAATCCCTCCGAGGCCTTTCATGTTATAACTCTGAACAGCCACATAGAAACAGGCTCCTGTGTCCAGCGTTATATTAAGGCTATTTATGTCTCCAACGTCAATCTTGTTTTCTTCAAATGGGGGTTCAAAGCGTGCGCCACGTTCAACCGGCTTATATAGCAAATAATAGCCATCTGCACCAGGCACTTTGGTCCAATCAAGGGTTACCCTTGTCGTTGAGGTGGCTAACATCATCATGGGTGATTTAGGACCACATCGAAAATAGGCATCCCAATCCGCAGTACCATAGATGACTCCAGTTTGAGGGATTACCGTGGCCGATTTTTTATCAGGGTCTATTCGGACAACAAATTCACTCAACCCCACATGATTGTCTTTATTGCCCCAGTCATAGGTGTACCCAAGTCTCGTCCATGGCCAGCCCCAAGTTTTCGCATCGCCGACAGTGTTGTAAATGGTCGCGGTGCGATTTTCATACCACTCCTTAAAAGTCATTTTGCCCAGAACTGACCATGCGGATTCAAGAAAAAAGACATTATTGTCGAGAGCAAGAAATGCGTTCAGATCACTGGGGTATACCCAGAAAATGGATTCACCTACCCTGGTTGCCAGTTCCGCTTGGTGGTCCGTAATCTCAGGATCCGGACTTGGACGAAAAAGAAGTGCGGGATCAACCCACATTTCGACCAGAACTTCATACGGGCTGTTTATTGGGTGAAGCCCAAGAACCTGAATGATTCTTTCTTTCGTCGGGGGACAATCTTTTCCTACCATGAAATTTTTCATTTCAGGAACAACCGTCACCCAAAGACTTACCGGCGCCTGGTATTCCTTGTGTAAATTGGGCAAGTAGTAATTGGTCCAGTCAGTCATTTTCACAAATGCAACGACAAGAACGCGGGTTTTTGCTTGAACCCCTTCGATTTCACCTTCTTTATTCCATCTGATTTCATCCCCAGAAAGTCGTAAATAATTGATTACGTCTGGCCTGGGAACAACTGCCAATAGGCCCGTAAATATTTTGGCTTGGGTGGTTTCTTTGGTATCCACTAATGCTTTCTTGTATTCAGAATAATCCGCTTCCAGTAAGATCGTTTGAGCGTAGATTTTTGGGTGAAAGTCAAAGATAAAAAATGCCGCTGCAAAGAACAATACCCACCATGATGCGCGCCTGAGCTTAACACTTTTCATTTTTTCTCTCCCCCCCCCTGTTCAGATGTTTAATCGAAATTAGCGATGAGATTATTTAAGCCTCCTTTTAATTTATGCAGAATTAGAGCTTCAAAGTATTCGGAGATGTCAATCTTTCGGTTCAAAACAGGTGTTTCGGAGTGTCGGAATTCGGAGAGCCGCCGGTCATGTTCCGGCGGCCCGGAGGGTAATTGGGGGGCTAAAACCGATCCTGAAGTCCCATGGGATCTTTAAATTCCAGGGACGGGTTGAATTTGATCTTTTTCTCCCCGCGCTCATCGACGTATTTCATGATCTCCAGGTCAACCTTTACCGGCACATCCACGCCGGCCTTCGCTAGCAGTTGCCGCAGAAAGCCTTCCGATTTGGTGGCAAATGCAATGGAATCGCCCAGAATTCGAAGCCCTTCCGTGGGATTGTGAAACCCGATGGAATTCTCGGCGCCCATGAACAGCGCCCGGTAAAAAGCTTCTTCGTAGAAATCCTTTGCCTTCTTATACAGTTCCTCGTCAATGATTTTACCGGCATCCCTGGCCTTGTGCGTGGTCTCAAAAAGCTTGGCGACCGTGGCCGTGGCATAGCCGGAGCGCAGCATCATGGACACGGTGCGATCCTGAATGGAGAAAACCCTTTCCTTGAGCCAGTCGGGGCTTTGGGCATGGCACTGGTGACAGGCCCGCATCTCGTTCTGGACGGGACTCATCACCCGGTGATCGGAAACCTTATACACGCCGATCTTGGTGTAAGGCATGTGGCAATCGGCGCAGGAGGCTCCGGCCTTGAAGTGCACGCTGTTGTTTGTCCAGAACTCAAATTCCGGATGACGGATGAAGGCCATCTTGAAACCCGTAACGGTCTGTTTCCATTCCTTGACCGTTTCATCGCTGCGCAGTCTTTTAATTATATCCTCGATGGTAATAGCGCCCCATTTGCTATTCTGCCAGGGGAAATAAACGCCGGTGGACTTGCCTTCCGCATCCTTATTAATGGCGTAAGTGACATGACACTGAGCGCAGACCGTGGAGCGCATTTCCTGGCGGGTCAGCGCGTCCGGATTGGTGCCCATGTCCTGAAGGGCTTTTGTCAGGGTGAACCCGCGGGATATTTTTAGGGTCATATCCTTGTTGCTGTGACAGTCGATACACGCCACGCCCAGTGTCCGTTCTTTTTCAGGAATCAAGTCCAGAACTTCCTTGAAAGGCTTTTTGTAATAATCCAGCCCCAACTCTTTTTGGAGTTTCGGAGCGTAGGGGGTTTTACAGGTCAGACAAACGCCGCCGGCCTTCAGACGCGAGGAGTCAATCTCCAACTGGTCGCGAATCATGTTTGCGTGGCCTCTGGGTTCGTTGTATTCAGCCCCGAATCCCCAGCCGTTGAAGAGCAGCGCCATGTAGGGGAATTCGGATAATTTATCCACGGTGATAAGCCCCCCGTCCATGCCGGTTTTGTACTTGCTGGTCCGCTTGGCGATGGGATCGGCGGTTTTCTTCCAGAGCTCGTATTCTTCGGGATAGGCCTTGCCCCAGAGCGATGGATCAATTTCGCCGTCCGGAATGACAACTGTCTGCCTGGGCTCGGGTTTGGACGGCTGACATCCTGTCAGCCCCGCCAAAATGGCAATAACCAGAAATACGCGAACCACCGCGTGGTGAACGGAAAAAGACATCGGGCGTCTCCTTTTCGATTAAAAATGATAAGGGCATCAGTTCATGAGTCTGTCACCGGCCTGGCCATGCTGAAGCCAGCGGTGACACTGCCAGCACATGCGCTCCGGATCGATTTTTTCAACCGTGGTTTCGTGGCAGCGGATGCAGTTGGATTGTACCACTTTTTCCCCATGAACCGAAAGCGTGATCGTTTCAGGCACCCTGCCGGAATAAAACACAACGGTGTCTTTCATACCGTCAATAGACTTCCAGATGTAATAAGCGCCGATATTTTCGTGGGGAAGGTGGCAGTCAATGCATTTGATGCTGCGATGCGCGCCAGTATGAAACCAGGCTTCGTACTGGGACTCCATGACATGGCAGGAAGCGCAGAAGTCCGGCGACTCGGTTTTGGCCATGAGTTTGGGGGGGCCGAACATCACGAAAAAACCCCCTGCCGCAGCCAAAACAATTATTGCGAAAATAATCTTAGGTAACCTTGGGGACATGCGTTGGCCTCCCAGCATCTTGCCCGGAAAAGGTGTTTCAAAGTCTTTTCCGGCGTGAACGCTTATTGAACCAGCCCA
>CAIVVZ010000220.1 GCA_903909505.1 uncultured Desulfobacteraceae bacterium
ATATGATATTACGAAATACACTACTATCCATTCTCAGCAGTCCATACATGCCTCCCGCGCCCCATCAGGAGGTTAATCGTCGATTGCTGGCCGATCTTACCGTGTGCGGTTCGCAGGCAACCGTCCTGACCGGCGTGCGACGTTGTGGCAAAAGCACCTTGCAGACACAGCTCATGCGGCTTGCTGGAAAAGCGTTTTACTGCAATTTTGAGGACACCCGTCTTTTTGGAATGGGACCCGATGATTTCCCCACATTTTTGTCGGTGCTGGATGAACTGGCCGGTCCGGAGCAGCCGGTATTTCTGGACGAAGTTCAGGAAATTGAGCAATGGCAACGGTTGGTTCGAACCCTGTTGGATCGCGGGAGGGCAGTGTGCATTACGGGTTCGAACGCCTCGTTGCTGGGTCGGGAACTGGGATCCAAGCTCACCGGCCGTCACCTGTCGTTCGAGGTGTTTCCGTTCAGTTATCGTGAGTATCTGTCATTTACCGGGAAAGAACCGGGCGCGGAATCCTTCCGTGCCTTTCTGGAAGACGGTGGGTTTCCGGTTTTCCTGGGTGAGCGCCGCGACCTCGTTTTGCAGGAATTGCTGCGGGATGTTGTTCAGAGGGACGTGGCGGTCCGTCATGGACTGCGCGAGACCCGTCATGTGATGAATCTGATCCTCTTTCTTCTTGCGAACACCGGCCAGCCGCTTTCTTTCCAGAACCTTACCAAGAACCTTGCGATTCCCACCGTCGGACAGACGTCGCGATATATGGAATTTCTCCAGGATGCCTATCTGATCTTCACCGTTCCCAAATACAGCGATTCCTTCAAACAACGGGTGATCGCCCCGGCCAAATATTTCGCCATCGACAACGGGTTGCGAAGGGCCAACTCCCTCCAGGTCCAGCCCGATTTGGGACATCGGCTTGAAAACGCCGTTGCGCTTCATCTTCGGCGCGACACGCGGGAGCTGTGTTATGCCGGCGCGCGCGATCTATGGGAATGTGATTTCATCACCCCGGATGCGGCTATTCAGGTTTGTCTCGAACTCACACCGGCCAATCTTGGACGTGAGTTGCGAGGCATTATCGAAGGTACGCGACTGTATGGCCGGCGTCGGGCGCTGGTGGTGACGCTCGATCAGGCCGACCAGTTGCGCGAGGATGGCGTGGATATTGAAGTGATCCCTGCCTGGCGTTGGATGTCCTGATCATCTGTTCCAATGGAAATCCCGCATCCTCCCTGCCGATTCTCTGCTCTACTCGGAATTCTGACTGCCCTTTCCTACGTATGACAAAAATAATTTTGTCATCTATTTTGACAAGTAATATTTTGTCAATAAACACATAGGTGACGTATGCCCATCAGGATAACAACCGGAAGCCCGGCCGAGGGAGTGGAAATTTTGGGAAATCTGGGGACTTCGCTATTTGGATCCTGGAGGCGGCGTGCGCGAAAGTCTCGCCACGGTCTCGATAGCTGTCTTGGCCACCGCGGTCACATATTCCCAGTCTATCTTCCGGGACGTATCGCTCGTGTGGTGGTAACCGACGCGGTTCAAGTTTTTCAGCCGGTTCATGTGCTCGTTGAAAAGGATCACGGGATAGCCCGCGTCGGAAAACAGAAGTCCGTCGGTATTATAAAGATAACTCCTGGAATCGAAGCGCGATCGCAGCCTGGGCGTGAACTTTATGTTCAGGGACCGGGCAGCGTCAAAGGCCTCGGCCGCAATCGTCATCGAAGGCTGAGAGTCGCCGGGATTGACCTGGAAAATCTCGTCCTTCCCGGTCCGCCAGCCGATAAGGTCCATGAGCACGAGCCCAGTGATGTCCTGTTTGGCCTTCATCAACCGGGATAGGAAGTCTCTTGCCCCCAGATCGTCGGGCGGGAATTCCTCGCCTGTCAAATGAACCAACCAAATGTCGTGAAGCGGTTTTGAATCCTTGAGGATGACGGCGGCCCTGAGGAGCGCGGCCGTCGCCGAAACATTGTCGTCCGCACCAGGTGCCGAGATACGCAGGCCTGTCCGGTCGTATTCATCCTCGCAAAAAGCCGTGTCGATATGATCGCCCATCAGCACCGGCCGGTTCAGCCCGGCCGGCAGTGTGCCTGGGATCACGGCGATCAGATTGGCCTGGGGCAGTCCCCGCCAGATGAAGTCGTGACGGCGCGTTTCGATCTCCAAAACCCGGTACCTCTCTTCCAGATACTCGATGAGCAGACCTAACTGGTTGTCGGGATCGGCTCCGCTCTTGGCCTTAAACCAGACCCGGCGTCCGCTCAGGGGGAAAACTGCCTCCGCTTCGCCGTCCATGGCCAGCATGTCTTGTCGATACGACATGGTGAAATCGGGCGGCCAGGCCTTGATAAATGCCTTACGCCCCGGGAGGGGCGGAAGTGCATTATGGGTTTTTTTCCAATCAATCTCTGCGGGCCAGACCAGCCCTTTTGGGGAAAGGGAGAGGACAAATGCCGTCGGCCTACCGTTCAACCGGGCCGGGGGCGGGGTCTGGCGGCAGATCCCGCCGGGAATGTTTCGCTTTTCACGGATCGATGCCATGAGATCCGTAGGGAGCCAGGCCGGCGTCCCCGGGGGAAGCGGAGCGTCGTCCGCCCGCGGTGTCCAGACGCAGTCGCCGAAGGCCGGCTTGTCATACAGACCCGGCAGGTCGAAAAAGTCGGAAAAAATCAGTGCGAATTCCTGCGGATCGGCCGGATCGAGTCTGGCGGGAAGCAAGGGGGGAGGCATCCTTTCGCGCCTCCTTGCCTGGAGCTGCGAGGCGTCCAACCATCTCCAGGGGGAGCGGGGATCCGCTGGGATCCTGAAGCGAGTGAAGGTCCAGGTGAGTCGTCCGGCATTGTCGCGGACCGGCCAGGCCTCAAATTCGATTCCAACCCCCGGCGTCACCAGTTTTATTTTGATGAGAGCAGCACGGATGGCCTTCGCCTGGGCTTCACCGAGCGGTTTGAGGAATCGGGGCAGGAGCGGACGACCCCGATCGACGGGAGTCAAGCATAACTCCATCTCCCTGGGAGTAGCACCCAGATAAACGGGCTGGCGCTGCTCGGAATATGCCTCCATGTGCATCCAGGGCATCGGGTCCACGGCCAGCTCCGCAAGACTTTGGATTTGAGCATCAGGCCTTTCGAACGCATGAATGCCCAGTCCCGGCAGGAGCA
>CAIVVZ010000221.1 GCA_903909505.1 uncultured Desulfobacteraceae bacterium
AAGACTTGCACTTCCCTATCGGGAACTTCAGGCCATTGCTGTGCTGTGAATCGCTTTCTGAAGAGCGTAGTGCGGGAAATCTGCACGCTACGTTGTGTGGGAGCCGGAGGCGGGTAACCGCCTCCGGCGACCCGGTGCCGGTGACAACAGTGAGGACAAGACAAAACAGCCAGTCACGTAGTAGCCGCGTGCGGTAAGGCGTCATTAAAAGACTAGTTGTCAACGAATTGTTTTTATGGGAGAAGCCGGTCTACTCGACATTTATTTTTCCAAATGGAAAGTATTTCCTTAAGGGTTGTGCATGCCAAGAACAGCACGAATAGTTGTAATGGGTTACCCGCTCTTGAGAATTGCGGAAGATTATATCCTGTGGTAAGATCATGGGAATTCCGGGGACACCTCACTTAATTGCCAGAGGGAAAAGGGACAGATTTATGATTTTGTTCAAGGCAGCGACGAGGAATTCTGCGAGAACGTCTGGTGTTCGCAATGCCGGACGATGGTAACATTGCAACTTCAAGAGGGAGAAATGTCGGGACGGTCCCTGGTGTTACGGGGAAAATGCAAAGGGTGCGGAAACGAAGCTGCGCACGTGGTAGAGCCGGGTGAAGAATAAAACCATCGAATACTGTTGGCCAATGTGAACGAAATTAGGAAAGTCATAAAATGAGAATTTATCTCGATTGCTGTAGTCTACAACGTCCCTTTGATGATAAATCCCAACCGAGAATAGCCGTTGAAGCTGAAGCGGTTCTCGTAATTCTCGCTTTGTGCGAGTCAGATTGTTTGAAGCTTATCTCATCAGATGCCCTGCTATTCGAGATTGGCCGAATTCCCGAGCAGGATCGTAAAGATGATGCTTTGGCAATTCTCAAAATAGCAGAGGAAACCATTGAATTGACGATAGAAATTGAAGCATTGGCTGGAAAACTGGGGGCATCGGGCTTGAAACCATTGGACGCTCTGCATTTGGCATTTGCATCTGCTTCAAAAGTGGATTATTTTTGCACGTGTGATGATAAGTTTTTGCGAAAGGCCAAGAGTTTGGAGGGATTAAAGATCAAAGTGGTATCGCCCACCGAACTGGTGATGGAGGTAGACATATGAACACGGAAACAAGACCGATAGCCGAAGTTAGCCGCCAGGCTACTCATATTCTGTTCAGAGAGATGGGTGTCGTTGACACCATTCGGTTTCTCAATCAATTCTCGGTAGGTCGAGGAGACTATACCAAAGAGCGTGATAAGTGGTTGGCCGATATATCTCTGGATGATGCCATCGCTCAAATTAAGGCTGAAAAAATCAATACTCAACGAGGCACTTAACAGGACGCGGGACAAATGAAGCGGGGATAAAAAGGGCTATCAGCAATTACAGGAGCTGGAGAGGGCAGGGATCAGCGGCATTGATCTGTGCGGCAACGGCATAGTGGTCGCACCGGCTACAAATCAGTTCAGGATGTCTACACAGAGATAAACCGCCGAAACCTGCTAGTGGAGCGATGGGATAAGAAGGCCATGAGTCTTTCTACGGTTTCCAAGGCATTGAAAACGATAGAAGAAGACCTGATCATCGCGCGTGAAGATTCCATTCGCCTGTTGCAACCGGACAAGCTCCTGCAAAAATTGAGCGAGAACCATGTTCCCCCAAACATTAAGGAGCGGATTCGCCTCAAGGTCCCGGACGGGATTGGGACAATCGCGGAATTGCTATGGAAAGCAGCACAGGGGTTGGGCCTACCCATGGTGGCTGCGGGGACATCATCGGTTGGGCGGTATGCCGTCATGCAGCGAGGGGACCTCTTGTCTGTTTATTGCCCACGCCTGGATAAGCTGCTTGAGAGGTTGCCTGGAAGCCTGTCGGATCGCTTCCCGAACCTCGAACTTATTGAGACCGATGATGAAACGGTTTACTTTGATGGCCGGTACGAGGAGAACTTCGGTTGGGCATCCCCTGTACAGGTGTACATAGAGTTGATGTCCGGGGATAAGCGCGACCAAGAAACAGCCGAACAGGTGAAATCATACATCATGAACGATCTTGAAACAGTGCATCCATGATTACCATGCCTGTTCTGCGAACTTCGTTGCTGGATCTTCTCCATGAGATAGAAGGCACGGATATCAAACTTATCGTTGGTGGGGGCTTCGGTATCTACCTCAAGATCGACCACGTACAGCAGCAGGTTTTGCGTACGCTTTTGCAGAAATGGCCGGAACCGCGTTCAACGAATGACATTGATCTGTTCCTGCGACCGGAATTGCTTATCGACTCGGCGAAACTGAAACCCCTGGCAAAGGCTATCGACCGGCTTGGCTATCAAGTCGTTACAAGCCGGAGACAAAGCTGGCGCACCCGCGTTGATCTTCGCTGGAGAATGAAGTCTATCAGCACAAAGGAATACATGTACTGGGGTGGAGGGAGTTGCATGGCAGGTGTATGGTGATGGTGATGGAAAGCAGATATGAAGATAAAAAATCAATGACGAGCAACTCGATCCAATTCTTCACGGATTACCTGACGGACAACTGTCTCATCGAGTGGTTTTCCGCTTTTAGAAAGATATTCCCTAAGGGCATCATTGATCATTGTTTGGTAGCCATATCCGGCTTGATCCGCTCGCACACGAAACTCCTCCAGGATTTCCGCATCAAGGTAAATCGTTATTCTGGTTTTTCCTTTCAATGGAAGAACCTGACCTCTTTTGGCATTTTCCAAATTATATTCCTTTCTCATATTGCCTTCTTTCCGTTGGCGTCGCTTTTCTGGCCGGAATTAAACGGATGGCATCGATGCGATATGAATAAACAACGGCGATTATTCTACCAACCGCATCAGAACCAATGGTCACATATCGTTGTTCAGTCGCGACGATGTGCTCTTTTAATGTCATGGCAAATGGATCATAAAGCACCATCTCTGCATCGGAAAAGCGTATCTTATGTTTTTTGAAGTTGATTTCAGCTTTATTCGGATCCCAAGTTATGCGCATAATGAAATATATACATATACTATATGCATCTGTCAACATAGGAAAAAAGGGACAGAATTATTATCTATTTTGCCAGATGGAATTCTGGTGTCGACATACAATTCCCTCGGCCTAGCGCAGATTTAGCCGCCGCTTCTTTCTGTGGTCGGCTTGAATGACGTTGCAATATTTCGTGACAGTCGGCAGATTATCCTACTCCATCAACTTCTGCGCCAGACGGTGCAGTTCCGGATTGGCAAGGGCCACGACTTTTTTCTTGACGGTACGCGAATAATACTCCTTTTCGGTCTTTGTCAACGGCAGACCCTCCAGTTTTTTCTTGAACAATTTGATCGCAACAATGTTACTCAACCAGGTCCGATTGACCGTCTCAAAGCAGAATACTCCCCCTGCCTTCAGCGTGCGCGCGACTTCGCTGATCACCAGGCTGAAGTCGTCCACATGCTCGAGCACATCGCAGCAGGCAACGATGTCGAAGGAGCCATCGGAAAACGGTAAAGCTTCTTCCTTTCCCGCACGATAGTCGATCTCCAGGTTGTTGTCGGCGGCATGCTTCCGCGCCGCTTCGATGGAACGATCCGCCGGATCGATACCTGTTACGGCAAATCCGTCCTTTGCGAATTCCTCCGCCAGAAAGCCGCCACCACAGCCGACGTCCAATACTGTCTTGCCCGGAAGGTGCAGCTCCTGCAGCCTGCGCCAAGGAACTCCTAGTGAAACACGTGGCCCACCGCGACAAACAGCATTATCGCGACGATTACGATGGCACCTACGGCTTCTCTCCCCATTCCCGGAATGGCGTCGTGACCTCGGACGTAGTTGAGCAGTATGCGACGATTGAAAATGGCATGCAAGACAGTTGACACCGTGAAGAGGACGCCAAGTATGGTGTGCGCTGACATCCAGGCATGTCGCGAGAAGGAAAATATGGGTTCCATCTGGTGCAGGTGATTGGCCAAGCCGGTCATCGGCAGCCCGAGACCGGTAATGGTAGCTGTGAGGATGACAAATCCCCGCAGGTTGAACAACTTCCTATCAGTGTTTTTCATTTCTCCGATTACTCCTTTTCAGCATGACGCTTCGAGAGCAGCGCGTACATGAACCAGGACCCGTACTGTGGCGGCCATATCTTCAGCGCTGACGGCGGTGCTGAGTGCTTGCTCGAAAGCGTGTGCCCGCTCGTGCAACTGCTCGAAAATCCTTAGTCCATTGGCCGTCAATTTGACGTAGCTGCGCCGACCATCCCTGGCATCGGCACTACGCTCGACCAGTCGTTCGCTTTCCATAACTTTCACCTGGCGGGTGACCGCTGCCGCATTGATTCCCTGTTGTCGAGCGATCTCCATGATCCCAACGGACTCCGGATGGCGAATCGCAAGGAATCGCATCAGCGCCAACCGCGCTGCCGGCATTCCCACCTGGCGGCTGAACACATTTAGCGCCGCCTGGTGCGTGCGCATGATCTCACGAAGCAGATGCGGCTCATCCCCTGCGTGATGCAAGTCAAGAACTCTGAGTGTCATTTGATTATCCTCCACGCCAATTATAATTGCCTATGTCAATTACATTGTCAAGCATATTTTGCACAACGGCCTGTCTGAGTGGTGTTTTTCAATCTTGAAATGCCCATATTGCCATGGAAATGGACTTGCGATGCCACAACAGGCAGCTCGTGTCTGCATCAACGGTAAATGGTGTTGATCCGTCCAACCCGGAAATATAATCACAAATTGTAAAATGAATTGACTATTTGTGATATTAATCTTAAAATCCGGTCATGATTGCGCGGACAGCCCACGATACCCTCATGCGTCTGGCCAGGGGATTCCCGATTATCGCCATCACCGGTCCCAGGCAGTCGGGCAAGACGACCCTTGCCAGAAGTGCTTTCCCTGACAAAGCTTACCTGTCTCTGGAAGATCCGGATGTCCGACTCATGGCGGAAACCGATCCGCGCGGGCTTCTTTCCCGGTTTCCGGACGGCGCTGTTCTGGATGAAGCCCAGCGGGTTCCGGAACTCTTTTCCTTTCTGCAGACCCGTGTTGATGCGGATGTTCGTCCCGGCTCCTATATATTGACCGGCTCCCGGCAGTTCGGTCTGCTGTCCGGCATTACCCAATCCCTTGCCGGTCGTGTCGGGATGGTGCAGCTTCTTCCCTTTTCCCTCGATGAGCTGCTGAAGGCGGACAAGCTCCCGGAGGACCTTGACGAAGTGATGTTCCGCGGCCTTTATCCCCCTTTGTATGATCGTGAACTGAGCCCTGGCGACTGGTGCGCCGGCTATGTAAATACATATATTGAGCGTGATGTTCGTCAGCTCATTGCGGTGCGCGATCTGTCCGCATTTCAGCGTTTCTTGAGGATGTGCGCTGCCCGTTCGGGGCAATTGCTGAATCTTTCCTCGCTTGCCTCCGATTGCGGCATTACGCACAACACGGCCGCCGCGTGGCTGTCAGTGCTGGAAGCAAGCTATATCGTTTTTTTGCTCCGTCCCCATTTTCAAAATTACAATAAACGTCTGGTCAAGACTCCCAAACTTTATTTCTGCGATACGGGCCTGGCAGCATGGCTGCTGGGGATTCGTGAATCCGG
>CAIVVZ010000222.1 GCA_903909505.1 uncultured Desulfobacteraceae bacterium
GTCATAGGCTTCCTGAATGGCCTGCTTCAGTTTTTTTTCGCCGCCGAAGATGATCTGCTCGTCCTGCATGTCCGTGGAAAAACAATACGGCATAAAATTGTGACCGTCCTTTGATGCGTCCGGATTGGTTTGATTTCGGCGGGTCAGCCAACTGTAATACCCGCATCCGATCGGACCATGTGTGATGTTAACGATGTCGCGGGTGGGCCCCATCACCACGCCCTTGCAGCCCGCGTAACAACACCCCCGCTGCCCGATCAAGCCGGGAGTGGTTCGCACGTTCGACTGAATTTCCGGAACATCGCCGGTTTCACCGACCTTGTTGATCACGATCTGTTTGGCACGCTTTCGTGCCACCTTGGTCGGATACTTTGCAATGAGTTCCAGTTTCACCTTTTCAGGGTCTAATATTTCATCTTCTACGATATCTTCAGTAGTTTCCATTTTTCATTCTCCTCTGGCGTCTTTCACGCGTCATCCAGAACATCATCGCCGAACTCGCCGGTTCGGACGCGAATGGCATCCTGGCACGGCATGACAAAAATTTTGCCATCTCCGGATTTCCCGGTCTGGTTGACCCGGATAATGGTTTTAACGGTTTTCTCCACCAGTTTGTCCGGAACAATAACCAGAAGGATCCGTTTGGGAATCAGCCGCCCGCTTTGTCCAAGCTTTGAAATGGCCTCTTCATAGCCCAATTCCGCGCCTTTCAGAAGCTGCATGTCCACAAGCCCTTTTCCTCTGCCCAGCGCGTCTCTGGCGGTGACGGAAGAGATGCCCGCCTCCGATAACGCCCGTTTGGTTTCATTCATCTTGTTCATTCGAATGATGGCGGTAATTTCCTTCATATCTTCACCTCGGTCATTTCCCCGGCGGAAGTCTCCTTGATTCCCGAGCTGATGGTATAAGCTTCCTCCACCGGAATTACAAAAATCTTTCCGTCCCCATAAGCGCCTTTATCTCCGGTTCTTGCCGCCTGAATAATCGTTTTGATCACAAAGTCCTTGTCCTGATTTTTGATTACCGCCAGGATCATTTCCTTGGGGATTTCGTCATAGGTGATATCTCCGATTTTGATGCCGCGCTGTTTGCCGCGACCCACCACGGACATTTTGGTAATACCGGGGAATCCGGCGTCCATAAGCGCCGCCAGAACATTGTCCGCTTTTTCGGGTCTTACGATTGATCGAATCATTAACATTTTAACAACTCCTTTTTGTATGAAAGTCCTTATCGACGGGCTGAAAGATGAAGACAGAATGTTTTTACTCCCCGCTTCAGTCTTTTCTCTTGATTGGTTATGTCGCCAGCCCGTGCTCAATCAGCATTTTTTCCAATTGATCGATTTCCAGGGGTTTGGGAACGATAAACATCTTGTTGTTTTCAATTTTGTTGGCCAGGGTGCGGTATTCTTCCGCCTGAGCATGCCCGGGATCATATTCGATAACGGTTTTCCGGTTGATTTCCGCACGCTGCACGATGTTGTCTCTGGGGACAAAATGAATCATCTGCGTTCCGAGTTTTTCCGCAAAAGCTTCGATCATATCTTTTTCAAAGTCCACATTGCGGCTGTTGCAGATGAGTCCCCCTAGCCTTACCCCGCCGGCTTCCGCAAATTTTACGATACCCTTGCTGATGTTGTTGGCTGCGTACATGGCCATCATTTCGCCGGAGACCACGATATATATCTCCTGGGCCTTGCCCTCGCGAATGGGCATGGCAAACCCGCCGCAGACCACATCCCCCAAAACATCATAAAAAGCATAATCCAGTTTTTCGCTTTCCGCATACGCGCCGAGCTGTTCCAGAAGATTGATCGAGGTGATGATTCCCCGGCCCGCACAGCCAACGCCCGGCTCGGGTCCGCCGGATTCGGTACACAAGACGCCGCTGAATCCTGTTTTTCGTACATCATTCAGTTCCACATCTTCGCCTTCTTCCCTTAACGTATCCAGAACCGTTCTCTGGGCCAATCCGCCCAGAAGCAGCCGGGTGGAGTCGGCCTTGGGGTCGCACCCCACAACCATGACTTTTCTGCCCATTTCCGCCAGTCCGGCAACGGTGTTCTGTGTGGTGGTCGATTTGCCGATTCCGCCTTTTCCATAAATGGCGATCTTTCTCATGTTGTTCCTCCTTGTTATTGTTCATTAACCATCAAGTGCAGTTAGCAAAACAATAAGCAATAATAATGCCAAACATAAAATTAATTATAACATACTAATATATATCAAAAATTAAAATCACATTAAAATATATAACATACAAATATGTATAATTATTATAATAAATAACAATTATGTATAGCTATGATCACAAATTATATTTTCAATTATAACCCCATAATTCAGGGATAGCAGGGGTGGTGCGGGGTTCAGAGAGCGTATCGGAGGGTGAATCTGTTATCGGGCCAACATCTTCAACTGGCCCCAGAACTTTCTATTGCTGCAAAAGTTTGAAAAAACTTTTTTATAAAAACAGAACAATTGACATCAAATGCGATACCACATACAAAGAAGATAAATAATAATCATATGCTCACCCATAAAATCGGGCGCATTTGTAAATTCAAGAGAAAAAGGATTGCCGACTGGGTCAAAAGCGGTTATGCCGGTCTGACTGCTGACATTTGAGAAAAAATTGCCCCCCTGATGGAGTGATAATCCGATGAAGACTGTCAAAGATGCCTGCCAATTGCAGCCGAATGCGCTGTCAATTAAGCTCAGCGACCAAATTGAACGGCTTGACGAGTTGATAGCCTCAGAGGGAGAAGGTAAGGCATTTTTCAAAAAAACCTTCATCACCCAGGGCATGCAGGATCTCATCAGTGAAGGACTTGCCCGGCTGGCCGGGTCCTCTTCCCAGGCGATTTTCCACCTGAAGCAAGCCATGGGCGGCGGCAAGACCCACCTGCTTGTCGGTTTTGGTCTGCTTGCCAAACACCCGGCACTTCGGAAAACTTACTGCGGGGGAATCTCCCAGGCCGCGGCCTTTTCAAGCGCCGATATCGCCGCCTTCAACGGCCGCAATAATCCCGATCATTTTTTCTGGGGAGAAATCGCCAACCAGCTCGGCAAGGCGGATCAATTCGCGACCTTCTGGACCAGCGGTCCCAAGGCCCCGGACGAAAAAGACTGGCTCAAGCTTTTCGCGGGGGACCAGCCAGTCCTGATCCTGCTTGACGAGATGCCGCCCTATTTCCACTACCTGGACACTCAGAAGGTCGGAAACGGCACGGTCGCGGATATCGCCACTCGCGCCTTTGCCAACCTGCTGACCGCCGCCGGCAAAAAGAAAAACGTCTGCGTGGTGGTATCCGATCTGGCTGCGGCCTACGATACCGGCGCCAAACTCATTTATCGCGCCCTGGAGGATGCACGCTCCGAGTTGGGCCGCCAGGAGCGAAGCATCACGCCGGTTGATCTTGCCGCCAATGAAATATATGACATCCTGCGCAAACGCCTTTTCAAGTCGCTCCCCGACAAGGCTGAAATCGAGGATATTGCAACAGCATTCGGCCGCAAACTGGAAGAGGCCGCCAGGTCGAAAACCGCCAACCGCGGCGCCGAAGCACTGGCAGACGAGATCGAAGCGACCTACCCCTTTCACCCCAGGCTCAAGAACGTCATTGCGCTTTTCAAGGAGAATGAGCAGTTCAAGCAGACCCGCGGCCTCATTGAGCTGGTGTCGCGCCTTCTTAAATCGGTCTGGGAACGGCAGGACAACGACGTCTTTCTCATCGGCCCCCAGCATTTTGACCTCGGGGTCCCGGAGGTCAGAGACAAGCTGACGGAGATTTCCGGGATGCGTGATGTCATTGCCAGGGATCTCTGGGACGTTCAGCAATCGGCCCATGCCCAGATCATCGATTTGCAGACCGGCAAGGAAGCGGCCGCACAGATCGGAGCGCTGCTTCTTACCGCCAGTCTGTCCACGGCTGTCAACGCAGTCAAGGGACTCACCCGCGAGGAGATGGTCGAATGCCTCGTATCCCCCCTGCGCGAACCCTCCGATTTTCTGGCCGCATTTGATGATCTGGAGAAAATCGCCTGGTATGTGCACCATACGCCTGAAGGCCGTTACTACTTTGACCGTCAGGAAAACCTCACCAAGCTTCTGCAGAGCCTTGCCCATGATGCGCCACCGAACCAGGTGGACGAGCTGATTCGCCATCGTTTACGCGAGATGTTTAAAGCCACCCGCAAGACG
Organism: uncultured Desulfobacteraceae bacterium; assembly: GCA_903909505.1. Lineage (GTDB taxonomy): Bacteria > Desulfobacterota > Desulfobacteria > Desulfobacterales > Desulfatirhabdiaceae > RAAP-1. The sequence goes on from CAIVVZ010000222.1 coordinate 4,207, forward strand.
TGCTATGAAGATGTCCTGCCCTTGCCCAGGCTGGAAGAGGTGGCCGATCGCGTCCGGCGGGGCCGGATGCTTCTGGTCGTAAGCCCCGATTCGAAAATCCCGCCCGAGGAGGTCCAAAAGTTCTTTGAGGGCTTGAGCCAGAAAAACAATCTCTGTGTCCTCACCGGCGACAAGACGGCCATGGGCAGTGTAGAAAAGGCCGCCCGTCAGCTTTTTGCCGCCCAGAAGGCCGATGGCCGCATTCCTCATAACCACCCGCAGCGCGCCGATCTTGAAAAGAAGCAGCAGTCTTATGCCCTGGATTTCACATCCACCATTCTTAACCTGTTCGATAAGGTTTTATTTCCCATCCAGCGCGCCGGCAGAGTCTCCCAACTTGTATCCAAAGCATTGGATATGGCCCGAGATACGAAACAGGATTTCAACGGCGAGGAACAGATTGAAAAGACCCTTGCCGCCAACCCGGTGAAGCTATACCTGGATGTCGACAAAGAATTTGATGCCATTCGTGACAAGGCCCAGGATCTTCTTTGGCCTGAGAATATAGATGAGGCCCGCTGGTCGGATGTCGTGGACTGCTATGCCGAGCAGGCGGGAATGTACTGGCTGCCGCCAAAGGGGCTGGACTCCCTCAAGTCCATTGCCTGTAACCGGGGGCTGTGGGAAGATATCGGCAACGGGTATGTTACCAAGAAACCGAAGAAAAAGCTCACCTCGGCCCAGGTGATCTCCGAGTCCGGCCCCGATGACACCGGCGTGGTCCGGCTGCGCGTCAACCCGCAGAACGCCGGCCCGGCGCCCCGTATCTATTTTGCTGAGGACGGGCCGGTCTCCGAGACGAGCCCGCAACTGAAAGAGCATATCTTCAATACCTCGGCCCTGCGGGTGAATTTCCTGGTCTGCGACCCGTCCAGTCAATATGAGACAGGTGATCCGGTGACCTGGTCCAACAAGATTGTCCTCCGCAATAAGCTTTCCGACAATGGCGGCACGCGCACCGTTGAACTCTTCGCCGCGCCCAAAGGAGCCATCCGCTTCACCCTGGACGGCAGCGAACCCCGTGAGGGCTCGGTTTACGACGGCCCAGTCACCATCGGCAACGACGATGTGCTGCTGCGCGCTTTTGCCGAGGCCGATGGACTTGAAACCAAAGCCGAATTCCGTTATCAGGCCAAGGGCAAAAAGGGCGTTCAGATCGATCCGGTGAAGCCCGGCCGTCTGGTATCGCGCACTGGCCGCAAACTCGATTCGCGCAGCAAGACCTTCGAGGGCCTGAAACAGGCGGCTGAAAAGTCCGCCACTTTCGAGGGGATCGTTCTCACCGTTGGCCAGGGTAACCAGATGATCGCCGTTAACGTGGGCGAGATCCCTGTGGAGGCAGCCTTTATCGAGGCCCTTCTCACAAAGGTTCTGGAAAAGTTTACGCCCGAAACACCGATCACCATGATCTTCCGTAAGGGGCACTTTGCTTCGGGTCACGACCTGAAAGATTTTGCCGAAAAGCTTGGGATCGAGCTGAGGCCAGAGGATATCGAACAGTGACGGAGAAGGTCCAGTTCGTGGATTTTGGCGCGCAGGAGAAATTCGGCGCCCATCTTTTCCGTGTTGAGATTCCGGCTGCAAGGAACCAATCGGTGGTTATCGCCGAAGACTATGGTTACCGGGGCCAGGAGAACGGCATTCCCCGTGACGAGGAGAGGGTAATTCTAAAACGCCCGGTCTGGTCGGGGATTGCCGACAGCGCCCGTCGTGAGTTCAATGATCGTCTCAAGGCCGCCAACATCCCTACCGGTCGATGGCATACCGGAACCAATCTGGTGGACCGCCTGCTGGGCAAAGAGCTATGTGTATTGGCCTGGGCCGCCGAAACCGCCACCCCCGAGCAGTTCCCGGTTATCTGCAGCAAGTGGGCGGCCCTGCGCCCCGAGGAGCGCTGGTGGCTTTTTGCCATGACCGTGGCCGAAGCAGGCCTGCCCGAGGACACCAAACGGGGCTGGCGGCGGGCGCTTTTTGACGCTCTTTCCGACGGCGAAAAGCCCGCGACCGGACGCAAGCGCCGTCCACGGCCCCTAGATCAGGATCTCTTCGGCTCGCCACTTTTCGAGAGAAAGTAAAAAGACTTAACGGATTAAGATTGGAGGCAACATGAACCTGGCGCAAAAAGTATGTGAACATGTGAATGCTCTTCCTGAGCCGGCCGTCCAGGAAGTATTGGATTTTATCGAATTTCTTACAAACAGACTGGCCCAAACAAAAAAATATGCCGACGCCTCGCAAACAGCAGACAACAGGTGGCCTGACATCATCCTGTCATTCGAAGGCGTACCCGACATGCCGCCTTTCGAACAAGACCGAGCCCACCTTCTGTCGCCATCGGAGGACCCCTTGACATGATTTACCTCCTCGACACATGCACGGTCAGTGATTTCGTCAAGGGATACCCGCAGGTGCTTGCCCGGTTCAGGGCCATACCACCTACAGATTTTTCAGTGTCGAGCATCACCCGTATGGAAGTGGAATACGGGTTACAACTCAATCCCCAGAGAGGCGCAAAAATTGGGCCGGTGATGGAAGCATTGTTTTCAAGGATCACGATCCTGCCTTTCAGCAATGTCGAGGCAAAGTCTGCCGGTGCCATCCGTGCCGCTCTGCGTAAACAGGGAACCCCCATCGGTGCTTACGACGTTTTGATTGCTGCAACGGCCCTGGTGCATGGATTGACCCTGGTGACTTCCAACACGGGTGAGTTTCAACGTGTGAGTGGACTCAATGTGGAAGATTGGCGTGAGTAAAGTGCCTGTCACCCCCTTCTCACTTAAAGACGCCCCGGCGTTGATCGAGCGACTGCTGCCGGTGCAGAAACTCTCTGCTGAGGTATTCAAGGAGAGAAAGGCTGGCGCAGGGCAGACGCTTGTGCCACTGGGTGCTTACTGGAAAGGTCGAAAACCGCTTATCCTCAACAAGGCATGTATCCTCGGCTGCCTCCTTCCTGCGACCGACAACCCGGCACGAGACCTGGCCATTTTCGAAAAGTTGATGGCCATGGATGACGAATCTTTTGTAATTCGTTGGAAACGGCGACCAAAACCGGCTGAAATCCTTTCGACACTCAGGGATGAAAATCTTGTCTGTTATTTTGATTCCGAGCCGTCCGGGGCCTTGCATAGCAGCCCTCCAACCGATTGGTCCCGACACTATCTGGAAGAAATCAAGGCTCAGTGGCGCAATGACATTGACGAGATCGATCGTCGTCGGATTGAAGCGCGGATGTTACCCAGGGATTCGTACCGGAAACGTGTTGAAATGGCGCAACGCCCGGAGGAGGTGTCGGGAAGTGTTCACGATCACATTTGGGCTGCAGTCAACTCCCACCTAAACACCAATGCGGGCTCTTTCCCGGAACTCATCGAACAGCTTGGCATCATGCGGTTTGGTCATCGGCCTCGACTGGCCGACACCTTCTGCGGCTCGGGTCAAATCCCCTTCGAAGCGGCCAGGGTAGGCTGTGACGTTTACGCTTCCGACCTCAACCCAGTGGCTTGTATGCTCACCTGGGGGGCATTCCACATCGTCGGAAGTGCTCCAGAAAAACGTGCTGCTCAAGAAAATGAACAGCGTGAAGTCGTGGATAAAGTGCTGGCTGAAATCGACAGACTCGGCGTTGAAACCGACGGAAGCGGATGGCGGGCAAAAGCCTTCCTTTATTGTTTGGAGGTCCGCTGCCCGCAAAGCGGCTGGATGGTACCCCTTATTCCTTCCAGGATTCTGAGCTATGGCAAGCAGGCAATCGTTGAATTAATACCTGTAAAATCTCAAAAACGCTATGAGATAAAAGTCAGATCAGGAGTATCTTTCGAAGAGTTGGCCGCGGCCGCAACAGGCACACTCCGTTCAGATGGCCGTGGACAGTCTCCCTACCTCTTCCATACAGTGAACGGTCGTGAGTATCGCACCAAGATATCCACGCTGCGAGGAGACTTCCGAACTGTTGATGGTACCACAGGAAACAACCTGCGCCTATGGGAAAAAGCGGATTTCAAACCTCGCCCGGATGATGTTTTCCAGGAACGCCTGTACGCCATTCATTGGATGAAACAAAAAGGCAAAGGCAAAAAATTCGATTATAAATTCACGGAAGTTGATAAGGCGGATGCGGAGCGGGAGCGGATTGTAGAAGAGTTTGTCGGGAAACATTTTGTTGAATGGCAGACCAAGGGTTGGATCCCAGACGCGCGCATTGAACCTGGAGACAAGACGGACGAACCCATCCGCACTCGTGGTTGGACCCATTGGCACCACCTGTTTCCTGCTCGGCATTTGCTGCTGCTCGGCTTACTCAGGAAGGAGGCGTCCCACGGTGAAATGCTGTTGCGCCTTTCAAGAATACTTGATTATACAAGTAAACTCTGTCAATGGACATCCTCAAAAGCCGGATCAAGTAGACTTGGAGAAGGTGGACGAACTGGTGGTGCCAGTGATAATCCTGCTCATGTATTCTACAACCAAGCGCTGAATACTTTCTACAACTACGGATGCAGGGCCAGCTTTCCGCTTCTCCAGCTTTTTGCGGCTGAACTCCCTAACTCCGGACGCATAGGCAGCCACAAGGTGACCTGCTGTTCCGCAAGTCATCTCACCTCAGATTCAGATTTTTTCCTCACAGACCCGCCTTATGGTGACGCGGTGAAGTACGAGGAGATTCTTGAATTCTTCATCGCCTGGCTACGGAAAAATCCGCCGCCGGAATTCGCCGACTGGATCTGGGACAGCCGGCGATCCATTGCCATCAAGGGTGAGGGCGAAGACTTCCGCCGTGGCATGGTGGCCGCCTATAAAAAGATGACTGACTGCATGCCGGACAACGGCATTCAGGTCATCATGTTCACCCACCAATCGGGTTCCATTTGGGCGGATATGGCCAATATTGTTTGGGCATCGGGCCTGCGGGTAACCGCTGCCTGGTATGTGGTCACTGAAACCGAAAGCGCCTTGCGTGAAGGGAGTTATGTCAAGGGCACCGTGCTCCTCGTATGCCGCAAGCGCCTTGGCAGACACAAAACCAGCCGCGATGATCTGGCCTGGGAAATCCAGGAGGAGGTTGAGGCCCAGGTTGCAGCACTAACCGGATTGAACCAGGAGGCCAAGGGCCTCTACCGTGACGAAAACGTATTTGAGGACGCCGACATCCAGATGGCCGGTTATGCCGCTGCCCTGCGCGTGCTGACCCGTTACGCCATCATCGACGGCCGGGACATGACGGCCGAGGCCATCCGGCCTCGCGTGAAAGGCGAAACCACTTTTGTGGACGATCTCATCACCTTTGCCGTGGATACCGCTAACCAGTGTCTGGTACCCCAGAGCCTTCCCAAGGCCCACTGGGATAAACTCAGCGGCGCCGAGCGCTTTTATCTCAAAATGCTCGACCTGGAAGCCCGTGGCGCCAAAACCCTGGACAACTATCAGAATTTTGCCAAGGCCTTCAAGGTGCGTGACTTCAAGCCCCTTCTGGCCAGCCAGAAAGCCAACAACGCCCGGCTCAAAAGTGCGGTGGAGTTCGGACGGATCGAGATGGGCGAAACCTCGGAGATGAACCAGTCGGTGCTGCGTGCCGTGCTCTACGCCGTGATGGAACTTGTCAACGACATGGACGGCAGTGAAGTGCTGGCCCATCTGATGTTAAACATCCCCAACTATTACGGCGATCTGACCCAGCGGGAAATGGCCATCGAACTGGCAGACTACCTGGCCAGACGCCTTGAAGAATCACGCCCTGAAGAGGCCAGTGCAGCCCGGGTGCTGCGGGAGCTTGTCAAGAGCCAGCGACTGGGATAAGTGAGGATTGCATGACAATGCCACCGGGCCAACCCAAAATCTACCATATCACCCATGTCGAAAATCTCGCCTCAATTTTGGCGGCAGGTTGCATCGAAGCGGATGGCCGGCGTGTTGGGCAGGGAAGTTGCCAGACTTCTATCGGCATGACAGAAATCAAGCGACGCAGGCTCTATGAGATTGCAGTTTCATGCCATCCGGATACCCGGGTTGGTGAGTATGTGCCATTCTATTTTTGCCCCCGCTCAATCATGCTTTATATTCTTTACATGGGCAATCATCCAGATCTGACCCATTATCGCGATGGGCAGAACCCTGTTCTGCATCTGCAGGTCGATCTGGAATCGGCCATCAACTGGGCGGATAAACATGGAGTGCACTGGGCTTTCTCCGACCGGAATGCAGGGAGTTATTATGCTGATTTCTATAATACTCGCAATGAGTTGGACAAAATCAATTGGGAAGCAATCAAAGCGACCGACTTTCGCGATTCGCAGATCAAAGAAGGCAAACAGGCTGAGTTTTTGATCTATGACACCTGCCCCTGGCATCTTGTGGAAAAAATCGGGGTATTAAATGAGAAGATATGCAACCAAGTCACCACCATTCTCCGGAATACCCAGCATAATCCGATCGTCACAATCGAAAAAGCGTGGTATTATTAGCCACACAAGGAGACGCTCATGATTAAATTGACACAAGGCGACATACTTTACGCAGATGCCGAGGCATTGGTAAATACCGTGAACTGTGTCGGGGTCATGGGTCGGGGGATTGCCCTGCAATTCAAGAAGGTATTTCCCGAAAATTTCAAGCGCTATAAAGCTGCATGCGATAATAAGGAACTGCTGCCGGGCAAGATGTTCATCCATGATCTCAACAGCGTCTGCAATCCCCGCTACGTGATCAACTTTCCAACCAAACGCCACTGGAAAGGCAGTAGCAGGATGGAAGACATTGAATCCGGACTGCGGGCCTTGGTTGAAGAAGTGCGCAAAAGAAACATCCATTCCATTGCCATTCCCCCCTTGGGTTGCGGCCTTGGTGGTTTATTCTGGGGTGATGTCCGGGTAAGAATCGAAGATGCCTTTCAGAATTTGAGTGATGTTCAGGTTCTCCTTTATGAACCTAAAGGAGCGCCTCCCGCCGAAAAAATGGCCCACTCCAAGAAAGTCCCCGGTTTGACAGTCGGGCGGGCCGCGATGCTCGTTTTGATGCGACGCTATCTTGCGGCAGTCATGGACCCTTTTGTAACGCTTCTGGAGATCCATAAATTGATGTATTTTATGCAGGAAGCGGGGGAGGCATTGAAACTTCAATACAACAAGGGCGTTTATGGACCGTATGCCCAGAACCTGCGCCATGTATTGACCCTTATGGAAGGGCATTTCATCAGCGGATATGGCGACGCGGAGGACAATCCGGAACGGGAAATCAACTTGCTTCCCGAGATTCTTCCACAGGCTGAGCGTTTTCTTGAAGACCATCCTTCCACCCGGGACCACTTTCAAAAGGTTGTGGATCTTATTTCCGGCTTTGAAACCCCTTTCGGCATGGAACTACTGTCAACTGTTCACTGGGTTGCAACCCGCGAAAACGCCACAACAGCGGATCTTGCCGTAAGCAAAACCTATGGCTGGAACAACCGAAAGCAGATGTTCCAGGAGAAACACATCAGACTTGCCTGGGACATTCTTAAACGGAAAGAATGGCTCCAGCACCCCCAGTCGTTATGAGTACCATCAACCGATTTTCTTCACGCTGCCAAAGGCTTGACCAAGCCTTTCTCGCTGACCGACTTCGAGGAGCAAATTCGTATAAGCGCATCGCCGGCTATTTCCGCAGCTCGATCTTTGAACTGGTTGGCGAAGAAATCGCCGCTATTCCCAAGGTACAGATCGTCTGCAACAGCGAGCTGGACGCGGCCGATGTGGCCGTTTCAAAGCATGTCCGGGAGACGGCGCTCAAGGAACGCTGGAATAAGGTCCAATCCGAGGTTGAAGCGCTCCTCTATCGGGATCGTTACCGCCGGTTGCATGAACTTTTGACCAGCGGCCGGGTCGAGATTCGCGTGGTTCCCAGAGATCGTGTTTTCGTGCATGGCAAGGCCGGGGTCATTGAAGCGCCCGACGGTTCAAAAACCTGCTTCCTTGGCTCAATCAACGAAACCGGAAGCGCCTTTTCCCGGAACTATGAAATCCTCTGGGAAGACAGTTCCCCGGAAGGGGTTGACTGGGTCGAAGAAGAATTTACCGCGCTCTGGCAGGATGCTTATCCCCTTCCCGATGCCATTGTTGCAGAGATCAAAAGGGTTGCCGATCGGGTTGAGATCCGGTTCGAGGAGACAACGCCCCAAGAGCTTCCGGCAGCCGCATTGGCCGAAAGTCCGATTTACCGGGGCGGCGAGCAGCTCCAGCCCTGGCAGCGGTCCTTTGTGACCCTATTTCTCCAGCACCGGGAGACTTACGGCAAAGCGCGGCTCCTTCTTGCCGACGAGGTGGGGGTGGGAAAGACGCTGTCTCTTGCCGCAAGCGCGATGCTATCCTCCCTGCTGGATGACGGGCCGGTGCTGATCCTCTGCCCCTCGACACTGACCCTCCAATGGCAGGTGGAGTTGACCGATAAGCTCGGCATTCCCAGCGCCGTATGGTCCTCTAACAGGAAGGACTGGATCGATCCCAGGGGACACATCATCAAGACGCGCGGTCCGGAGGATATTGCCCGGTGCCCGTTTTGTATCGCCATCGTCTCCACCGGCCTTATCGTTCAGGATTCCGAAGAACGTCAACACCTGCTTGAGCGAAAATACGGGACGGTTATCCTTGACGAGGCCCACAAGGCCCGCCGTCGCGGTGGACTCGGTCAGAAGAAGGAAGAACCGAACAACCTGCTTGACTTCATGCTGCGCATCGGGCCGCGAACCCGGAACCTTCTGCTGGGGACGGCAACTCCCATTTAGACCGAAGTTCAGGAATTATGGGATCTTTTGCGCATTCTGAATGCCGGGGCGGACTTTGTTCTTGGCCGAGAACCCTCCAGCCGATGGGTCCATTTTGAGCAATCGCTTCCCCTGGTAAAGGGCACAGAGACTCCCGTGGAAGAACGGGAGGCATGGGAATGGCTGCGAAATCCAATTCCTCCGGCCGGTGAGAATGCCCTGTTTGCAACCTTGCGACTGCAACTGGGGCTTCCCGATCAGACCTTTTTTACCGATCATGGATTTGGCTCGTTGGGTTTTCTGGAAAAACAGGCACTTGGGCAGGCCCTTGAGCCGGAATTTCTGCGGGAGAATAATCCCATCCTTCGCCATACCGTTCTCCGGCGCCGGCAAACGCTGGAGGATGCCGGCCTGCTGGAACGGATCGGCGTGGAAATCCATCCCGATCCGGATGCGCCGGCAACCGCATACCCCGGTGTCGGGTTCAGTGGCCTGGGTTTGCTTACGAACCATCCATTTGATCTGGCGTATCAAGCGGCGGAGGCATTTACCGTAGCTTTGCAGAGACGGACCCGTGCCGCCGGGTTCATGAAAACCCTTCTTCTGCAGCGGATCTGTTCGAGTTTCGCCTCTGGCCGCGCAACGGCGGAAAGAATGTTGCGGCGGGAGACATTCGAGGATGAAGAGCAACCGAGGATTATGGAAGAGGCGTTAAGCGGACTCACACATGAGGAGGCCGGGCACCTTCGCACGATCATCAAGGAATTGTCACGTCCGGAAGCCCGTGACCCCAAGCTCACCGCAGTCAAACATTTCCTTACCAGACTTCGAAGCGAAGGAAAAACCTGGCTGGAACACGGCTGTATTGTCTTCAGTCAATATTACGACACGGTTTATGCACTTGGCGCGGAGCTGGCGAAATCACTTCCCGGCCTGCCGGTAGGCGTCTATGCCGGTACTGGCAAAAGCGGACTGTTTCAGGGAGAGGATTTTGCCGCCATTGAACGCGAGGCAATCAAAAATGCAGTAAAGAAACGCGAAATTCGTCTGGTCGTGGCGACTGATGCAGCCTGTGAAGGCTTAAACCTGCAAACTCTCGGCACACTCATCAATGTCGATCTACCCTGGAACCCGTCCCGCCTGGAGCAAAGGCTGGGACGCATCAAGCGTTTTGGACAAACACGTCGTACCGTGAACATGCTCAATCTGGTCTACCATGATACTCAAGACGAAAAAATCTACCGGGTTCTATCGCGTCGCATGAAAGATCGATATGATATCTTTGGCGGTCTGCCGGATACGATTGAGGACGAGTGGATCGACAGCGTGGAGAAACTGGAAGAGATGATGGACACATACATCCATCTACGCCAGCAGGCGCGGGACGTATTCGAGATGCGGTATCAGGAAACTATCGATCCCGATCGAGATCGATGGGAACTCTGTTCCAGAGTGCTGGCAAGAAGGGATGTTGTGGAACGTCTTTCAATACCGTGGTGAAAGATGTGCTGTCCCGGTTATTGATGATTCATTTTCCGCGTCATATAAAACACAAAGAGGGAAAACGATAAAACGGCTTTCCCTCTTTGTGCTCCTGCATTGCCATGTGATTGAGAAGGGACTCAGCTTCTGATAAATCACATTGGACATCAACACAACTTTAAAAATTCATTTAAAACGCCATAGACAAAGTTACGCCGCCATATACAAAACTGGAATTATCGCTGATACTGGTTGCTTTAATGTAATCGTCGGCTTTTGAGGAAAGCGGAAAAGAATAGGCGATCATGGGTTTAACGGAAAAATATTCGCCGAAGGGTATCGTGAATCCGGCCGATACCAGTCCGTTGTGAAGCGCCCGGTATTTGCTGTTGGGATCATTGGCTTCAGCAAAATCGTTGTTGTCGGAATAATAGTACCCCGCGGATGCACCCAAATCCAGGGTGATTTTATCGATGATCGGCTGTGAATGCGAGATGCCGAAATTCACATACCAGGCCGGCGAATGGGCGATTTCCCGGTAAACGGACAGTGTTGGACTCAAAATCGTGTCAATGCCTACGGAAGCAAACACTTCCTGTGAATCCAGCGTGCTGGCATTAATATCCTGCGAGCCGGCCGGCGGCGTGCCACCCAGCGCGTAGTAGATATATCCGCCGGTTAGCTTAACCGGCCCAAGGGCCTTTGCATATGAAAGGGTCAAATCCGTTTCCGTGTATTTGGACGTATGCGCGTTCGATCCACGGGTTTTCAGATCCGTGTCCATATTCCCCCAGACATTGAAACTGAACCCCTCGTAGCCCAATGTTACGGACGGCTCAATCACGACACTGTTGTGGCTCAGCTCCAACCCTCTCCAGATGTACTGGCTGAAAATACCCAAATCGATTGCCGCGGTTGGTTTGGATGCATCTGCTGCTGGTTTGGCTTCATCCTCCGCCAGTACGGCCGAATAGCCGGCAAAAATGACTGTTACCGCCAGAATGCAGGCCCAAATACGTCGATTCTTCGTCATCTTTCTTCCTCCCTTTTTGATGTTCCTTCGTGAAATAAATTAATTGATAACAAACACTTTATTGCCCCTGTGATTCAATCCGTTAGCGGACGATTTTTCGGACCGAATCACAGATGAAATCCACATCTTTTCTGCTATTACTATTTATGATTCACGTGAGAATTTGTATTTTGTTAAATTTTAGGAAAGCAAGTATAATGCCATTAAATAACATATTGTTAATATATAATATTTTATTGGATCATAAGCTACCATATTACATTTATGTTTGGTCGACTCGTATATAATCAGCTTGTTGTCATTTGTTTGCACCTAACTAATTGAAATTGTTTAGGTGGAAAAACATATTTGTGGCTTGTTGCTAAACAATCACAATTATGTTCTATAATTTATCAATATAACATAATTGTATTTTAACCACGAATAGAGGTGTGCGATTCGGGAAAAATCCTTATGGATTGGATGGGAAAAAGGAAGAAAACGGCTGCTGATCAGGGGATTGTCCGAGGTGCTTAAATGCAGTACGCTTCGACGCCAAAGAATAAAGCCTAATGCAAATATTAGACTTTTTACAAGTGCACCATCATTGGTTATCCACCGAACTGAATGACCATGCCGCCGACCATAATAATCGCAAGGCCTGCCCAGGTGGATACCGGTATAGTTTCTTTGAATACCAACAAACCGAACAATACGCTGATAAACGCAAAAACTGCGACATAAACTCCCAACAATCTGGAGAAATCCCATTTTACCATATTGACGGTCAACCCATAGCATCCCAAAATCACAAAGCCCATAACGATAAAAAGAAGACTGGTTTTATGCAGTCCCTTCCGAATCATGGCGTCTCCGCCGACTTCCAGGAGCGCTGCTCCTATAAAAACAAGCCATGCAACAGGTGTCATGATTGTCTCATCTCTTTATACAGATTCAGTGCGCAGTGCCGCGATGAATGATCAGAACCACAAAAAGATGGAGTTGTTATGGTCTCTACTCTTTGCATTAAATCCCCCGCTTACCAGAGCTCATCCGTCTGCCAGTAGCCTTTTATTCAGTTTGTCTTTTTGGGGACAACTGAATAAAAGGCTACTGGTAATGGATTGAGTTAAAGTGCTTCCCTCCCCTTTTCACCTGTTCTGATCCGAACAACCTGCTCAATTGGGCTCACAAATATTTTTCCATCTCCAATTTTCCCACTGTTTGCGGAATCTCGAATTTTTTCTATGACCAAGTCCACCTGCTCGGACATAACAATGACCTCAACCCTGATTTTAGGTACAAAATCCACCACATACTCCGCGCCCCGGTAGATTTCCTTGTGACCTTTTTGACGTCCGTAGCCTTTTACCTCTGATATGGTCATCCCCTGAATCCCCAGGTCGTTCAGCGCTTTTTTGACGTCGTCCAATTTGAAAGGCTTGATAATGGCCTCTACTTTATTCATATAATTCTCCAATTATTTTAGGATTTTTGTCTAAATTTGATGGCTTCATATTATGCGTGTGTTTCGCCGATTCGTTGCCATCCGCGATTTGCCCGTCACATTAACTATTCTTATCTATGCGCTCTGTTGCGTACGGTAAAATCCGGATATGCAGTAACCGCCACTTCGCTCATATCGAGCCCTGCCTGTTCCAATTCCTCGGAAACTCTCAACGGGACGATCTTGTCAAGAATCTTAAAAAAGGCATACATGACGATAAAGACAAAGCCGATGTTGACGGCCGTACCGATAAGCTGAGCGATAAACTGGGATGCGTCACCGTAAAACAATCCCTTGACCGTGCCGGTTACGCCATTTAGGTTATCTCCGTAGGTTCCGTCCGCAAAAAGACCCAGCGCCAGCACGCCCCAGGCGCCATTGACTCCGTGCACGGATATTGCGCCGACCGGATCATCCACTTTCAGCACCCGCTCCACAAAGAACACGCTGACACAAAGGATAACGCCTGCGATGGCGCCGATAATCACTGCAGAAACCGAATCTACAAAAGCGCAAGGTGCTGTGATCGCAACAAGACCGGCCAGAAAGCCGTTGGCAATCATGGAAATATCCGGTTTGCCAAAGCGTACCCACATATAAATCATGGATGAAAAAGCTGCCGCCGCGGATGCGAGCATGGTGTTAACGGCGACAACGCCGATTCTTAAGTCACCGCCGGCAAGAGAGGAGCCCGCATTGAATCCGAACCAGCCGAAAGCCAGGATGAAACACCCGGCAAGCGCCATGGGGATGTGATGACCCGGCAGAGCGTTGGGGGTACCGTCGGCTTTGAACTTGCCCAGCCGGGGCCCCAGAACCATGGCGCCGGCAAGCGCGGCCACGCCGCCTGTCATGTGAACGACCGATGACCCGGCAAAATCCACATGACCATGACCGAGTGCAAACATTTTTCCGAGTTGTGACAACCAGCCTCCGCCCCATACCCAGTTGGCAAATAAGGGATAGACGATGCCGGAGATAAACAGCGCATAGATACAAAACGACTTGAACGTCCAACGTTCCGCCATGGCCCCGGTCGGTATCGTGGCGGTGGTGTCCATAAACACCATCTGAAAGAGAAAAATGGTAAAAACCACAACATCGTAAGTACCGCCGGAAAGGAAAAAGCCCTTGGTTCCGAACAATCCGAATTCCTTTCCGAAAAGATTGATCACAAACTCACTGCTTAAAACCGTTCCCCCTCCAAGAGATGCCGCACCGCCACTCCCTCCCATCTGGATGGCAAATCCGCAGACCCAATACCCCAGTAGCCCGAGGGCATAGACCATGAAATTCATACCCATGGTATGACCGGCATTTTTTGCCTGCGTAAAGCCTGTTTCCGCAAAGGCAAAACCCAGTTGCATGAACATGACCAGAAACCCGCAGACAAGCGTCCAGACGATATTGGTGGCGATCCGGTTATGGCCGACCACATCCGCCAGTTTGGCGGCAAGAGGCTCGGCAGCAGCCAGATTTTTCATATCATCGGCGGTTGGGGCGCCGGTGGTTGCACCGATCACATCAGCTACGCCTCCTGTGCTCGTGCCTGAAGGATCCGGAACCGGATCCGGCGCCTGAACAGTCTGGGCCGTCTCTTCCGCGAATAGAAATGACGGGGTGCTGCAAAAACCGACAAAAACAAGTAAAATCATAATGAATACTGTTTTAAAACCATTTCTTCTTTTCATGCGATTCTCCTTTAATGATTAATGTGGGAATGTGTACTCTGTTGAATTTTAGATAAGCAATTATAGTGCCAACAAATAACATACTGTATATTCAATAGATATACAATTATTTACAAGGTATCATATTACATTTATGTTTTATGATTTCAACAAACAACATAAATGTAATTTTTAATAAAAGTGTCGTATGATTCGGGGAAAATTCATATAATAGATGGGAAGGGGGTGCGATGCGTTATCGGAATTATTCACAATTGCTCTCACGACGATAATGCTATAAAATACGTTCTTTAATGCAGCGTGGCTGTGCTATCCTCTTCTTGATTTCTGAGTGTTAAATGGGCGTGCTGAACCAAGATAATCCGAAACGGATGTACGGGATTGATATGAACGTTATCCGTCATAACGGGACAAGGATGATTTGTCCGAAAGTGGATTCATGATCGAGATTTCCGGACTGACGAAAAATTACGGGAAGATAAGGGCCGTGGACAATCTTTCGCTTTCGATAAAGAGTGGAGAGGTGTTCGGACTTTTGGGGCCGAACGGTGCGGGCAAGACCACAACCATTAAGCTTCTGACCACATTAAGCAGGCCGGATTCCGGCAGTTGCAGCATCGATGCTGTGGATGTGGTAAAAAATCCCCTTGAGATAAAAGAGAAAATCGGTGTCGTTCCCCAGGAAAACAATCTCGACAGGGAGTTGACGGCCCAGGAGAACCTGCTGATCTACGGGATGCTCCATCGTGTTTCGGACAGGGAAAGAAAAATAAGCGAGGCGTTAAAGATGGTGGGTCTTTGGGACCGTAAAGATTCCGTTGTATCCGGCTTCTCAGGCGGCATGAAGCGAAGGCTACTCATCGCCAGAGCGTTGTTGCCCGAGCCTTCCGTTCTCTTTTTGGATGAGCCGTCCATCGGCCTTGATCCTCAGATCAGGCGACAGATGTGGGAGGTTATCCGGAAAACGCGAATAGACGGCAGGACGGTTGTTATCACCACCCATTACATTGAAGAAGCCGAAGCCTTGTGTGACAGGGTCTGCATTCTTTTCAAGGGAAAATTGATCGCACTGGATACGCCTAATGATCTCAAAAGCAGCGTCGGAGAATATATCGTCGAGTTTATTGATGCGGAAGGCAGGCTGGTTCAGGATATCTGCAAAAGCCGCGATGAAGCTCACGAAATCGCCAAACAGAAAAAAAGCAGCGTGACCATTCGAAACTCAAATCTTGAGGATGTCTTTATCCAACTCACCGGAGGACGCATCGAATGAAACAGCCAGGATGGTATCCCATATTTCTCCGCGAGATGCTGCTTTTCCGCAGAAAACTGTTAAAGCTCGGCTATCTTTTTTCCGCGATGATCTCGCCGGTTATCTACCTGATCGCATTCGGATTCGGCCTTGGCAAGAGCGTGCAGATAAGCGGGACCGGATACTTGGGTTTTCTGATTCCGGGTCTGGTTGCAATGAGTTCCATGAACAACTCCTATACCTGGGTTTCATCCGCCCTGAACCTCAACAGGCTTTATTTTAAAACGTTCCAGGTTTTCATTCAGTCACCGATAAGTCCTTCATCCATCATGATCGGCGAGGTCATGGCCGGCATGGTTAAAGGTCTTTTTGCCTCATCTCTGATCATCGTCGTTGGTTTTGCATCATCACACGATTTTTCCATCAATATGCTGTTTGTGACGGCCCTGATTTTAAACTGCTTTCTGTTTGCCAGTCTTGGCGTCATCACCGGCATGTGCACAAAATCTCATGAAGATACGGCAACCTATTCTAATTTTTTCATTATGCCGATGGCTTTTTTCAGCGGGACTTTTTTTCCTGTGGATAAAATGCCGATTTTAATCAAGTCGGTTATTTACATGATGCCGCTGACGCACACCAATATTTTGATACGAAAACCTCAATTTGATCCAGATGGATTGATCTCTCTTGGGGTTCTGATACTCTATGCAGCGGCATTCTTTTTTTATGGGTCACGGCTGATTAAAAATTACAGCGAATAGGCGATATCGGACCGATGGAAATGGACAATCCATGATATATATTGTAGGTTCCAGCGGAGATGCACTCCGATGGACAGGTGAAAGCACGCAAGCGGCCCCTTCCGAACAAGGCAGAAACCGTACCATGATGAATACAAAAAAGCTGGTTCTGGTTGACCCGGCAGGAATAACCGGAATGGGCGAGGGGTATAAAAGCCCCCATGAGCCCATCGGGCTGAGCATTATCGGGGGATATGCGCTGGGGAAAAACATTGAGACCACCATTGTCTGTGCAACGGAAAGCGACCTGTTTGATTCCGTGGAGCGGATACTGGTTCAGGAACCCACCCACGTGGGTATCGGCGCATTCCTGTACAATCTGCCCCATGCCCTGCGCCTGGCCGGAAGCATCAAGGCCATTGATCCCGATGTGGTCATTATTCTGGGGGGAAACGGGGTTACCGTGGATGCGCAAGCACTGTCCCTGGACCCGAATCTCGACTATGTGGTGAAAGGGGAAGGCGTGTATGCCGTCAGCGATCTGATGGAAGAAGCGCCTCCCAGGGGCAGGGTATTTTCGAAGGGGCATCTGATTGCGGACAATCCGGTAAGAACCGACCCGGACCACATCCCCCTTCCGCTCAGAACCGAGGAAACGACTGCGGGACGGATTCGAACGGACTTATCGTATCCTTCCCAGGAAGATCAGCGGTACGGATCGGTATGGACCACAACAGGATGCACCAATCGCTGCAAGTATTGCCAGACGCAGGAGATGTTTCCCGGTTCCGTTCTTTTCAGAGACCCAGCAAGGGTTTTGGAAGAAGTGGAAAACTGCCGGGTGCGCTTTGGAATCAATCTCTTCTTTTTGACGGATCCCGTGGCTTTCGGCGGAATCGCGGGGCTGAAAACCGGGCATGCCAGGGCCTGCGCCGCACTATTGGAGAAGACCGGTGCCCATTTTCATGCCTTGACTCGGATCGATATGCCCGATGCCTACTGGGATATACTGGCCCAGGCGGGTGTTGCGAAGGTTGCCGTGGGCATTGAGTCCATGGTCATGCAGGGGGTTAAAGACGGCGTGTCTGCCATGCGTCTGGAAAAGATAGAGGAATACGCATCAAAGGCCGCCGCCAGGGGCATCCTTTTAAGGGCGTTGTTCATGACCGGATATGAAGGGCAGAGCCTGGAGCAGATCGAGCAGGAAATCGAAACGCTGAAGAAACTGAAAGGGCCAACGGATATTCGAATTTCGTGGCTGACGCCCTTCGATAAAACGGCAAGGGAACGTAAACATCTCTTTGAAACAGGCGCCATCTATACCGCGGATATCTCCAGGTGGAAC
>CAIVVZ010000223.1 GCA_903909505.1 uncultured Desulfobacteraceae bacterium
GCTGCCATGTCCTATAAAATATCCCGGGGCCACAAGGTGATTTATCCCCGGCCGGATCTGAACTATTGCGCCAATTTTCTGAACATGATGTTCGATAATCCGGTCAGGCCGTATTATATTGACAACACGTTGGTTCAGGCCCTGAATGTCTTCTGGATTCTTCATGCGGATCACGAACAGAACTGCTCTACCTCAACGGTTCGCATGGTCGGAAGCGGCAGGGTCAATCTTTACGCGGCGATCTCTGCTGGGTTTGCGGCACTCTGGGGGCCGCTGCACGGGGGCGCCAATCAAGCCGTGATAGAAATGCTGGAAAGCATTCTAAAGAGCGGCGGAGATGTCAAGCGGGCCATTGAGCGGGCGAAAGACAAAAAGGATCCGTTCCGGCTGATGGGGTTTGGCCACAGGGTGTATAAGACTTACGATCCGCGCGCCAGAATCATGAAAAAAATGTGTGACAAGGTATTGGATAAATTAAAAATCAGCGATCCGCTGCTGGATATCGCAAAACAGTTGGAGGATGTGGCGGTCACCGATGATTATTTTATCGAACATCACTTGTATCCGAACATCGATTTTTACAGCGGGATCGTGCTTCGCGCCATGGGAATACCCACCAACATGTTTACCGTGATGTTTGCCATCGGCAGGCTTCCGGGCTGGATTGCCCAGTGGAAGGAAAGTCTGGACGATCCCAACTGGCGACTAAGCCGCCCGCGGCAGATCTATACCGGCCTTTGCGAGAATCGTTACATTCCGATTGACAGGCGATAGGGGGGTTAATACTTCATGTCCAGTTTAAACAGGAAATCGCTGTTGATTGATGAATCATAGGATGACGTGAGGTCGGTCCGTCCGGGAATAGCCTTGAAATCATGTTTTCCCATGATCGACAGCTCGAGATTTTTTGAAAAATAATATCCCAGTTTGAAGGACATATCCATGGTATTTAACAAGTCGGAGGTTTTAAAGAGAGAATCCATCATGTCCAGCTGATCCGCATAATGCATTGCCATCGAAACGGACCAGGGGCTGGCTATCGGAGTGATCAGTGTATTCAAGCCGAAGATGCGTTTGGGAACTTCCATCATTTCTTTGGGTTGAGACTGTTGATCGTAATTCAGATAAACAAAGGACGGCGTGATGCTGAGTCCTTCAAACGGGGAGATTTCACTTGCCAGCTTGAAGCCATGGCGGACGGTTGAAGATGAATCATTCAAAGACTGATTATATAAAGGCCAGGCGGCATCCGGTTCACGGTTATAAGCATTCCAGGCCATGGTTCTATCCAGTTTTTCCCGAATGGCGCTCATGCTGACGTTGCAGGTTTCATCCCATAGTTTGTGATTTAATTCAACTTCATATGCATACAGGTGACCGACATCAAACTCATAGACCTCATTGTTAGCTTCGTGAAACGCATAGGGACGGCCAGAGTTGTTGCTAAGTTCGTATGAAGGGCGGAATTCGTCACGGGCATATGATTTGATATGGGTGCCGGTATTGAGCGGGATGTCAAACCCACCCTGCAGTTGCAGGGCGTCCATGCCGGTTTTGTCAAATGACATCGGCCTTTTGGTCCCGACCATCCGGGTTTTCCAGTGTTGGTCGTCCAGGCTGGAAATCATGATGCCGTTGCCGTTTGTGGCGTGAATGAAATTCCCATCCCCAATATAAACCCCAACATGGTTGATGCGTTTTTTTCGAGAAAAAAACACGAGATCCCCGGTTTGGAGTTCGTCTTCGTCAATTCTTTGAAGCTTGGGAAAGCTGAACTGGGCGGCGGAATTGTGCGGCAGCTCAATCCCGAATAGGTTGGCATAAATCGTTCTGGCAAATCCCGAGCAATCCATTCCCTTTAAACTGGTTCCGCCGCTTCGATAGGGAATGCCTATATATTCCTTCATTTCCTCCTGCAGTTTCTCTTCCGAAAAATCTGACGGAACATATCGAAACGGGCTCGGTCGGGGTGCTGTTTCATTGCTTGCCGTAACCTTTGGGTTCGACTTCTTTTTCGATAGGGTCAGTTTTCCTTTGTGTTTCTTTCCGGTGTTTTTTGCGGAGAGTTTTGGACTATGATTTTTTTTCAGTTGGTTGAGACTGGATTTCTTCCCAGACGTCTTTGCCGCGACTTTTTGGCCAGAGTTTTTTTCGATTGGCCGGGTTTGGATTGGGCCTGTTTGCCTTGGGCTTTTGCGGAGAGTTTTGGGCTATGATTTTTTTTCAGTTGGTTGGGACTGGATTTCTTCTCTGACGTTTTTGCCGCGACCTTTTGGCCAGAAGTTTTTTTCGATTGGCCGGATTTGGATTGGGTTTGTTTGCCGTGGACAGTTGCGGATGTCAGGATGAAAAGAAGGCAACAAAGGACTGAAAAAAAGAGTCTGAAAGTGTGTTTATGAACAGTTCGGTTTTTCATTGTTTCACATTCGTTGGTAACAAGTTGAGGTGCTGGCGGAGATTCTCTTAAATCGACAGACGCTCTGCCCCCTGGGCTCAAGATGTCATACTGAACGAGCCAATGACAACATCACCAGTATTCTATATGTCCTTTCAATAGGTTATCTGATATCTGCTGCAAGGTTTTACGTTTACGGCGGGCATGAACAAGCCCTTTTGACCTGAACATAGAATATTTGGAAACACTTTGTCAATACCCAAGACGCTAAAAGCCGGCATCCGGTTCGAAATTGGCGGCTAATCTTCCAATGATTCAAGATGAAATTTGCCTCTGGCGGCCCGAATGGCAGCAATATATTGCCGGGCCCTGTCCGTGATCGACCGCGTTTTTCCGGTATCGATGGTTTCCTTGCTGACCAAATCCCCACCCGCGCCCACAAACTTCACCCCTGCTCTGAAATAATCCGCGAGAGTCTCGATCGTGACGCCACCGGTCGGCATGAGCGGAATATGCGGCAGGGGTTCATGCACCATGCGCAGGTAGGCTGCTCCTCCCATGACCTTGGCTGGAAAGACCTTGATGACATCCGCTCCGGCTTCCCAGGCCATGAAGATTTCGGTGGGGGTCAGCGCACCCGCGATAACGCAGACTCCCCGGCGGTTGCAAGCGTCGATCACCGCTGGTACGAAAACAGGTGTAACGACAAAAACACAGCCGGCATCGATGACTTCCGCGCACATGTCGGCATGGGTCACGCTGCCGACGCCTAAAGTGATCCGACCACCGAAATGAGCGGCGCAACGCCTGGTGACCTTGACGGCGTCCGGGACGGTCATCGTGATTTCAGCCACGGGGATACCGCCTTCAACAAGCGCCTCCACCGTGCGTATGACGTTGTCCGGCGATTCTGAACGGATCACGGGGACCACGCCAATGCGTTCAATTTTTTTCAATATGCTCTCTTTGTCCATGGTATCTTCTTTTTCAGGAATTCACAAAATCAGCTTGTGTTGCGACAATCGCCCTCATCGGGGCTGCCGGGCCATGAGGGCCTCAATGTCCGCGATCCGCGGAACAGGGGTGACGCAGCCCAAACCCGTCGTGGTGATGGCTGCGGCCGCGTTCGCAAAGCGTACGCACGCATCCAGTGGCCACCCGGCGAGGTACCTTGCCACGAAAGCGCCGTCGAAGGTATCTCCCGCCCCTGACATGTCGATGGCGTTAACCTTATTCGGAGGAAATGTGCAAAGATCATCAGTCGTGGCAAGGAGCGCACCCTCGGCCCCCAGTTTGACGACTACCACTTTCGGTCCCAATCCGAGGTAAAACCTGGCGATCTCATCGGGCGAGGCGAGACCTGTAAGCAGGCGCGCCTCGTCCAAACTGGGGAAGATCAGGTCCGCCTGCCGGCAGGTTTTGTGGATGACTTCCCGTGCCCGGTCCAGAGACCAAAGCTGGGGCCGGAAGTTGGGGTCGTAAGAGACCAGCCGTCCAGCCGCTCTGGCCAGGGTGATCGCGGCAGCAATCGTATCGCAGGCACTCACGCTGATGGCCTGACTGATACCCGAGATGTGCAGCAGCCTTGCGGAAGCGATGAAATCCCGGGGAAGAAACTCGGGTGTCATGCGGCTTGCGGCAGACCCTTTTCGAAGGTAGGTGAAGTGGTGCTGTTTTCCTTTCCGGGAAATGAAATAAGCAGCCGTAAAGGCTTCGGGATCCTTAACGATGCGGCTGACGTCGATGCCTTCGCGCTGCCAGAGATTGATAAAACTATCGCCGAACGCATCGTCGCCCAGCCGGGTCAGATATCCCACCCGAGCCCCGGCCCGGCTGGCGGCAATCGAGAAATTTGAGGTGTCGCCGCCCCAACCCGCAACAAAGCGCCGAACTTCCGAAAGTGAGCCCTCTTCTTCCGCGCTGAGTTCAAACATGGGTTCGCCGATCGCAATGATGTCCGGTTGCATTTATTCCTCGTTCAGATGGGTTGCTGAAAAAGCCCCAAAAGCTATCGCGCCAGCCATCCGCCGTCGACGGCGATCGTAAAGCCGTTCAGATAGCTCGACGCTTCGGACGCCAGAAAAACCGCGATTCCCTTCAGATCATCGGGAGTGCCCCACCGGCCGGCCGGGATGCGGTCCAGGATCTCACCGCTGCGCTTGGGATCCGCGCGCAGCGGGGCGGTGTTGTCCGTGGCCATGTAGCCCGGGGCAATGGCGTTGACATTGATCCGGTGTAGTGCCCACTCACAGGCCAGGAGCCGGGTCAGCCCCATGACCCCGCTCTTGCTGGCGGTGTAGGAGGGGACGCGGACCCCGCCCTGGAAAGAGAGCATTGAAGCGATGTTGATGATCCTGCCGCCCGTTTTCTGCTTAATGAACTGTCTGGTCACTGCCTGGGAGAAAAAAAACACCGTTTTTAAATTGATGTCCATCACCTCATCCCAGTCCTTCTCGGTGAAATCAATGGCATCGCAGCGCCGGATGATACCGGCGTTGTTGACAAGGATATCCACTTTCCCAAAGGTTGCAATTGTCCGGGTTACGATGTCTTCCGCGTTACTGATATCCGCAAGGTTCGCCTCGACACCCAAAAACCCCCGTCCCAACCCTTCGACCATTTGCTGTGTATCGCCCAGGTTGTTGAGATCAACTGCGACGATATCGGCCCCGGCTTCTGCCAGGCCGCAGGCCATGCCCTGTCCCAGACCTGTCCGGGCGCCGGTGACGATGGCGACTTTTCCATTCAACTTGAACTGATCGAGTATCATTCAAACACCTCCTACTTCAGATCGGACATGGCCACGTTGTCCATATCGGTAAATGTCTGGTTCTCACCGACCATCGCCCAGATAAACGAATAGTTCGCGGTCCCGACGCCCGAGTGGATGGACCAACTGGGGGAGATGACGGCCTGCTCGTTTCTGACGACGATGTGGCGTGTTTCGCCGGGCTCGCCGAACAGGTGAAAAACCACCGCATCCTCGGGAATGTTGAGGTAAAAGTAAACCTCCATGCGCCGGTCGTGGGTATGGCAGGGCATGGTGTTCCAGACGCAGCCCGGCGCAAGCTCGGTGATCCCCATGACAAGCTGACAGCTCTTCAGCACGCTCGGGTGCACCATCTGGTAGATCGTTCGCAGGTTCGAGGTCTCGGCTGAACCCATATTGACCTGTTGAGCGCTCGCGCGCGAAACTTGAACGGTCGGACAGGCGGCATGCGCGGGCGCACTGGCAAAATAGAATTTTGCCGGATCCTTCTTGTCGGCGCTGACAAACGACACCTCGCGGGTCCCCATCCCGACATAGAGGCAGTCCTTGCTGCCTAAAACGTAGTCCTTGTCATCAACCGTTACCGTGCCTGCGGCGCCCACATTGATGATTCCCATCTCCCGGCGTTGCAGGAAAAAATCCACCCCCAACTGCCTGGTCACCTGTGGGGCTACCCGCTGGTCCACCGGGCAGGCGCCGCCGACGATGATCCGATCGATATGGCTGTAGACCAGGGTAAGCTTGTCGTTTTCAAACAGATTCTCAACCAGCAGCGCCTTTCGAATGCCCTGCGTATCCAACAGCTTCAGATGATCGGCGTGCATGGCATGGCGGATGTCCATATATTCCCCCTTCTTGATGATGTTGATGTTATGAAAACCGATGGTAAACGAAATGCCTCACGGGTGTGCCGCCTCACCGGTCTTAATGCCTGCGATTTCCACGGCGATGTTGCGCAGGGAATATACCACCATGACAATGCCGGATATGGGCATGCAGGAGTAGAGTACTTTTTTGGGTATGGCGAAGACGTTCGTCACATCCAGGGCCATGTCCGTCAGACGCCGGGAATAGAAAAGAAAAATCAGCGCGAACGCCAGGACCAGACATTCCAGAATTAGCCGGTAGATCCGGATAGCCATCGGGCTTTTGATGAGCCGGCCGCTCATCCAGTCGCCCACGCTGATATGCTCCCGGGTGATCCACAGGGCTGCCGCGCCGTAAAAGATCAAGTAGGCGTAAAGCAGTTCGATGATTTCATCGAACCAATGCAAGGATATTACCGGCACAAACCGCACGAACACGTTAGCACTGATCAGAATGGTCAGTAAGATAAAACACAGAATCGCAAAGGCCTTTAGCAGCGCCAGTACGAACCGGTCCACACCTTGAAGGATGTTGAGTATCTTTTCCATTATTCGCCGCCTTGTCATTTCCCCATCATGAGATCGGGCAGAAAAAGCGCGATCTGGGGAACATAAGCAATCAAAACCGTTATGATCAGGATGCCAACCAGGTAAGGCCACACTTCCCGGGACAGGGTCCCGATGCTCACCTTACTGAAGGAGGACACCGCAAACAGGCACATGCCCACCGGCGGGGTGAGGTTGCCAATCATGATCAGCAGCGTCATCACCACGCCGAAATTGACCAGGTCAATACCGAATCTCTGGGCGATCGGGATGAAAATCGGGATGGTGATGATAAAGATGGCATTGCCTTCGAGAAAACACCCCAGAATCAGCACCACGATAATGACCATGGCAATGATTCCCGGAGCCGTGGCGCTCATGCCGGTCAGGTTCTGTATGATCTGATCCGGAATTTTCTGATGGATGGTCAGCCAGCCGAAAAAGCCGGCTGCCGCAATGATGAACAGCAGGCTGACCGTCTGGCGGATGGAGGTCCAGAGAATCCCCGGCAGATCGCCAAGTTTAAGATCCTTGTACAAAAAACCCAGAAACAGCGCATACAATGTGGCGACAACGGCCGCTTCCGTTGGCGTAAAAAGTCCGCTCAGGATACCCCCGATGATGATGACCGGTGTCATCAGCGGCAGAAATGCTTCCTGAACGCTCTTAAGGATTTCGCTGAAATCGGCCCGTTTCGCCTTCGGAAGATTCTCCCTTTTGGCCAGAATCGCGATCGCGATCATGATGGCAAATGCCATCATGATCCCGGGAATAAATCCGGCCATGAACAGCCTGCCCACCGAGACGCCTGTCAGCGCCCCATAGAGGACAAACGGGATGCTGGGAGGGATGACCGGACCGATGGTAGCGGCGGCGGCCACGATGGATGCCGAGAATTTCGGCTTGAAACCGTTGTCCACCATGGCCTTGTGCAGTACCTGACCCAGGCCGGCCGCATCCGCAATGGCCGATCCGGACATTCCCGAGAAAATCACATTGGCGATGACGCATACCTGACCGAGACCGCCGGGTATGTGGCCCACCAGGGCTTTAGCAAACCGGAAGATACGGCTCGTCACGCCCCCGGAGTTCATCAGGTTGCCGGCCAGGATAAAAAACGGAATGGCCAGTAGGGTGAACCCGGTGGTGGAGGCATACATGCGCTGGGGCAGCATGGTCAGTAGTGACCCTTCACCCAGTCCGACAAAAATCGTGATGGCCGTCATCGCAATGGCCACCGCAATCGGCAGATTAATCAGGATCAACATCAACAACAATGTGAAAATAAGCAATGTCAGCATCGCTCAAATCCTTCACCAGGGTACGAAACGTTCAGTCACTGCTCATAATGCGATGGGCATGAATACAAAAAACACCTGACCCACCGCATTACAAAGGCATCATTTGGCCTCATCGACCATCTTGGTGAACGCGGCGATATTCTCTTCTCCCGCGATCGGTTTCATCCGGTCATAAGCCGGCCCCATCAGGGCCTTGAACAGGGCCTTGTCCGGGTAAGTGACTTCCATGCCCTGGGCCTGAAGCTGCTTGATCTGGTCGGCCTCGGCTTCACGAACCGTCTTTCGCATATAGTCACCGGCTTTCTGGCTCTCCGCCTTCACAATCATTTGCTGCTCGGTAGTGAGTTTGTCCCAGGTTTTCTTGCTGATGACGTGCACCATGGTGTTGTAGTTATGTCCCGTCATTGCCAGATACTTCTGTGCTTCGTTTAGCTTGTTGGAGTAAATGACGGCTACCGGGTTTTCCTGTCCGTCCACCACGCCCTGCTTCAGCGCCATCTGCAGTTCGTTGAAATTGATCGTGGCCACAACAGCCCCCAGCGCTTCCATGGCAGCCTGAGTGGGCAACTCGGGAGGAGTTCGAATCTTCAGTCCCTTCACATCCTCGGGTTTGTTCACCGGATGTTTGTTGTTGGTGAGATTCCGGAAGCCCCACTCCCAGTTTGAAAGAAAGACCAGTCCGGATTTTTCCAGGTCCGGCACGGCCCACTCGATAAATTTGCCATCCAGGACCTTGTCCGCCTGGGCATAATTGGCAAACATAAAGGGCAGCATGACGCAGTTGAACTTCTTGGAATACTTGCCCAGTTGCCCCTGTGTGGGCAGGCTCATGTCCACCGCACCGAGGATGTTCTGTTCGAGCACTTCCGGCGGGGAACCCAGGGCGTTGTTGGGGTAAATGGTGACTTTGATTTTGCCGGCTGTTCGTTTCTCCACCCCCTCGGCGAACATCTTGGCGGCAAGGTTTCCCGGGTGCGAATCCGCCGCGAAATGTCCTAGCTTCATTTCAATGACGCCGGGATCGGCGGCATTGGCAGGCGAGAACAACGCAAAAACGGCAATAATCACTGCAAAGGCCAGAACTTTTTTCATCTCTTTCTCCTTTCATTAAGCAGGCAACCACTCATCGGAGACTTCCATCAAACGGGCCGATGGGTGGCCCGACCTGCGGGCCGTTCAATAGCGCTTGTCCACGAGCGACCGCTTCACCCGGTCCAGGCGCTCCTTGGTTCCGTTGATATTTTTCATGGCCACGGCAACGAACAATACATCGATGATCGCAAGCTGTACCAGGCGTGAGGTCATGGGTGCCAGGCGCAGGGCCGCCTCCTGGGAATGCACGGAAAGCGCAATGTCGCAGAATTTCAGGAGCGGCGCGTTTTCGCTGCCGATGATGCCGATGACCTTTGCGCCGGCCTTGCGGGCGATTTTGGCGCTATCGATAATGTCCTTGGTTGAGCCCGTGTGAGAGATCACCACCACCACGTCCTCAGAGGAAAGCAGGGAGGCGGACATGACCTGCATATGCGTATCGTCATGGGCAGCGCAAGGGATGCCGAGACGAAAGAACTTGTGATGCGCATCCCGCGCCACGATGGCCGATCCGCCGAGACCGTAGAACTCGATGCGCCGGGCTGATTGCAGGGCGCTGACGGCAGTGTCGAGATCGTCGAGATTGAGCTTGGTCAGCGTGTTGCTGATCGCTTCGCGATGGGCGTTGAGGACCTTGCCGGCGATTCCGGCCAGGGAGTCGCCGTCGCTGATATTTTCGAATATATACTGAGTGGAAGGCAGATCGCGAGCCAGATTCAGTCTTAGCTCCATGTAGCCGCCCAAACCCAGTTTGCGACAAAAGCGGATTACGGTGGGCTCGCTCGTGCCCGACTTTTCCGCAAGTTCCGTGATGGATGAGGTGATAACAGACCCCGGGTCTCCAAGAACGCACTTGGCCACCTTTTTCTCGGAGTTTCTCAATGAATCCATGGAACCGCGGATGAGAGCGAGGGTGTCTGTCATTGTAGTTTTTCTATATTAATAATTTATATTTGTGTTAAATCAAATTTGTTGTAGTTTTACTACATTTTGAGCCCATGTCAATAAAAAAGTTATCGTGGGCTGTTGATTCACCTTTTAATAATGAGTGTTTGTAAAAAAACTCCAAAATTAATCTTGACAGGCAGAAGATGGATACATTATGGATAGATCCCAATTAGGATCTTTGTTTTTAAATACGGGACATATCCACTGGCTGACACATTCTTTCATTAAGGCGGAACGCGTGCGTTCCCGTAACCCATCTGAAGGAGGAAATCATGAAGAAAGCATTGGTATTGGCTCTCATTATGTTGTTTGTCGGCGCGGCTTCCTTGCCGGCACAGACGGTGTTCAAGCTGGCCGAAACACACCCGAAAGGCTACCCCACCGAGCTGGGGGACGAGTATTTCGCCCAGTTGGTGACGGAGCGATCCGGGGGAAAACTGAAGGTCGAGGTATATCCGGGCAGCCAATTGGGCGAAGAAAAGACTGCCATCGAACAGGTGCAGTTGGGGGCTATCGCCTTTACACGCGTCAGTTCAGGACCCATGGCCGAGTTCAACAAGGCCCTCGGCGCCTTCTCCCTGCCTTACATCTTCGACAGCGGCGATCATATGTGGAATTACCTCAACAGTCCCGACGGCCAGAAACTGCTGGATGGTCTCAGCGCTTCTCGTTTTGTCGGTCTTTGTTATTATGATCCCGGCGCCCGCAGTTTCTACTCCTACAAACCGATCGAGAAGCTGGAAGACCTGAAGGGCCTGAAGATCCGCGTCATTCAGAACACCATCAACATGGAGCTGATGAAGGCTCTCGGCGCGAGCGCCACCCCGATGCCCTACGGCCAGGTGTTCAGCTCCCTTCAGACCCATGTCATCGATGCGGCGGAAAACAACTTCCCCAGCTATCTCACCGCTAGTCACTATCAGGTTGCCAAGAATTACCTCGTTGATGCTCACCAGCGTGTCCCCGAGGTTCTTGTCATGAGCAAGGCGGTCTTTGACGGACTGTCCAAGGCGGACCAGGACCTGATCAGACAGGCCGCCAAGGATTCCGTTGCCAAGCAGCGCGAGCTGTGGAGCGCCTTTGAGAAAGAAGCCGAGGCGAAGGTCAAGGCCGAGGGTTGCATCGTGACCTACGTGAAGGACCTGACTCCTTTCCAGAAGGCCGTAAAGCCAGTCTTCGACGCCCATCCGGAGTATGCCGAGGTATTGAAGGACATCGCCAAAGCGCGAGCCGCCAAGTAAGATAGGCGCTTCACGGGGGCGTTTGTCTTGCGCCCCCGACACATCACGCAATGACAAAATCAGGAGCTGTCATGAATTCGGGAGGACAAAGCAGTCTGGCCAGGTTCTTCATACGCATCGACAAAATGATCGAGGCGTTTGCCATTGTGTTGATCATAACGATGGTCTTAATTGTGTTTACACAGGTCATGACCCGCAAGTTGTTTAATTTCGTCTTTTTCTGGTCCGAGGAGGTCACCTTGCTTTGTCTGACATGGTTTTCCTTCATTGGGATCGCCATTGGTTTTCGCGAAAAACTGCATCTTGGCATGGATGTGCTGGAAAATCTCGCGTCCAAGACCGTCTTGACGATTCTCGACAGGGTGATCGATGTTGTCACGTTTGGTTTTGGACTATACATGATCGTTTACGGTACCCAATTCACGTTGCTCATGTCCGAATCGACCCTGCCCGCCACGAAGCTTCCGAACAGCATCCAGTACGTCGTCGTCCCCTTTACCGGGGTCCTCTGCTGCATCTATGCGACGCTGCAGTTTCTGGGAAAGAACACGCAACGCTACACAGAAATCGATGATGAGATAAAAGAACATGATGCCTGACAACAACACCGCAATCCTCATTCTTTGCGTTTCCTTCACGGCCTTTCTCATCCTCCGGTTCCCGGTTGCCCTCACCCTGGCCCTGTCGTCTCTGGCAACGCTGATTTACCTCAAAATCCCGGTCATTGTCGTTGCCCAGCAGATGATCCAGGGGGTGAACTCTTTCTCCCTGCTGGCCATTCCGTTTTTCATCCTGACCGGACAGATCCTCAGCGCGGGAGGCCTGGCAAGGCGCATCATCGACTTCACCAACGTGTTTGTCGGGCGTTTGGTGGGTGGCTTGTCAGTGGTGAACAGCATTGCCTGCATGTTCTTCGGCGGCCTATCAGGCTCGGCGGTCGCCGACGCCTCGGCCATCGGCTCCGTCATGATCCCGGCCATGAGCAAGAAGGGCTACTCGCCGGAATACGCGGTCGGTGTCACCATATCGTCCTCCATTCAGGGCGTCCTTCTTCCGCCGAGCCACAACATGATCCTTTACGCTGTAGCCGCATCCGGCATAGCAGGCGGTATCTCCATAGCCAAGCTCTTCCTGGCCGGAATGATGCCGGGCCTTGTTCTGCTGATCGCCATGATCATTGTCGGCCTCATCATCTCCATAAAGAACAAGTACCCAAAAGGCGATCCGGTAGAAGCCAGGAAGATACCGATGATCCTGCTCCACGGCCTGATCTCTTTAACCCCTGTTGTCATCATTCTGGGTAGCATCATCTTTGGGTGGGCCACCGCGACCGAGGCCGGTGCCCTTGCGGCCGTGTACGCATTCCTGCTCGGTTTTTTTTTCTATCGGGAGCTGACCCTTGACAGGATGTGGCCGGTGATGGTCCGTACTTTCCGGACCATCCTGATGGTATTCTTTCTCATCGGAACCTCCGCCGCCTTCGGGTGGATCATGAATTATCTTCATCTGCCCGACATCATTACCGAGTGGTTCCTCTCCGTATCGGACCAGAGGTGGGTGATTCTTCTGATGATCAACATCCTCCTTCTGATCCTCGGTGGTCCCATGGATATGGCCCCCATGATCCTCATCCTGACGCCTGTCCTTTTGCCGGTGGTGATGAAGCTGGGTATGGACCCGGTGCAGTTTGGCATCATTATCATCTTTAACGCCGGCATGGGTCTGTTGACGCCCCCGGTAGGCACCGTGCTCTTCGTGGGGTGCGCCATCGGCAAGATAAGCATGGGAGCCGGGACCAAGGCGATGATG
The DNA here is from genome assembly GCA_903909505.1 of uncultured Desulfobacteraceae bacterium. Lineage (GTDB taxonomy): Bacteria > Desulfobacterota > Desulfobacteria > Desulfobacterales > Desulfatirhabdiaceae > RAAP-1. The sequence goes on from CAIVVZ010000223.1 coordinate 12,969, forward strand.
CCCTTCTTCCTGGCAATGATCGTCGCGCTCTTCCTCATAACCTATATTCCCGCGATCTCCATGTGGCTGCCCGGACTCTTCGAACATTTTTAAAATAGCCATTGTGTGTGGCGGAAGCGGGCTGAGATGAAGCATGGGCAGATCATTGGCTTTGGAATCGTGGGGACCGGAGTCGTCGCCGATTTTCACCGCAGGGCTATCGAGGCCAATGCGGACAAGGGTGCAAGGCTTATCGCCGTGAGCACGCGCGACCCGGTTAAGCACCAGGCTGCCGGAAAGGCATTCGGCGTGGATTGCATCTCCTATGAGGAGCTGTGCCGCCATCCGCAAATCGATGTCATCTGCATCTGCACGCCGAGCGGGCATCATGCCGCTCAGGCCGTTGCCGCGGCCGGGGCCGGGAAGCATGCCCTCGTGGAAAAGCCCATGGCCCTCACTTTGGATGATGCCGACAACATGATCGAGGCTTTTTCCAGGGCGGGCCGTCTTCTGGGAGTCGCGCTTCAACGCAGGGCCGAGCCCCTTTTTCGCTCCATTTTCGATGCCATCCGGGCCGGAGATCTGGGTATATTGACATCGGGAATCGTCACCATTCCCTACCATCGCCCCCAGAACTACTTTGATTCTCAGGCATGGCGGGGAACGTGGGCATTGGATGGGGGAGGTGTTTTGATGAACCAGGGGATTCATCTGGTTGATCTGCTCATCTGGTACATGGGGAATCCCGTGGAGATCAAGGCTTTTGGCGCCACGTTGCAGAAAAGGATCGAAGTGGAAGACACGGTGGCGGCAGCCTTGCGTTTTTCGGGCGGGTCCATGGCCACGATCACCGCCAC
>CAIVVZ010000224.1 GCA_903909505.1 uncultured Desulfobacteraceae bacterium
CCTTTCTCATCGCATCGAATTTGTTCAGACCGTAAATGGGGTAACCTATGTGGATGATTCCAAGGCGACCAATGTCGATGCGGTATATCGGGCACTGGAATCTTTTCAAGAGCCGGTTATCCTGATTATGGGCGGCAGGGACAAAGGTGGCGATTACTGCATTCTGGAAAAGGTGATGCTGAATCATGTGAAACACCTGATCCTCTTGGGAGAGGCCAGTGAACTCATTGCCGCGGTTCTGGGAAATCTTGTGCCGACAGTGCGGGTATCTTCAATGCAGGAGGCTGTTACAAATGCACATCAGGCTGCAGCCTCGGGAGATGTTGTGCTGCTGTCACCCGCCTGCTCCAGCTTCGACATGTTCAGAAGTTATGCGCACAGGGGAGATGTCTTTCAATGCGAGGTGAATAAACTTCGATGAAAGCGGAAGCCCCGGTCCGATGGCGAGCATATCGAAAGTTCAGTTATGATTTCAGGTTGTTTTTTCCGGTGCTGGTTTTGGTAGGTATTGGCATTGTCATGGTGTATAGCGCTAGCTCCGCCATTGCCATAAAAAAATATGGCAATGATCTCTATTTTCTCAGCAAGCAATCCTTGTTTGCAGTTTTAGGATTGATAACCATGTTGATTGTTCGTAAAATCCCTTATCAATTCTATCGAAAATATGCATATCTGTTTTTGATTATCGCCATAGGGCTTCTTGTGGCTGTCAAGTTTACCGGCCTCGGAGTTAAAGTAAATGGCGCTAAGCGTTGGATGCTTATTGGGGGGTTTAGATTTCAGCCTTCGGAATTTGCGCGGATTGCGCTGGTAGTCTTTCTGTCCTATTCCCTTACCAAAAAACATGAACATATCCAGTCTTTTTTTATTGGATTCGTTCCCCATGTGTTCTTTCTGGGGATTTTTGCCGGACTCATTGCCCTGCAGCCTGATTTTGGTTCCGTGGTGATTCTGGCAGCCATTACCTGGGTGATGATGTTTGTTGCAGGGGTTCGGGTAGCCTATTTGGTGACATCTGTGGGAGCCTTGCTTCCATTTGCGTATGTCTATATGATGAGCGCAGCATACCGAACGGAACGATGGCTGGCCTTTCTGCATCCCTGGGAACATGCATCGGACCAGGCTTATCAGATTGTTCACTCACTGATGGCTTTTGGGACAGGCGGAGTTTGGGGAACAGGGATCGGTAAAGGCCTTCAAAAACTCTTTTACCTGCCGGAGCCGCACACGGATTTCATTTTTTCAGTCATCGGTGAGGAACTGGGACTGGTTGGGGTTCTATTCGTCCTTTTTTTGTATGTCCTTATCCTGTGGAGCGGACTGAGTATTGCGAAAAATACATATGACCTTTTTGGGTCGTATCTGGCTATGGGAATTACGGCTGCAATAGGTCTCCAAGTTTGTATCAATCTCGGGGTTTCGCTGGGGCTGGTTCCCACCAAAGGATTGCCGCTGCCATTTCTCAGCTATGGCGGGACATCGCTTTTGGTCAGCATGATATCCATTGGGATTCTGATGAACATTGGATCAGGAAAAACATAAATGTCATGGTTGTCTTGGAAAGAATGAACATTAACATGAAAAAACTGCGGATTGTGATGGCTGGTGGCGGCACTGGCGGACACCTGTTCCCGGCAATCGCCATTGCAGACTCCTTTCTGAAAAAAAATCCCCGGAACACCGTCTTGTTTGTGAGTACGGGCAGCACATTTGAAAGAGCGGTGCTGACCGAGCATGGATTCAGGCTGGAATGTATTACTGCGGAAGGGATTAAAGGAAAGGGAATTCGGCATCAACTGCGAGCGATTTTCAGGCTTCCCAAAGGGGTGATGGAAGCATTGAGAATTCTCCGCAAGTTTGTTCCGGATCTGGTTATCGGGGTAGGCAGTTATGCTTCCGGACCCCTGATTCTTGCTGCCTGGATACTTCGAATCCCCATTGTGCTTCACGAACAGAACATCCAGCCGGGAATAACAAATCGAATTCTTTTTCCACTGGCGGCACGTGTCCATGTATCTTTTCCAAACACCCGATTCAAAATCCATTCCCCCAAAATCCGATTTTCGGGAAACCCGATTCGAAACAATATTCAGGAATGTGCCGCTCGATTTATTTCTCCTGAGCCCGGCGCCGTAACTACCCGGAGTCCGTTTACGATTGGGATCTTTGGTGGCAGTCAGGGTGCGCATGCCATCAATGAGGCGGTTATTCAGGCCCTTTCCCGGTTTAAGGAATACGGCTACCATTTTATTCATCAAACTGGTCAGTCGGACGAGAAAATGGTTCAGGACGCCTATCTGCATCATGGGATTTCCTGTACAGTCCGGTCATTCTTTCAGGATATGACAGTCTGTTATCAACAGGCGGACCTGATGATCTGCAGGTCAGGGGCAACAACGGTTGCTGAAATCATGGCGATTGGAAAGCCGACGATATTTGTTCCCTTTCCCCATGCGTCCGATAATCACCAGGTATTAAATGCCGGCCTCCTGGTTCAATCCCGTGCAGCAGAGATGATCCTGGAACGCGATCTGACCGGCAGTGTTCTGGCGGAAAGGATTCTCTTCCTGGCTTCGAATCCCGTGCTGCTAGGCCAAATGGCTTTTCGTGCCAGAAAACTGGGGAATCCCTTTGCTGCCAGAACCATTGTAGATGACTGCTACGCGCTTATCGAATAAATGATCATAGCCATGTGAGTCTCTCTTCATCAAAAAAAGAAGACAAGCCGGTATTTCTTTGCCGACAAAACGATCACATGGTTCCTTTGTATCAGGCAAGGCAGGCGTTCTGTTGGATTCTGCCTCCTGCATACTTTTGGATAAACCTGTAACAAAGATGTGGAGTTATGTATCAAAAAACTTATCATATTCATTTTGTTGGTATCGGTGGTATTGGCATGAGTGGTATTGCCGAACTGTTGCTGAACATCGGTTACCGAGTTTCCGGCTCTGATGATGCGTCATCGGATATCACTGAAAATTTAAAAAAACTAGGCGGCGTGGTTTATAAGGGGCATTCCGGTGAACAGATTCAGGGTGCGGATGTGGTGGTGATTTCGTCTGCCATCAGTTCCGATAATCCTGAGGTAGTCGCTGCCCGTAAAGCGTCCATTCCCGTTATCCCCCGCGCGGAAATGCTGGCGGAATTGATGAGACTGAAATACAGCGTGGCGATTGCCGGGGCACATGGCAAAACCACGACAACCTCCATCGTCTCATCGGTTCTGGATAAGGGGGGGCTGGATCCCACGGTGGTGATCGGCGGCAGGTTGAAAAGCATCGGTTCCAATGCGGTTTTGGGAAAAGGTGATTTTATTGTTGCGGAAGCAGATGAAAGCGACGGATCTTTTTTGAAGTATTCCCCAACCATTGCCGTGATCAC
>CAIVVZ010000225.1 GCA_903909505.1 uncultured Desulfobacteraceae bacterium
AGTACAACCGATACTGCCTTTCATCTAAAACTGAGACTAACAGGTCGCTCCGTATCTTGATTTGCTCTAATATGATTGACATAGATACAGCATATCTCTATAATAGAGAAATAGTCAAGTTGTTTTGTAATGCATCCTTAATGGATTCAGATGAGATAGTTCTTCCGCTGAATAACCGGTCATTTCTTCGTGTCTTTTATTATGTCTGATATGCGTTCCCTTATCGTCATAGACATAGAGCATTCCGGGAATACTTTCAATTACTGCTTCGGAAAAATTCTTTTCATTAAGAAGTGCATCCTCCGCCAGCTTGCGCTCGGTGATATCGGTGGCGTGGGTGAGGTTCAATACCACATTCCCTGTTTCATCCCTCACCGGATTGGCTTTCGCTAAGAAATACAGGGTTCTGTCGGGCAGAGGCACGACAACTTCCACCGACTGACTTTCGCCCGTTTCAAAGACCATGCTGCTTGCCGCCTGACGGTGGTCTGCATGCTCCTTCGGGTATATGTCCCAGAATGTTTTTCCCAAAAAATAGTTGGGCGTCTTGCCGAATGTCGAGGCGAATACCTGGTTCACGAATTTGTACTCACCGTTTCGATCGACGCAAAACACTCCGTCGCTCGAATGCTCTATGAGCGAGCGATACATGAATTCGCTATCTTTATAGGCTTGTTCCGCCTGCTTGCGCTCAGAAATGTCTGTCATCACGACGCGAGTCACTGGAGCGCTTTCAGTACCCTGTACGGCCGCCGCTTCCAGATGCACCCAGAACTGGGTTCCGTCCTTTTTCAACATTCTCAGATCGCATGCCTGCGATTCTCTGCTCTCAACAAGCTGCTTACGGTTAAGGTAGTAAATTTCTTGATCGTCTTTAAGAATGAACCGGGAGAACGGCCGCTTGAGCAATGCACTCCGGTCCAGGCCCAGCAGGGTGGCGGCGGTGAGGTTGGACTCCAGGATCATCCCCTTTTCGGAGAGAGTGCAATAACCCACCGGAGCCAGGTCATAGAGGTCGAAATAATGCGCCCGAGCGACTTCCAGTTCCGCCTGCAATGTGCGCAGCTGCTCGTTCTGCATCTTCAGCTCGATTTGATGGGCCTGCAAATCGTGAAGCACTTGCCGGATTTCTTCGGGCGACAGGACATCGAAGTTTTCCGGCGACGGGGCTGCTTTGTCCCTGGAGATCTCTTCGGCACGCTTGCGTAGTTCGGCGGCTTGTTCGGGTCGGATATCTTTGCTGGTCATTGCAGGCGCCTTTCATCAATCAATCTTTAATTCACTTGTCCGTTCCGTTGTGGCGATCGCATACATCTGCCCGGCCTCATTCACAAGAGCTGTGGAAGTCATCCAGACATCAACGATCATACCCTCTTTGTTGATCCGCTGGGTGCGATACGGCTCCAGTATTTCAGCCCGGCTAAGCTGATGTATCTTGGTCAACGCTTCTTCCCGCAGACCCTCAGGAACCCGGTCGCGGACGTTCATAGTCAGCGCCTCGGCTTCACTCCAGCCATACATCCTCACCGCTGCCGGGTTCCAGGCCAGGATGCGGCCATCCAAGTCCTGCACCGTGATGGCATCGTTGGCATCGCGCACGACCACGGCCAGACGGAGCAACTCATTGGCTTTGCGCAGCGATTCCTTCATCAGTTTCATCTCCGTGATGTCCACAAAGGAGATCACCGCGCCTTCGATTACGTTGTCGAGCGTGCGGTAGGGCTGGATGCGCATCGAGTACCACTTGCCATCCGCTGTCTGCACTTCCACCTCTTTGGGAATCAGTGTGTTCAGCACGGACAGTATGTCTGCCACAAAGCTGTTGTAGTCGACCAGGTTGGAAACGATGTGGCCCAAGGGTCTTCCGATGTCGCTCAGGATCAGGTTGATGATCGTGCTGGCAGCGGGGGTGAAGCGAAGGATGCACAATTGATGATTCACAAAAATGGTGCCGATGCCGGTGCCGGCCAGCAGGTTGTTCATGTCGTTGTTGGCCCGCGACAGATCCGTCACCTTGGTTTGCAGCTCGTTGTTGACCGTGGCCAGTTCTTCGTTGACCGATTGCAGCTCCTCCTTGGAGGTCTCCAGCTCCTCGTTGGTGGATTGTAATTCTTCGTTCACGGACTGCATTTCCTCGTTGGAGGATTTAAGCTCTTCGTTTGAGGTTTCCAGTTCCTCGTTGGAGGTCTGGAGATATTCGTCCTTTGCCCTCAGCTCCAGATTGAGCGCAGCGATGCGTGCGTCGGCGTCCGGGATGAGGCCGCCGTCCTCTCCTGTAATGGCTTGCAAGGCATCAGTCTGCTGAGCCTGTTCGGGTGACGCCTCCTCCAGGATGACCAGGTAAAGGGGCACCCCAGGTGCTTCGGCAAGCTCTGCCCCCACCGGACGGATAGTCAAGTTGACCGTGGTGAAGTCGCCGTTGGTTTTAACGCGCAGGCCCCGGCAGTGTACGACATCTCTTGCCCTTGCAGCTTTGTGCAGGGCCGAGGTCAGGTCGCGTTGCAGCCCTTCGCGGGCCATCTTCAGAATGTTGTATCCGCCGATCTCCCCCTGGGCCGGTTCCAGGTACAAGCCGGTGCGGCCGTGGAGATAGAGGATGTCGCCCTTGCGGTTGACGAGTGCGCCTGACGGGGCGAGCTGTTGCAAAAGCGTTTGTTCGGTCAGCTCGCGAAGAGATAATTTTCCGGGAAATGCCGTCTTGCCGGTGGCCCGCTGGGGCACTTTATCCATCGTCGGCACAGGCAGCGGGGAAACCCGGCCCAGGCCGGCGCTCTGCAAGCTGTGAAAGCCTTCTTTGCACTGATAGAGCTTTGACTTGCGGTCCAGCACGGCAAACAGATCGTCGAAATTCCCTGCGGTCTCGGAGGTGCCCAGGAAAAGAAAGCCTCCCAGGTTCAGTGCGTAGTGGAACAAGGGAAAGAGTTTTTTCTGCAAGTCGCTGCCCAGATAGATCAGGAGGTTGCGGCAACTGATCAGGTCAAGTTTGGAGAAAGGCGGGTCTTTGATAACATTTTGCTCGGAAAAGACCAGCGTGTCACGAATGCGTTTGTGTATCCGGTAGGTGCCGCCGGAGGGATCGATTGTAAAAAAACGCGCCAGGCGCTCCTGCGAGATGTCCGTGGCGATACTGGCGGGATATACGCCGGCGCGTGCTACTGAAATTGTACGGCTGTCAATGTCGGTGGCAAATACTTGCACCTTGTAGCTTCGCTTCACCGCCTCCTGGTACTCGGCGATCAAGATGGCAAGTGAATTAGGCCTCCTCGCCCGTGGAGCATCCTGGCGACCAGACACGGATCGTGGCGCTCTCGGATTTGCCGGCAAAGAGCTTGGGGATGGCCTGTTCCTCAAGCACATTGAAAGCCTCAGGATCACGGAAGAATTTGGTCACGCCGATCAACAGGTCTTGAAACAGCGCCGCCACCTCCGGCAGCGTATTCTGCAGATACTTGACGTACCCGCCCATCGTATCGATCTGGTGGACGGCCATGCGCCGTTCGATGCGACGCTGAATGCTGCTTGGCTTGTACTGGGAAAAGTCGTGGCCGGTCTGCGAACGTAGAAGGAGGAAGATCTTCTTTAACGCGTTCTCGGCATTGGACACCGGGGCAGTGGCTGGCCGGGGAGGCTTGCCGAAGGCATGCGCCACATAAGCGATGATCTGCGCAGGCATCTCTGCCGGCGGAAGCTCGTAGTCCACAAGTCCCTTTGCTATGGCGCTGCGGGGCATGCCGTCATACTCGGTGGATTCAGGGTTCTGGACCATGACCATGCCACCCTCGCCCTTGATGGCCCGAACGCCCAGGGTGCCGTCGCTGCCGGTGCCGGAAAGCACGATGCAGATGGCCCTTTCGCGCTGGTCCTGGGCGAGTGAGCGCAGGAAGAAGTCAATCGGCAAACGCTGACCGCGGGGGGCGGAGGGCTCCATCAGCTGGAGCGTGCCGTTCAGAAAGGCCATGTCGCGGTTGGGCGGGATGATATAAGCGCAGTTGGGCTGCACCACCATTCCATCCTCGACCTCAAAGACATGCATGCGGGTGTAGCGCCGGATCAGATCTGCAAGGATGCTCTTGTGGTCCGGAGCCAGATGTTGCACCAGGACAAAGGCCATGTCCGGATCGATGCCCTCGGGCATGCCGGAAAAAAAGGCTTCGAATGCCGCCAAGCCTCCGGCGGATGCGCCGATACCGACAATGGGAAAACCGGCATGTTTTTTTTTCATTCGTCGCTTGTACCTCGGCTGTTTCCCCGGAGATCTCATTTGCCTCGATTATCCCGGATGCCTGCGCTTTTGCCGCCTTCGTTTGTCATTTTTTCTGGATGTCATGATACCCTCCGCCGTATTTTTTCGCACTTTATTGCGACGCATTCCCGTCGTTGTTGAACACGAGTGTGGTTTTTAAACAGAAATATTCCAATTTTCTGTCGTTGCCTACTTTTCCAAAACCTCCCGGACCGTCCGGGATATTCTGGATATGGCGTGTTATCTGACAAAACCTACCTTCGGGTGAATATACTATTGTACCCATTTTTTCTTCCACCTGGTTACTGTTTTTTAGGCTTAGGCTTGGAAACTTTTGGTATAGGTGCAGTGCTTTCCTTATCTGTCTCGTCGGGTATATGTGGCCGTATCATGTCGTATAGGTACCACTGGCGCTGAGGGGAAAGAACCTTGGGTGTATGAACCGGTGGCCCTTTACGTAGTTCCTCAACGGCGCCACTTGTCTCGTTTTTGAGTAGGGTGAACGTTTTTTCTTCGGCGTCAACGCTCTCCTTTACAGATATTTCGCCAAGCACATTCACATTGGTTCGAAAATGCTGATATCTCGTTATCTCGGGAAGATTTTTGAATATCTGACCCAACCAATCAGACCATTTTCTGAATTGAATGACATCATGCCCTTGACTGTTTCTGTACCTTTGGCATGTGTTGAATCCCCCGGTTGTCGATGCGTTGATAACGTCAACCAAGTGGTCATAGGTATAAACCTTTGAACGCCTATATCGCTTTTTGATTAGTCCAAAGTAACCATCCGGTGAGAATTTCGTGTGTCCTACCAGCATAAATGACAGAGTAATGGACTTGTGCTTCCCGGTTATGACTCGATATAGGAAACACTGTAGAACGGCATTGTTTATATTTTGACCAACACAGTTGTCGGCCGTAAACAAAGCATGATCCTCCCCCAGACCGTAATTATCGAAAAAATGGTCCAGCAATGAAATCACTGTATCCGCACCCTTGCCCGGAAAGTCAGCTTCGTCGATGAGGTAGTTGACTTGCCGTGGTATTGCCTCACAGCAAATGCCGAATAGCTGTGCAGTGCGTGGAGATTTGAAATAGATTGGCCCAACTTGATGATCTTCATAGGGAAACTGTAATTGTTGTGCGAAGTCCCACGAGTAGTGCATGACGGAGTCTTGGACAAGATGAGTCGTTGCGTCGGATGGTGCATTGATGTATGAGTCTTTTGATGCTTGGATTGATGCCCGGTAGAAGTCGCGCTCTTGCTTGGCTGTAACAAGATGCTCTCTTGCTCTCATTAAACAATCCAGTTTGTATTCCTCGTCGCCAATAGCAATCGAGGCATTAATCAGCTTCTTGTTATCCTCACATGTCATGCACAAATCACTCTTGGTTCTTGAGAAAACGATGTATGGGAAGTTCTCGATCCACACTCTCCTGAAGGTTTGATACTTGACGGGTTCTGAACCTTCAAGAGTCGCGCTCTTCTCATAGATTCTATGAACGGATTTGTAGTTCATAATAGTGGGTAGGTACACCTTCAATCGACCTTTCTCCGCACGTAGATCCCGTCCAGGGTCAGGAAGACCATGTACAGCAGTGAAATTTCCGATAAAAGTCCCCACCTTCTTCTTATCCGACGGCTTGCAGGCATGCTTAGGTGATTTACCTGTATTACCATGATTGGGTGGCAACGTTCCCATTTCGGCCAAGTGCTTCTGTCGTCGCTTCAGGCGATCTAACGATTCACCATGGTAGAACAAAAACATGGAACGACACACGGGGCGATCCGCGTTGATGAAATAGTCGAATCGCTGACGTTCCCTTCGACTGCTTTTACGTGCAGACACGGACTGCTCGGATGACCGCATAAACGTTTGTAATTTACCAATGATGAAACTATGTTGCTCATTCCAGGACATCAGACGGAAGTCCTCACGAGCCTCAAGCACCTCGCTAACGCTAAAAAACTGCTCGCAATTCTGACCACAGGAGCAAGGGGTAGACAAGAAGCGTGAAACTTCTTCTCTTTCAGCAATATTAATCGTTACATCAATTTTTCGAGATTCATGCTCAGTTGCTGAAGGAACACGCTCAGTTAGTCGATCTGGGAAAAAGGGCTTCAAGTACTCATCTTCATATTCTTGAAGAGAGAGCTCGAGATCTTGAATGGCTTGATCTGATATTTTAGTCTTTTGGGGCATCATATCGTAAAATATCATGTCCTCCAATGTCGCACCCGGTGATCCTGATTTTCTCCATTTTGAGAAACGCCACAACAAACTCCGCATTCTTTTTACCGACCCCGTTCTCAAAAGAAATAGACGGCAGAAGATAGGCGCCACCGAATACTTTTGCAACCGGTTGAAACCGGTTTCCGCCTATAGCCATGATTCTGTTAATCAGTAGTTCCATGGCATTGACGCCATACCTTGCAGCAGAGTCAAAGTGCAACAGGTCCGCTTTTCCAGGTAGAAGAATGTGATTCATGCCGCCAATTTGCTCCAGTGGATCGTACAGGCAAACGGCAACACAGGAGCCAAGAGTTGTCTCGATTATTACTGACCCTCTGCTTGCATGCATATCACCGATGTGAATACTGATCGCCTTTTTCATGACATATTTATCAGAACTCGATTGATCGTTTCTCTGAGCCCCTTAAGCTGATAAGGTTTCCCCAGGAATGCGTTTGGAAGCTCGGAATGTTCTCCTGCCATGACCTGAGCTTCATCATATCCGCTGGAAAGGACCACAGGGATACCAGGTGAAAGTTTGCGCAGAGCAGCCAGTGTATCCCAACCGTCCATACGCGGCATCGTCAAATCAGAGAGAACACAGCGGATCTTGTCCTGGTGCTGCTGGAATATCTCCATCGCCTCAACGCCATCTTTGGCTTCAAGTACCTTATATCTCAGGTGGGTGAGCATCATTGCGGCCATTTTGCGCACATCCTTATCGTCTTCGATCAGCAGCACCGTGCCGCCGCTTTCTGTCCTTGAGATTTTTTCCGCGCTGCCGGTCAGTTGCGCTTCTGGCATGGCAGGCAGGCAAGGGAGTTCTTCAGTTGATATCGGTAAAAATATCCGAAAAGTACTTCCCAGGCCCGGTTCGCTTTCTACCGAGATTCCACCACCATGCGCTTTTACGATTCCCATTACAACAGGCAATCCCAGACCTCGTCCGGTAAACTTTGTGGTGAAAAACGGATCAAAGATCTTATCGATATCCTTGTTTGAGATCCCGCAACCATTATCCGATACTTCCAGGCAGGCATACGGAATACTCTGCGGCTGCCAGTCGATGGGGAAGCGCTTTGAATTGGGGATATCCGCATGGGAATACGTTTTGACAGTCAGGCCAATGTCTCCCCGATTGTCAGAAATAGCCTCCCAGGCATTGTTGATCAGGTTGGTGAGAATCTGGTGCATCTGGTTTGTGTCCGCTCGGATGACCGGACCGGAAGAGGGGAAATCGGCATTTAGAATCATGCCTTTCGGTGCTGCTGCATTAAGAAGGGTCAGGCTTTGACGACAGGCTTCAGACAGGTCTGTGGGTTCTTGCTTGCTGGGCGTTTGCCCCAGATAGGTCAGCATCAGCCTGCTCACATCCGCTGCCTTTCGAGCCCCCTGCATGGCTGAAACCAGGCTTTCGTTCGAATTTACACCGAGCGGCTGGTCATCCAAGGCCATTTCGAGGTTTCCCATCACAACCTGGAGCTGGTTGTTGAAATGGTGGGCGACGGCTCCTGCCATGCGTCCCAAGCTTTCGGCTTTTTGAAGTTGCCGGTTCTGTACTTCGAGTTCCGCCTTTTCATCCTCCGCCTGCTTGCGTTCGGTGATGTTGCGGGCGATTCCCAGCACGCCGATCAGCTTGCCATCGGCATTACACATCGGAGTTTTGATGGTATCAAACAGTCCCCGGTAACCATCAGCGGCAAAGGTAAGCCATTCCTCGTTTGAGCAGTTGCCGGCTACCATGGCTTTGCGGTCGTGCTCCAGGAAAAAATCGGCAAGCTCCCTGTCAACAAAGTCGTAATCGGTCTTGCCTATAATGTCCTTTTTCTCAGCACCGTACAAACGTTCGAACATCGCATTGCAGTCCAGAAAGACTCCGTCCGAGTCTTTAAGCCAGACCAGGTCGGGGATGGTTTGCACTATAGTTTGCAGGTGGATTTCACTCATGCGCTGAGCCTCCTCAGCCAGTTTACGTTCGTTGATATCGTGGATTATGGAATAAAGAAATGTCTTTCCTGAAATTTTGATCGTGGTGCTAAAAACCTCCACATCACTGATTGAGCCGTCTGATATCCGGTGTTGAAATTCATGCCTCACTGACCCCGACAAGAGGGTCCGCTCTATTTCGTTCTTCGCATCTTCAGGGGACTGCGTGTTGATCTCCTGAAATTTCATCTGCTTGAGCTGCTCAATCGGCCACCCATAATAATCCGATGCTGCATTATTGGCGTCAACGATGTTTCCCGCATCCGGATCGATTATCAGCATGACTGCGGAGTTTAGTTCAAACAGCTTCCTGAACCGATCCTCGCTTGTACGCAGCACCTGGCTCGCATGCCACCGTTCCAGTTCCCTGGTGTGCGCCTGTCGAAAGGTCAGATGGGAGATAAAAAACACTCCTATCAGCAGAACCGCTGCTAAAATGTATGGAGCCTTGACGTTATCCAACCATATTGTAAGAATTTGCGACTTCGGCATTGCAATAAATAAAGTAATCGGGAAATGCTCCAATCTATGAAATGTATTTAAATAATTCGGTCCATCGAGACTGCTGGGTCCCTCCACATAGCCATTTGCCGGAAATTTCTCCTGTTTGAGGTAATTGATCAGGGCGCCCGTCCTTGGTGTGCCATAGATTTTCGTCATTTCCAGTTTCTCGGGAACGGGGTAACGACTAACCAGGTAACCATCATCGCGCATGAGGCCAAGTGCTGCTTTCTTTGTAAAGGGTGCATCCTTCCAATATTTTTGCAACATTTCAACAGGCAAGTTGGCGCTGATCAAATAAGCAAGTTTGCCTTCTTTATCATGAACCCTGAATCGAAGTGGAATTATCCATTCTTTGCCCATAAGGCTGATAAGCGGTTGACCTATATTAAGGGGACGAACTTCTTGTAGTTCATTACGATATTTTATAAATGAGGACTCAAGAGCAAACGTTGGCAGCTCAGGGCCGGACGGTACTTTTGCTGTAAACAGTACTTGGCCGTCGTCCCGAATGAAATTGACGTTAATCAATTCCGGGTGGTTTTCCTTGAATAGCTTAGCCAGAATGAAGGCATGATCAAGGTTGATGCTGTCATCCGTTTCAATAATATCGAGGCTCAACTCTCGCATACTGTTTTCCATCTGCAAAAAGTAGGCGTCAACGGCTTTCGCGCCCATTTCCATGATGTTCTGCAAATCCTGTATTTGCTGTGCTTTTTCATCACGCCAGGATTGCCAGGGAAAAAAAGATGCAAATATGACAACGAAAAACAATAGCGTGTTAAACACCCGGTTAAGGGTACGTGTCAACTGGTGGATATCTTCTGTGATGTCCATGGTCGCTCCTATTATTGATTATCCGCCTGGATAATATAGTTTTGTCGAGTAGACCGGTTAACAATTTTGAAAATATGAGAAACGGTATCAGATGAACTTTTATGTACGCCTTGCTGCACGCAGCTACTACGTGTCATCAGCGATTCAAGGTATTTTCTCCATTGTTACCGGCCCCTCTCAGAACCGTGCTAGCGCTATTAACGCACACGGCTCCTCATCAGTACATTCACCTTGTAGCGAACAGATTCACCATAATTCTCGGCTTCGGCAGGGGGTATTTCCCCAAGAGCTTCGCAAACTTCTCCCAGGACATGCATCCCCTTTTCCCTCGGCGGTTCAGCCATTTGAAGAGCAGCTTCCTTATCTCGTGGTCGAATCGTGCAATTCCCTGCGAGTTGTCTGTCACCCCGTAGTAGGCAAAATGGCCCCTCAGCTTCGCGGCAGCCGTTTTCATCAATTCCGGAGTAGGCAGTGTACGGCTCTTCTTTAACCATTCCTTGAATGCAAACAGTTTGGCCTTGAACTTCTTCCGCGAGGTTTTACGCTTCATTCGGAAACGCCTACCGTTCCGCGTCCGGCTGCAAAAGTGCGTCAACCCCAAAAAGTCGAACGTCTGGGGCTTCTCACCTCTGGCCTTTGCCTTCAGCTCAGCCAGTGGACCGAACTCCAGGATCTGGGTTTTCTCGGGCGCAACTTCAAGGCCGAACTTGCCAAGCCGTCCGTCCAGTTCCGCCCGAAACCGCACAGCGTCGTTCTTGCGTTGAAAACAGACTACAAAGTCGTCACAATAGCGGATCAGACGCGCCCGACCTTCACAACTCTTGACGAACAGCCGTGTGAACCACAGATCAAGAGCATAATGAAGATAGATGTTGGAAAGAATTGGCGAAATATTCCCCCCTTGCGGAGAGCCTTCTTCCGTTGCTCTGAACACCCCATCTTCCAGTATCCCGGCTATCAGAAATCGCTTCACATAGCGCAGCACCCGCTTATCGGCTATCCGGTGGCCCAAAAACTCCATCATCCAGTCGTGCTGAACATTATCAAAGAATCCTTTGATGTCAGCCTCTACGATGATATGAACACTGCCACCTTCAACCTCCATGCTCAGCGTACGCAGTGCATCATGACACCCGCGTCCCGGCCGGAATCCATAGGAGTCTTCTATGAAATCCCCTTCATAGATCGCCTCCAGTATCCGAACAAGCCCCGACTGCACCAGCTTGTCTTCCAGGACAGGAATCCCCAGCGGCCTCTGCTTCGTGCTTCCCGGCTTCGGGATGTACACTCTGAGAACCGGCTGCGGAATGTACGACATTCTGTGCAACCGCTCAACCAACCTGGACAGATTGGCTTCCAGATCCTTTCCATATTCTTCTTTGGTGACTCTGTCGATACCCGAGGCGGCATCCTTCCTCAGCCCCTCAAAGCATCCCCGCAAAAGCTCTATGTCCATCAGGTGAAACAAGCTGGTGAACTGACAATCCGGCTCCTTGCGGGCCTTCTCGGCTATCCGCTGCAATTTCGTTTCCACGCTCTCACTGTTGCTGAGCACAGTTCATGTCTCCTTATCAACGTTTGTACTGATGTGGCGCCCTTTCCTCCAGCGGCATTACCCGCCTTCACCGGTACTATTGCGCCATCCGACTCCCTGTAATCCCGTTTGCCATTCTCCCTTTATTATCAGTTGTCCGGCATACTCGCATCCTTGCAAGGGGGGTCCAGGGTCTCCCGGGTTACCACGTGTTCACTATGTCCGACATGCCATGCTCTCAGACCCCGAGGAAGCGCCACCGGCTCGCCATTTTACGCCGGCTTTGTATTGATTTCCGCTTTCTGAACAGCGTCATCCTTCCCATAATTATTATATTTCGAGGCTCGATCACTTCAGCCTTACGGCTTACGGCCTGCCGTCTCGCTGTTCTACGCTTAACTCATGGGTTACCCCATTTTGTCCAAGAACTTGCTACCCGGTAGCTGGCTATTCCTTCCGGGACGGGATTCGCACCCGCTTAAACACGCGACCTTGCCCGGCCGCACTCAGATAAATAATTTCAGATTTCTAATGCAGGCAACAGTCCTGCACTTTGTCTTAGCTTTTTCATAACTGCGAGGACTTTGGTTGCATTACGCATGAATTTTTCAAAGGTCTTGATGACAGAATTTCTGAGATCGTCAAATGTTGGAAAATACTTGCAGTGGGTTGCATCCCTTTTTGTTTTCCGCCAGAGTTTCAATGTATCGATAATTTCGGGTGTGAATTGAAGTTCTATTGTCATGAATCAATCATATCAGATTATGCGATAATCTAAGTCTCTAAAATGCGCAATTTGCACCAGTTTGCAGTATAGTAGATGTCCTGGTCCTCTTTGTTGAAGCTACCGAATCATTCCGCAAGCTGCATGTTTTAGATGCCAGACGTGTTCTTGTAATGAGACATGACTTTCTTTACATATTTTTTGGTTTCTGAATTCGCTGGAATGCCGTTGTACTTATTAACGGTGTTGGGTCCGGCATTATAGGCGGCAAGCGCCAATTCTGTTTTATTGAATTTTTCAAGCATTTGTTTGAAATAAAGCGTCCCCCCCATGATATTTTCTTCAGGATCAAACGGATTTCTGATATTTAGAAAGGTAAAATTCCGAGGGATGATCTGCATCAGGCCTTTTGCTCCGTTTTGGGAGACCGCATAACAGTCGAAATTGGACTCGACCTTGATGATGGATTTCAACAGTGAAAAGTCAACATCATGCCGTATTGAAGCCTTCAGGATGAGAGGATCATATTGATTGAAATCGGAGGTTGCAGAAATTCTCTCACTCAGACCGGATTCAAGATAGTTATTGGGGGCACTTTCCAGATAAAGGCGATATTCCGGGGATGCAGGAACATTGGTATCGTGACGGACACCACTGTTGTCTGTAAAATCATAAATATCAACACTGATTGAGGGAATATAGATGAATACCGTGATAAATACCGTGATGGCTGTATAAAACAACCCGATCCATATATTTTTCTGTTGATACATCATCATCTCTCCTTTCGATTGCTGCAATACAGGCAACCCGACTAAAAACAGAGCCTTTGAAAAGAACATTTATGCCCGTTTACAGGATAACGGCCCAAGATGCCGAAAATCAGATATCGGAAACCAGTTGATCCATCCCTCTGATGGGATGAGGACTGAGCAGGATTTGAACAACCTGTATCGTATCGGAAATCGATTGAATCTGTTCGAGATGCCCTTGCTGCCGGATTCTTCTATCCGAGCAGAACGGACAGTGTCCGGAGGGAACCATCATGTTGACGATTACATGATGGCAGGGAATTTTCGATGATTTTATGGCGGACAGCAGGCGGGAAAGCTCCAGAACAGCCAGCGACTCCGGAATGGTGACAGCGATAAAGGCGGTTTGCTTCGGGTCGATCAGGGTTTCCTGAATCCGGCGGATGTTTCGGGAGAGGGCCAGGGCTTTTTCGGCGGCATGGGCCAGTCGAACCACGCCCCGGTATTTCAGCATCAGCCTGAAAAAGGATTTCAGCCAGTCCCGAATCAGATACGGAAGCTCTAAAAACCGCAGCAGATGTCCGGTCGGCGACGTGTCCAGTATGAACAGGTCAAAGGCATTCTCCTTTCTCAGTTCCATGACTTTATCCAGGGCCATGATTTCATCGATTCCCGGCGGAGCAAGAGATATCAGTTCGGTCATGACCTCACGATCGAACCGGATATCCAACCCTTTTCCCAGAAACTGATCGAACAGTGCGGATATGTCCTGTTTGAACGATGTCTTAAAATCTTCAAAAAGCGTATCCGCATTGATTTCCATGGCGAACAGGTTGGTTTTCTCCTGTTTTTGACCGTCATCCAAGGGATAATCAATGGGTTTCAGCGTGTTGCCGATAACCTGATCAAAGGAATCGGACAGTGAATGGGCCGGGTCTGTCGAAAAGATCAGGATTTTTTTATCCGGAAATGTTCGGGCCAGATGAAGCGCCGCGGACGCAGCCAAGGTCGTTTTCCCCACCCCGCCTTTGCCGCCGAAAAGAATGAATTCCAGATCAGGGGATAATGCCGGTAAGCCGGAAGACTGGATTCCGGAAGTCGATGGTCGGCTGTCCGATGTGTCGTGCGCCATGCCGGCAGCCGGGGAAAAAGGAACTCCGGCCCACGGATCCCTTGTATCTGATTTCTGATCCGGAAGATCCGTGGTGCCGGAAAAAAAATCTGCTATCGAAAACAGGGACCCCATGCCATGGATTTCAGAGGGAAACAGGGGAAGATATATCCGGGAACAGGATGAAAACAGGGCATCGATGCGCGCCAGGGACGGCTGCTGATCGGCGTATTGAACCGAGCATACTGGACAGTCCCGGTATGCCGCGGTCCGGTTCACGATGATGTCCTTCACAGGGATATGCATTTCTTCCAATGCGACGACCAGTCGATGGGTTTCCTCGATGCTCATCGGCTCCGGGATGGTCACCGGAATAAAACGGGTGATGGACGGATCCGAAAGCAGGCGGGAAACCCGGTCCATATCTGCCGACAGCACATCCAGAAACGCATCGCATTCATCCTTGAAATAGGTTTTTCTGCTGGCCCATGTCTTCATGAACCGATGTTTTTGCTGCATGAGATCCAGTACCTCGACCCATTTTTTCATCTGGGCCGGCAGGCTCAGCATGCGCAGGGTGTGACCGGTGGGCGCGGTGTCCAGAATGAGCAGATCGCAGGCATCGGACTTGAGAATGGACGACACTTCCATGATGGCCATGACTTCATCCATTCCCGGCAGGGAAAGATCAAAAAAATCGGCAATATCTTCCTGATCGAAATAGGTTCCCCGATCCGCCAGTGTGGTCATAACGTGCCGGTGATTTTCCTTGAATGTTGTCAGCAAGCGGCCGGCATTCAGCTCCAGGGCAAACAGATTGATAGGCTTTCCGGCTGACCCTTCCGCATCCTTTTCCAAAGGGCAATTGCTAAGCCAGGATTTCCAATCCACCGGCGTCAGGGTATCCCCAATCGACATCCCCAGGCTATCTCCCAGCGAATGGGCCGGATCTGTTGAAATGACAAAGATTCGCTTATTTCCGGCATGTTTTCGCGCCAGATGCAGGGCTATGGCCGATGACACCGTGGTTTTACCCACACCGCCCTTACCACCGACAATGATCAGGCGCAGGTCTGGATGTCTCGCAAATTCGGGCATGGAAAATACCGGATGATCTTTGGCAAGGGTTATGGGATTCATGCTTTGGCCTTGGACAGACGGATTTCAAGCAACTGATTCCTCAGATGCAGGTCATGATGATCATAGGTAACATCGGCCGGCAACTGAAACGTTTCGGTCCATTGATGGCCGGGTTTTTCGGAAGAGATCACCAACTGGTTCCGGCTGACATGCATGTTGAGGTCGCTTTTTTCAACCTGTTTCACTTCCAGTATCACCTGGATATAGTCGCCTTCATCCACGATATCCAGAAGCCGGTCCGGGCGTGAGAAATCCGCAGTGGGTGTTCCCATCATCCACCAGGCGTATCCAATGGTTTCACCGGTTTGCGGATCGTTCCGGGACCTCTCAAACGACAGAATCGGACAGCCGGCCCGCTTTTCAGCCGCTGGATTGATTTCATCCTGTATCAGCATCAGCACATCCCTGTGATTCTCGGCCTGAATCAGTCTGGCCAAGTCATTGATGGCGCCATGACGGTGATGCCACAGATACCACAGGATATCCCGGCTATCCGCCCCGACGTCGCGCCCGATGGTTTCAATCAGGGGTTCATCGACTTTCAGCAGGGCCAGTCGATACATCGCATTTTTCCAGATCGCGATATCATTGATGACAAACCAGATATGGCCGGCTTTGCCACCATGGGCGCCCTGGGAACAGGCAATGCGAAGAATCTCACGTTTGCGCATGATATATACCTGCGTGGCGCTGGTAATACCAAGGATCGATTCGATAGGGATTTCAAGCGTGATTCTCTGAAGTTGACATCCGATCAACCGCTGACTAGTCAATAAAAAGAGCGTTACCTTCCATCCAGATCGTTCGTGGAATTTGAATCCCCCCTGGCCTTCCAGCACCAGGGTCTCGCCATCCTTGAGTTTCGGGCGGAATAATTTGGGCGCCGGCATGGCGCTGTGTCTGGGTTTGATTCGCATTGTCTCAGATCCCGGGTTCCAGGTGTCTTGTTACCGTTATGAATTGCTTGGGCATTCGCCCCCGGAGACGAAAATGTCAAACAACGCTTCACGAGATACGCTTCACGCTAAAGTCATTGAGAACGCTTTTTAACGCATGGGCAGCCTCGGTCATGGCTTCGAATCGACCGCCGGCCAAAGCGGATTTGGCTGCCGAAACAGCCAGGTGAATTTGACGACGGGATACTTTTGACAACCGGCGATCCGTTCCAAACAGCAGGGCTTCGGCGGCTTGAATCAGGCGGTTTGTTTGAATGGATGCTTCGATATCGCTCCGGCGCTGATTGTCGGTTCCGGCATGAGCGGCCGCCTCGGCCACTGCCCGGTCGATCTGATCCGCGGACAGGAGATGCGCGGCTTCAATCTTTATTCCGGCGGATTCACCCGTATGCAGTTCCTGGGCCGAGACCTGAAGGATGCCATTAGCATCGATTTCAAACATCACCTCCACATGCCCCTTTCCTCTGGGAAGCTCCGGAATATCGGTCAACTGAAACGAGCCCAGAGTAATATTGTCTCCGGCCATTTCCCTTTCGCCCTGCAGCACATTGATATCCATCACCGTCTGGTTGTCTTGCGCATTGGTGAAAATCCGCTCCGCGGTAACCGGTATGGTGGTATTCCGGGGAATCAGCCGGGTAAACAGGCCGCCCTGGGTTTCAATCCCCAGGGACAGGGGCGTTACATCGATCAGGATCACATCCTGAACACTTCCGTTCAATACCCCTGCCTGAATGGCGGCGCCCATGGCAACCACTTCATCCGGATTCAGATGGGTGTCCGGCGGCTGTTGAAACAGGGTTTCAGCCAGTTGTCTGACCGCCGGTATCCGCGAGGCGCCGCCCACCAGAATGATGCGATCCATATCCGCCGGTGTCAGCGACACATCCTCAAGGGCCTGACGGGTGGGCGGAATCAGCATGTTCAGCAGATCCTGTGTCAGATCCTCGAACACCCGCCGGCTGATCGTCATCTCGATTTCTATGGCGTCATGATCGGGGCCGGAAGCAAGGGGCAGAAAAATACGGGATTCATTCTGGACCGACAGTTCCCGCTTGGTTCGTTCACAGGCTTCCTTGACCTCTTGAAACATGCAGGCATCCGATTCGATGTCCAGATCATGGGCCTGCAATACCTGCTGTCTGAGATGGGATACCAGCCGGTCGTCCCAGTCATCTCCGCCCAGGCGGGTGTCGCCATTGACCGCACGAACATGGAAAAGGCCATCTCCTGCTTCCAGGATGGAAACATCAAAAGTCCCTCCGCCCAGATCCCATACCAGGATATGCTGAATATCGGACCGGTCCATCCCATAGGCCAGCGCCGCCGCAGTGGGTTCACTGATGATCCGCATGATCTCGAACCCGGCCATGGTGCCGGCTTCCTGAGTGGCCCGCCTTTGGGCATCACTGAAATACGCGGGAACCGTAATCACTGCCCGGGTTACTTCCTCACCCAGTTGGCGTTTAACATCGGCTTTGATTTTTCGAAGAATATGCGCGGAGATTTCCTGGGGCGAAAGGCTTTGGCCATTCACCTGGATTCGGGCATCCGATCCCATCAGGCGTTTGACGGAAATCACGGTTCGGTCCGGATTGGCCGAGGCCTGGTTTTTGGCAATGGCCCCCACCATGATGCGCCCATCGGCGCTTTCTGCATAGACCGATGGGGTCAACCGGTCGCCTTCGGCGTTTTGAATGATCCGAACCCGGTTGTTTTCGACAATCGCCGCTACCGAATACGTGGTTCCTAGGTCGATTCCAATGGTTTTTCCCATACATTTCCTTTGCGCACCCATCCGCACCTGGGGCATCCATCGCCCAGAAGAATCTGAACCTGAGCCGCTCTTCCACATTGCGGGCAGGTTTCGGTATTATCATCTAGGGCTGGCAGCGCATCGGTCATATCATACCCATGCAATTCGCTCCACTGCTCCAGCGCCTCCCGCAACAAATCCATATGCGGCGACCGGATCATGACAACCCGCTCATCCTTTAAAACAAGATTCACACGAGGTGTCTCTGTTTTCGCGTTCAGCTTGTTGCAACTGAATTCCGCGGCACCAATCCGGCTGAGAGCGGTTTCAAAAACCGGAACACATTCGGTATCCTGGCAGACCATCAGACGATGTTCCGTAAGATAGATATGTCCATATCGCCAGGCCGAATAAATCCCGTGGGCGTACCAGACCGCGCCCAAAGTTTTGAATGCCACGGTTTCATTTTTAAACAGTTGAATCTGCTTTGCGGCATGTTCACCGGACATGTGTGCGCGGGTTTTTTCATCCCACTGCGTCATCATGCCGTATTTCAGCATGGTTTCCATACCGGCCACAGCAGCCCGAAGGTTGACGCCGATCAAGGGAATGCCTGCAACAGAAATCATCAGGTCCGCGTGGATCACGATTCCTTTATCCAGGATTCGATCCAGCAGATCAACCAGGGTGGCATGACCGCTGCGCCGGGGTTCCATCACACAAAACTGTAGGGTGGCCAGGGGCCGGTGAATTTAACGGAAAACCCATCCATCCCGTCAATGATTTCCAGTTCCAAGCCCAATCGATGCCTGTTTTCCGGCGACAGCAAACAGGACAGGTTCATGATCATCTGATGAGCCTCCGCTTCGGAAGTATTTCGAATTTTTTCAATCTGCAACACATCGACGGCAGGTTGAATGATCTGATAAAATGATTGAAAATGCCGATCCGCCTCTTTCTCGATTTCAGCCTTGAGCATGGTTGCCAGTTTCTGCCGATACAGATAGGCAGCGCCTTCGGGTTTGGATCGGATTTCTTCATTCAGGCACCGGATCGACTCATTTTCTTTCGATATCCGGGCTGCGATTTGCTTCGGTTCCCAGAAAATCTGAACCCCATATTCCTGTTTGCCGCTGATTCGATCCAGTTTGGATATCAGGGCGTCATGCTCCGCGTCCAGCCAGGTCCGAACCGCTTCATCCGGATCCAAAAGCCCTTCCCCGCTGACAATGGTATCAAATCCGGCGGGAATGACATCTCCCAGTTGTTCGACAGCGGCTTCCACCAAGCGCTGATGCGCGAGCAGCCAGCTCCGTGCGATCTCCGGATCAGCGGACTGGTAGGGCTGGGAGGAACAGACGTGGACCAGCGCGCTCAGTCCGTTCGAAGCAATGGTATATACTGGCGCATCTTCGATCCCAACCCATCCCGGTTGAAAGGTTTTATCCGATCCCGCAATCGCATATAAATAGCGGCAATCGGTTTGCACGCCGCCGTTTCGGGATACCGGGGAGTCATTTTTCAAGGCCGGCTCCGGCGATGGTCCGGAAAAACCGGCAACCGCGGGAATATCCGGAGTCGGGCTATCCGAGGGAACATCGGCGCCGACTTCGGATCCGTCATCCAGCAGACCAGGCATCTCCAGCCGGATGGCGCGGCGGATTTCAGACGCCAGCATCTCTTTCACCAAAGCGTGTATGGTTTTCTGGTGACGGATTATCAGGTTCCGAACCTCCTCTTGAACCAGCTTCTTCAGGATGAGATTCATATCTTCAACCCTTCCTGACATGTCCGGGACGAATCATTTGGTCCAGAAAATCATCCACCAGACTGTCCAACCCGTTTCTGACGGATCGAACCGTTTCGGTAATGCCCTGCTCCCGGATGATGTCTTCGATGACTTCATCCATGTCCATGAGGGTCCGCCCCAGCCGATCGATTTCATCTTCCGTCAAACCGCCCCCTTCCATGCGTTTCATGGCCTGAATGCGAAGTGCGTCGCGAATGATCTGCACCAGGGCGATAACAAGACCCAGAACCCCCTGCTTGAGGTTGTTCTCATCCAGATTGATCGCCATATTTCAGGCCAGACTTCGCTGGACTCGGGGCTTTGCCTTGGCGCTGATCCAGCCGCACCAGGGGCAACCACTCGATACCAGCTCTTCGATGGGCACCCGTTTTTCACACTGGGGACAACCTTCCCGCGCAACCAGGGCCTCTTTCCACGCCGGGGTCTGCAGTTGTGTGCCGGACGGAAATTCAAGCCCGTATCGGGCCGCGGTTTCAAAAGACGCCAGGGCCGCCCGAATCTTGATACCCAAAAGCTCGACCCCCGCTACGGAAACCAGAACATCGGCGTTAATCACCAGACCTTTATCCAGTATCCGGTCAATTACATCGGCCAGCCCGGCGCTGTTTTCCCGTGATGGTTCCAGAGGCATGAATATCTCCTTATTCTTCCGTATACGTTTCAATTCGCTTTCGCATGCTGACACGCTTGAATTCCCGCATGTTCCCCTCAGCATCCAGCCGGGTTTCATACAGCGCCAGAATGTCCATACTGTCCGGAATGGAGTGCTTTTCCACCACTTCAACCAGGACAAGCCACCCGTCATCCTCTTTTTCCGCGCTGACAACCGAGGATATTTCAAGCCCCGTCAGTTCATGAAGCACCAATTTCGCCTGTTGTATGGCCTCATCAAATCGCATGATCATTTCCTTTCTCTTATTATACTTCCTGTTCTTCTTTGATTTTTCGAATTTCCTCCAGCTTCGCCATCAACCGGGTCTCTTCGGCTTCATACGCATCATCACTGATTTCACCCATCTCATACCGCATCTGCAGGTGCAGGAGTTCTTCGTGTACCCGGGAATCATCGGTCATTTCCTGGTATGCCGCATCTTTAAGTTTTTGCGCCACCCATATGGTGAGACGGATCGGGGATAACAGGATGTCATCGATGATAAACGCCATAATTCCTACCAGTCAATGCTCATTTCAACAAAATTGCAGGGAGGCACCGGTCCGACATATTTAAACTTGAGCAGTGCCGCATGGGTTTCAGCCAGGTCATTCACCGCCTGATCAAATGCGGATTCCCGATGTTTTAAAATCAGAAATGCGCTGTTTGTAATCATCTGATCTCCAAACACCGGATTCTTTCGATGATCCACGCAAAGGGGAAGCAGTAAAGACAGAATGTCTTTTTCTGTTTTCTTTCGTTTGTGATCCAGTGCTTTTTTGACCATTTCACCCAGCCTCACCTGATCCCGCTGGACCGCACCTTTTTTTCCGGTCAACCGGTCCCTGATGCGCCTGATCTCTTTATTTTCATCCACAATTTCCCGGAACGGCTCGGACTTGTCGATCCAGAGAACCTTTAACCCCAGTTCGATTTTATCGCTCACATAGGATAACCGGTCCCGGATTTCGGCGTATCGTGCAGTCAGTACCTTGTCCCGGATCTGATCGGCATCGTCTGCAACGGTTCCAAATCGAACCGGAAGCAGGGAATGATCGGTCATGACCCGTTCCAGAATCTGCTGATGCGCCAGGGTATTGGCCCGGGTGACCGGGTATTGAATCACCTCAGATGAACTGACAACGGCCCCGACATCCTGATAGCGCTGGATGAACACCTCGTCATTCCGGCCCCCGATACCAAATGGTCCAAACTGTTTATCATCGTCTGCTGCAATGATCGCGTAGATATATCGTCCCTGTGCTGACATAGAATTATTGACTCATGATTAGAGGTTACAGCATATCGGCGCACTTAGATATCCGGCCAGAATGCGCACCTGCCGATCATCCCGGCCGGTCAGCAATTCATGGTAATAGGCGATGATCCGACGGCGATCTTTGACTTCGTGAACCGAAATGTCATCCGCCAGAAACGGGATGACGTCGTGAAACGCACCGATAAACAGCAATCCGGTTTCATCGGCGTTCAACGTGCGACTGATGGTTTGGGCGATGTAGTGGTCGCGGCGTTCCAGCAGATCGTCTTTGTCGAATTGGCAGCCCACGCGCGCGGTCACCCGATCCCAGGGAGACGGCATTTGCACCAGACAAAGCGCCCGGCTGTACTCTTCCTTCAGAAGCAGGACATCTTCGGTTTTCCGAATTTTCGCGCCTTTTTCCATCAACCGGTTAACGATTCCAAAATTGATGCTGCCCCTCGCCGCGTTTTCCTGGATGATTTTTCGGCCCAGTTCCCCGTCGGCCAGAAGTCCATCCTGATATATGGCCGGCAGCGGGGCTTCCAGGGATAGACACCAGGCTTGGACCTCCTGCCAGTACCGGGCAATGACCTGCTGGTGTAATTCCAACCGCACTTTGCCCATGACGTCCAGTCTGTTTCCGGCCAGCGATCTGTCCAGGCTCCCCAGGTCCGGTCCCGCATGGATTACCGGCAAATACAGCAAGAGCCTCATGCTTATCGCGTTCCTGCCCGATATTTCATCTCCCTGACGGCTATCCAGTTCTGAATATCGACGGGTTCGAAAGAACAGGCGCCGCCGCGGCAGTAGGCCTTCAGAATCTCAAACGCCTTATTGAATGATTCAAACCGGTTCCGGGCGGCCTTATCTTCCGGAAAATGATCCGGATGAAGTGTTTTGGCCTTTTCGCGGTATCTGGCTCTGATTTCAAGTTCGGTGGCGGTTTTGCCCAGAGAAAAAAGAACCCGTGCATTTTCAACCGCATCCGGGTCCAATTGTACGATTTCAAGGGTTCTGAAACTATAGGGCGGAAGCGGCCCAATGATTCGAAACGTCAACTGATCATGATGCCGGCGATCCAGCGTATCGATCTGTTTTTCAAATGCGTCCAACTGGTGCTTTTCGAGCAGAAACGCACAGTTCAGGATCATCTCGTCATTTTTAACCTCATGGGGCTGGCAGGCCTGAGAAAGCGGCGAGAGAGCGTCTTTGGCCTCGTCTGCGCAGGCCGCGTTCATGCTGTCCAGAATCGCTTTTACCTGCTTTCCGGCCTGAATCTGCAGATTATGGCATTGATCGGGTCCGGCATCCGCCATCTGACGTTTGATGGCGACGACTTGCGGCATTTCCGCGATTTTTTTAAACAGGCCGGCCGGGTCACGCCATAAAATCACCACATCCAGCTCGATCCGATTGGCCATATCGTCCAGGCTGGATCGTATGGCGCGATATTCGGTTTTCAGGGCATGGAGAACCAGATTTTCACTGGATAAAACGGTTGCGAATTTGGCGGGAATGATTTCCTGTCGTTCCATGACCGCTTCAATCGCGGCCTGATGTGTCGTGAGATAGGAAAACAGGGTTTCCCTCGGAAGATCCGTCCATACAATGGGAACCGCATCGCTGACCACCGCAGCGATATCCCGGTACGCAATGGTATGCAGCATTTCCTGATCCATGCTGGCGATGCCGGGTCGCATCGCGTTTGGGATTTGAACAAAACCGTAGAGATATTTTCCACCTGTCGGAACCGCATCCGCCGGAGTATCCATATTCATTTCTTCTCATTCCCGATTTCAAAATGTCTGGCAGTGATAAGCACCTGGACATCATTGCTGCTGCCCGACTGTATGGCTTCCCGTATTGCGGCCAGCGCGGCATTCCTGCAGATCAGCTCGATATCGGCCCCGACCAGATTGCCCGCGGCATGCGCCAGGCTTTTGATATCCACATTCGGGTCAAGGGGCTTGCCGCGGGTATGAACGCGGAAAATGGCCTCCCGCGTGGTCTCATCCGGCGCCGGAAGTTGGATATGAAAATCGAAACGCCCGGCCCGAAGTATCGCGGGATCCAGAATATCCAGCCTGTTTGTCGCGGCCAGAACCGCAATTCCTTTCAGCTCTTCGATGCCGTCCATCTCGGTCAAAAGCTGGCTGATCATGCGATCCACCACATGGGAAGAGGACTCTCCCCCCCTTCTGGCGGCAATGCTGTCAATTTCATCAAAAAAAATAATGCAGGGCGAGGCCTGGCGGGCCTTTCGAAAGACTTCCCGAATGCCTTTCTCGCTCTCTCCAATCCATTTTGAAAGAAGCTCCGGGCCTTTGACCGAAATAAAATTGACGCCGGATTCCGTGGCGACCGCTTTGGCCAGAAGGGTTTTGCCCACCCCCGGAGGACCATACAGCAGGATTCCCTTTGATGGCGTGGTATGCATATGTTCAAACAGTCCGGCATATTTCAAAGGCCATTCAATTGTTTCCTTAAGAACCTGTTTGACCGCATCCAAGCCGCCCACATCATCCCATTTCACATCGGGGATCTCGGTAAAAACCTCCCGAATGGCCGATGGTTCGATTTCCCGGAAAGCCTCCAGAAAATTATCCATGGAGACCTGAAGGGACATCAATGTATCGTAGGGGATCTCAACCATCTGAAAATCGATTGTGGGGAATATTTTTCTCAGCGTCGCCATGGCCGCTTCCCGGCAAAGCGCCTCGATATCCGCGCCGATATAGCCATGCGTCATTTCGGACAATCGAAACAGGTCCACGTCTTCGGCCAGGGGCATGCCCCGCGTATGAATGTTTAAAATCTCCAGGCGCCCGTGTTTGTCGGGAATGGCGATTTCAATTTCACGGTCAAACCGGCCCGGTCGCCTCAGGGCGGGATCAATGACATTGGGAATATTGGTGGCGCCGATGACAATCACCTGTCCCCGTGAAGACAGACCATCCATCAGCGCCAGAAGCTGGGCGACAACCCGTTTTTCCACTTGTTTTTCGCCGCCCATTTCTTCCCGTTTGGGCGCAATGGAATCTATTTCATCCAGAAAAATGATGCTGGGGGCCTTACTGGACGCCTCATCAAAGATTCGACGAAGATTGGCTTCACTTTCGCCGTAAAACTTATTCATGATCTCCGGGCCGCTCAGTTGCGCCATGAATACATCCGTTTCATTGGCTACGGCCCGCGCGATAAGGGTTTTCCCGCATCCGGGCGGCCCATGCAGCAGGACTCCCTTGGGAGGGTCGATCCCCAGCCGTTCAAAAACCTCCGGGTATTTAAGCGGCAGTTCGATCATCTCCCGGATGCGCCGGATCTGATGGCCCAATCCGCCGATATCTTCATACGATATCCTGGAGCGGCCTTCTCCCGGCTCTTTTTTCTCCTGAATATGGATGGTGGTCTGCGAATGGATCATGACCACCCCGGAAGGCTGGGTAGAAACCACATGAAAATCCCGGGTCTTGGATCCAAACAGCTTGGCGCGAATGGTGTCTCCCTCGATCAGGACTATCCCTTCGAGAAGGCTGCCGATATAGCGGGCGTCAACAGATCGCATCGTTGCAAGCGATGAAACCACGATCTTATGAGCCGGCTGAAAATCGGACTTCACGATGCTGACTTTTTCATCGATGCCAACCCGCGCATTTTCGCGGGTAATGCCGTCCAACCGAATCATTCCCTTTCCGCGATCCTCCATATAAGCAGGCAAAACCTTGGCGGCGGTACAGCGTTTTCCGGTTATCCGAATCACGTCACCCACCTGAATGCCAACGGATTTGAAATCAGCCGGATCGAAACGGGCGATACCCCGGCCGACATCGCGTGATCCGGCTTCCGCAACCTTGAATGTCATGTCTGAAACATCCATTTCCATACTCCTGGGAAAAAGAATTTAATTTTTTTCGACCCTGGTTTTGATAACGATCTCCAGAATGCCGTTCTGATAGGTCCAGGTCATGTCATCCGCCTGCACGGCACGGGAGAGAAGAAGCTCCTTGCGGTATTTTCGCGCGCCGGATATGGCTGTAATGCCGACGATATCGCCGCTGACATCCACTTCGATGTCGTTTTGAGAAACACCCGGCATTTCGGCTACGATTTGAATGCTGTCCGCATCATCAAAAACATCCACAAGCGGTTCACGCGTTTCCTCCACCACGGGCCCATCCGGAGATTTTTTAATGTTTCCAAAAGGCCGTACCGATGGTCTGCCATCCGACATGGTGCTGATCCGGACCCCGTAAACCCCTTTCAGGTCTTTTAAACCCTTCAGTTTGTCCAGTCCGCTGAAATGAATCTCCCCGGATTTGGACAGGGATTCCCCTTTTTCGGCCAGTTGCACGGTCGCATCCATCAGATTACTCAAGCCTTTGAATAACCCGCCCAGACCAAAATCGAATCCAACGTCTTCCTTTTTATCAGATGGCATCCTATCCTCCTGTAAGCAAACATGAATCACCCAGCCATTCGCTGGATTGACGGCCGGTCTTGCCTGATCACGTTATCATGACCAGGTTGACAAAATGAAACAGCGGCGCCGGCCCCACATATTTGAACTGCACGCGATCATCCAGTTTTTTCTGCAGGTCGTCTATCACCAAATCAAAAGATTTTTCGCGGGAGCGATCGATCAGAAACGCGGCATTCAACACCATGTTATCTCCGATCAGCCTGTTCAGTTTGACATCCAGAACCATTTTTTTAAAAAGTGGAATCATTTGAGCGCTTTCTTTTTCTTTTTTGCGATCGAGCGCTTCCTTCACCGCCCTGCCCAGTTCAAGCCGTATTGGATTTGCTGGTGTTTCCGGAGATGTATCGGCCTGCTGTTTGAGCTCTCTGATGACAGGACTCTCATCCACAATTTCCTGATAGATCTGATGCATGTTTTTCCACACGGCCTTAAGTCCCATTTCAAACTTATTGTCCATGTCTTTGAGCAGGCCTTTAAGCTCTGAATACCTTCGCCTCAGCATGGTGCGCAGTTCTTCCGCGCTGGACGCGATCGTGCAGAATCGAACGGGCAGAACCGTAAAATCTTTCATGACAGTTTCGATAACCTTCTCGTGGGACAGCATGTTCTCTTGATCGATCACATACTGGTCCATGGGCGTGCTGCTGATAACCGCACTGATATCCTGATATCCGATGGTGGACACCATGTCGCCGCGGCCGCCGATGCCAATAGGTCCGAAACCTCGATACTCATTCCCGGCAATGATGCAATACAGGTATTTACCTTCCCGCTTCATAGCGCCCTTTCGGTCTTCATTTGGACTTTTTACAAGTGCATCAATATCCCATTGTCATTGTTTTCATCGGGGTCGCGGCCGGCGCCGGCTGTTCTCCGTGTAAAACAACCTTGCGGTGCTGCTGTTCCTGTTCAATGCCTCTTTTCAGCCGCGCGATCGTTCCTTGAATGGTCAACATTTCTTCGTCGATCTGTTGAACGCGGCGGTTTAAATTGGATTTCTCCTGATTCAACCGCCACAGATGTTTCTCAATAACGAATAATTCCAAATAGTCCGACCGTTTCTGCTGATGTTTGTTCGTCAAACAGTTTTTCAAAGCGGTTTTTAAAGACGAAGACCCCCGTCTGATCATATCATTTCCGGCTGGTTTGCTATCCATTCATCCTCTCCTTTTACGTATCAGCAATACTGATCGATGAGGCCCGAAATCACCTCTTTGACTCGCTCCTGGTTTGACCTGTTCCCGATGCGGCTGGTTTCGGAGGATAAAATATCAAAGCAGATCTGCCGAAACACCCCATCATCCTTACGGATCAACGCCTTTCGAACCACGGCTGATTTTGCAATCATGTTGCAGCCCCGGATCGTCGGCGAGAACTCATACACGTCGGACTCCCTGAGCCCCCGGACAATATCGACAATCCTTGCGGCGTCTTCCTGGGGCAGACCGGATTTGGCGGATGTGATCCGGATTTCGGTTTCGCGGTCAAAATTGTCCAGATCGAGGGTCACCATTCGATCCCGCAGCGCATCCTGGCTTCGATGCACGCCTGCATACTCTTCCGGATTGCTGGTAAATATGGCTCTGAAATTGGGATTGACTCTCAGATAATTTCCATCGCCGTTTCTGCTGACCGGCAGATCCAGCATTTTTTCCTGAAGAACCGACAGCAGGGCGTTGTTGGCCTCGGGCCTGGACCTGGTAAATTCGTCGTAGATCAGGGTGAAGCCATGCTTGCAGGCAACCGTCAAACGGTTATCGACCCATTGCTTGCGCATATCTTCTTCGGTTTTCAGTACCGTGTGAATAAAATTATCCTTTACCCGGCGAATGCTGTAGCCCTGTTCGCTTCCCACCAGATCCGATGTCGAAAATTCTTCGTCCCCATGAATCAGGATCACCGGTCGGCCGATTTTGCTGGCCACATGCATGGCGATCGTTGTTTTTCCGGTGCCGGAAATGCCGCGGAAATGAAGGGGAAAGCCGGCTTCCAGATATCCCAGGGCCCGAATCGTCACATCACTGACATAGGGCGTTTCAACAAAATCCGACATGGATATGGGTTCCAGAATGGTCGTAGTTTCAGACATGACAATCTCCTTTTAGCCCGATTACTTCAAGGGACAATAGCCCTTTTCCCCTGCACGTCCGGCAGGGCAGATATTCGCCCGCACACATGCCTTTTCCATTGCATTCCGGGCAGGGTTCTGTCGGCTCGTGAGTCAAGATGGAGCCGGTTCCACTGCATACGGTGCATACCAGCCTTCGATGGGGCTGCACACCCGTCCCATGGCAATATGCACAGGAAACCGCATGCTCCGGAATGCTGTTCAAACCCCGCCCGCAACACACCTGACATATCGAATCTTGATAAAACAGTTGAAAGGGGTCAACCCCTTTTCCCCTGCAGAATGCGCAGTCAGCTCTTTTCATTTTTATTTCCTTCCCCTCCCCCGTTAATTCCCCCCCGCGGGGGGGGGATTAACGGGACAGATTATGCAAAATACAGGGAACCGTCTTTTTCCACAGTCCGATCATCCATAAGCTCTCGCATGACGGGGATCAGGGATCGCCAGTTTTCAATTCCCAGCAGTTCAGCCAACTGAGTCATTTTTATGCCGTCAGCGTGCTCTCGAAGAATGGCGACAATTTTTTCACCAAGATGTTCCCGGTCCAGACCGACGCCTTCATCCGGGGCATGGACTTCATTCTCAACCAAAGCCCCTGAAGCAGCTATTGCTTCTTTAACAATAGTGTTTTTTTTTTCACCCGGCGGAAAAGAAGCCGCGGTTTCCGCGGTTTTGGCGGCAGCGGACGGGGCTGCGGCTCTGGCCGCTTGAATGCGCTGGATCAACGCTTTCCATGCCGCTGCCGTTTCCCGGATATCTGCATGAATTTCTGACAGATACGCCTGAGCGGCGGCTTTTCGAATGGATTCGGTCTGGGACAGTCCTGACATGAATTGATCAAGATCGGCCCGCAGCCGCTTGCCCATTTCCTGGTGCGCATCGGCCATTTGCCGAAGTTTATCCACGAGGCTGTTTTTTAAATCATCAACCACCGCCACTCTGTGGTTGATCTCATCCTGTCGCTGGCCGGCATCTTCCCGGGCGATCGACAGACGACCGGATTCCGCGGCGTCCACTCCTGACATGAATTGATCGAGATCGGCCCGTAACTGCTTGCCCATTTCCTGGTGCGCATCAGCCATTTGTCGAATTTCATCCACGGTGTTGTTTCTTAATTGATCAACCTCCGCGTTTCTCCGGCTGATCTCGGCCTGTCGCCGATCGGCATCTTCCCGGGCCTTTGAAAGACGAATGGATTCGGATTCATTCAGGTCCGACATAAACTGTCCCAGCTCGGACCTGAGCTCTTTGCCCATCTCCAGGTGCTGGCCGGTAAACGTCCTGAGTAAAATTACCGTCTCTTTCTGGCATTCTCTGGTTTCCGATTTAATCTGATCGATGTCATTCAGAATCGAGGCCCTTAGGACCACTCTATCCTCGTGCGCATCAATCACCTCCTCAGCCAACCTCCGTAAAGCGTCTGCATTCGACATGGGGTATCTCCTTCCTTTTCGATGGATTTACAGATTGGGATCAATAGACATGCTTCAGAAGGCATAAAGCCTGTAGAGGGAAACGGATTCGCCTCTATTTCCGTAAAGGATGTCATTGCAGGGGGTTGTAGCGAGTCCTGGCGAACCATCCAGGATCGGTATAAACAGGGTTTTTCTTACCGGCTGCAGGCCAAAACCTCCCGCCACTGATTTTGAACCCGGTCCCGAACGGCGTCAAAATTGTCCAGAAACGCAATGATTTCCGGCCCGCGAAAACACTGATGCACCTGAATGGTTTTCAGCATCTGTTTCAGATCTTTGGTTCGAACACCGTTGCCTTTCTGCAGCAAGGTCTTCAAACCGGAGCGAAGCTCTTCCTCTGCGATCTGAAACTGTTTCAAACCGTTGACAATGCGTCTTTCGCGCTCTTTCTGGCGGGAGAGAACATCTTCCCGAAGGGTTTCCATATCTTCGGTGACAAAGGGGCTTTCACCGGATACCAGGTGGCGGAATCGGTCTATCATTTCCGATTCTTCCTGCCGGAACTGATCGAACCGCTCTTCTGCTTCCTGCTCAATTTCCCGGATGCGGTCAACCAGTTCCCGAATCATGATATCAAAGTCCTTTTTTCGAAGACTTTCTGTTTTCGCCAGATTATCCCGCAGTTGGGAAATCATCTCTTTCATCTCAATCTGAAAGTTTTTCAGCAGATTATTGGTCTGATTCATCAGCATGGTTACGGTTGATACCCGCATTTCATAGGAATCGATAATGCTGACAGCCAATTCTTTCATATCAGATTGAGCGCTCATACACGGACCTCTTTGCCGTTCAGAAAAAAACCGTAAACATATCGGGCACTACAAACCATTTTAGCAGAGAGTGTTGCCAGATCTGTTTACGGTTTTTTTGACAATTGTTCGGAGATTCCAGATATGCTTAAAATCGCTTGAAAATAGATAAAGGGGTTTTTACACGCCGTTATCCACTCTTAAGGATATCTGTCAATCTCCCTTAAATGGGGATCAATAGTTATGCTGCGGCCTGGGCGGTGAGTCCCACGGCTTCAGCATATTTCAGATAGGTTTCAACACCGGCCAGAACCACTCTGGCTTCAATAGCCAGAAGCTCGATGCCGACCAGAGAGACTCTTGCCCAAGCATCGACCACGATGCCTTTGTCAAGAATTCGATCGATTACCTCTACCAGACTCGATGATGCA
>CAIVVZ010000226.1 GCA_903909505.1 uncultured Desulfobacteraceae bacterium
AAGTTCCGGTTGTCGAAATCACGGACGCGGCTTTACTGGCGCAACATCAATCGGCCATGCGTCAGCAAGAGATCTGGGTGGATGCGCTTCTGGGAACCGGGCTCAATGCCGAGGTGAAAGGGCTTTTCAGGGCGGTCATTGAATTCTTGAACAGCCTGAATCGGCCCATCATCGCAGTCGATATTCCCTCCGGCCTGAATGCGGATACGGGAATGGTCCACGGGGCCTGCATTCAGGCCCATACCACCGTCACCTTCGGGTTTGCCAAAATCGGCCATATACTGTTTCCGGGGGCCGAGGTCACGGGCCGGCTGGAAACCATCGATATCGGCATCCCCCCGCATATTGTCCGGGGCATCGGACCCAGACACCACATCCTGACGCCCGAGTCCATCGCCCGCTCCTTTCCCCAAAGAGCGCCGACCCGCCACAAGGGAATGGCCGGGCATGTGCTGGTGGTCGGCGGATCCACCGGAAAAGCCGGGGCCATCGCCATGAGCGGTCTGGGGGCTTTAAGATCCGGCGCCGGTCTCGTCACGCTGGCAATCCCCAAAAGCTTGAATACCACCATCCAGTCCCGGATTCCGGAACTCATGACCGCTCCGATGGATGGCCGAAAGGAAGGCCTCTGGGATGAATCCCTCTGTAACGGCATCCGGGAGCAACTTCAGGGGAAAAAATGCCTGGCCATGGGTCCGGGCATGGGCACCTTGCCCGAAACCCAAAAACTTGTCCTTGAGATTCTGCGCGGCATCTCCATTCCGGTGGTTCTGGATGCGGATGGCTTAAACTGCATCTGTGGCCAGCTTGAGGTGTTAAAGGACCTGAAGGCGCCGGCGATTTTAACCCCGCATCCCGGAGAAATGTCCCGGTTGACAGGAGAGAGCGTTTCGGATATTCAGGCGGACCGAATCGGAATTGCCAGACGGTTTTCCCAGACCCATCAAGTCCACCTGGTTTTAAAAGGCGCCCGAACCATTATTGCGCATCCGGATGGAACCGTATATATCAACCTGACCGGAAATCCGGGAATGGCTGCCGGCGGGATGGGCGATGTGCTGACGGGGGTCATCGCCGGGCTCCTGGCACAGGGGCTGGTGCCCGAAGACGCGTCCCGTGTCGGCGTTTATCTTCATGGAAAGGCCGCTGACGCGCTTTGCCAATTGCAAGGTCCGTTTGGATTTCTGGCATCGGAAGTAGCCGGGGCCCTTCCGGGTGTCATCAGGGAGATGATGGGCGGCAGGTTGAAATGACCCATTCGTTTCTCATGTCTTCCCGCAGCGTTGAAGAAACCCGCCATATCGGACGGATCATCGGAGAAATGGCCGAAGCCGGCACCCTTATCGCGCTTAGAGGATATTTGGGATGCGGAAAAACCGCCCTGGTTCAGGGGCTTGCCAGGGGACTGGAAGTTCCGGAGAAGGTTTATGTCACCAGCCCATCCTATACCCTGGTCAATGAATATCCCGGCAGGCTTCCCCTGTTTCATCTGGATCTGTACCGGTTGACGGACCTGGATTTTGATGATATCGGGCTCCATGATATTCTGGATACACACTCGGCCGTGGTCGTCATCGAATGGGCGGAACGGCTTGCTCCGGATAGCCTGTTTGAAGGCCTCACCCTCCAAATGGAAATAACCGGGGATAACACGCGAAACATTATTTTTACTGCTGACGGGGATCAACCGGTTCAATTGTTGACCCGAATAGAACATCGTTTAAAGGAGAACCTATGGCATTGATCGTTCAAAAATACGGCGGAACTTCTGTCGCGGATCTTGACCGCATTCGAAATGTCGCCAACCGGGTGATAAAAACATACGACCAGGGAAATGACGTGGTAGTGATTCTGTCGGCAATGGCCGGAATCACGGATGGCCTGATCGATCTGGCGCAACAAATCACCCATTTTCCGGAAAAGCGTGAGCTGGACGTGCTGCTGGCAACCGGCGAGCAGACCACTGCCGCGCTCCTGGCCATGACCCTGAATGCGCTGCATTATCCGGCCCAGTCTCTTCTGGGGCATCAGGCGGAAGTGGTTACGGATTGCACGTTTGGAAATGCCCGGATCATGGACATCGGGGCCGGCCGCATCAAGGAGCTTCTGGCCGGCCGCTGCATCGTCGTGGTGGCCGGTTTTCAGGGATGTGACGCCGACGGAAACATCACGACCCTTGGCCGCGGCGGATCCGACACCTCGGCCGTTGCCATTGCCGCCGCCATCAAAGCCGATATCTGCGAAATTTACACCGATGTCAACGGCGTTTATACCACGGATCCCAATATCTGCAGCCATGCGAAAAAAATAGACCGGATTTCTTACGATGAAATGCTGGAAATGGCCAGTCTCGGCGCCAAGGTTCTCCAAATCCGCTCGGTGGAGTTTGCCAAAAAATACAATGTCCCGGTTCACGTCAGATCGTCATTTTCACAGGAGGAAGGAACCATGGTGGTGAATGAAGACAAAAGCATGGAGCGCCTGGTGGTATCCAGCGTTACCGTCAACAAGAAAGAAGCCCGTATTACCCTGATCAAGGTGCCGGATCAGCCCGGAGTCGCGGCTAAGATTTTCTCGCCCATTTCCGAAGCCGGCATCAATGTGGACATGATCATTCAGAACCGGCACTCCGGAAAATTTAATGATTTGACCTTTACGGTTCCCACGCCCGATTTTGAACAGGCCATGGAACTGGCGCGAAGAATTGCCGCGGAAATCGGCGCGGAAGATGTCCTGGGCGACACCCACATTGCCAAGGTATCGGTCATCGGGGTCGGCATGAAGAACCACTCGGGCGTGGCTTCCCGCATGTTCGGCGCGCTGGCCGCCGAAAACATCAACATTCTGATGATCAGCACCTCTGAAATCCGCATTTCCTGCGTCATTTCAGAAAAATATGCCGAACTGGCGGTTCGAGCCCTGCACTCCGAGTTCGGGCTCGACAAATCATAGGTGGAATTTGGGTGATTACAGTGTCGTGGTTCTGGACTTTGAGACGACCGGGCTTTCTCCGGACAACGGGGACCGGGCCATCGAGATCGGCGCGGTCCTTGTCCGGAACAACCAGCTTGTGGATCGCTTTCAGAGCCTGATGAACCCCGGAAAGCGCATCAGCCTTTTTATTCAGGACTATACGGGCATCACCAACGCGATGCTGAAAAAAGCTCCGCCGATAGATGAAGTCATGGATGAATTCTCGAACTTCATGGCCGGACATCACCTGGTGGCTCACAATGCCGGTTTTGACCGTCGGTTCCTGGATGCCGAGCTTCAGCGTATCGGAAAGCGCCGGACCCAGGAATTTGCCTGTTCGATGCTGGCATCGCGCCGCATTTACCCGGATGCGCCCAGCCACAATCTGGAAGCGCTTGTCCGGTACACGGATATCGCCACGGACGGCACCTATCACCGGGCACTTGCCGATGCGGAAATGACAGCCCGCCTGTGGATCGGCATGATCAACGAACTGAAAACCGCCTATCGTCTCCGGCAGGTCTCCTTTGATCTGATGCAGCGGCTTTCAAAAATTTCCAAAGCCTCCGCACCAGCCTATCTATCACGAATTGCCGAAGCGCCCTGATGACCGCCTGCAAATGAGGTATCCCAATCACTATGGGGCTAATCTTCCAGCTTGCTGCGGGCATCGCCCCATAGTCATTTATCAGCAGACAGATAATTATTTAATAAAAAGGATTTTATGATGGATTATACAAGGATTACTGTTGAAACGCGCGGTCATGTATGCCTCATGGGACTCAACCGCCCGGAAAAACAAAACGCTTTTGACCTGGAGATGTACGCGGAGCTCGCATACGCCTACGGCGAATTGGACAGAAACCCGGAACTTCGCTGCGGCGTTCTCTTTGCACACGGAAAGCATTTTACCTCGGGGCTGGAACTCGACAAGTGGGCGCCGGTGCTGGCAAACGGCAAGTGGGCCGTTCCGGAGGGGTGTATCCATCCTCTGGGCATTGACAGTGCCGCAAGATGTAAAAAACCGGTGGTGATGGCGATTCAAGGCAGGTGCTATACCATCGGTTTTGAGCTGCTGCTGGCGCAGGATATTCGCGTGGCGTCAACGGATGCACGCATGGCCCTGCTGGAGGTAAAGCGCGGCATCTATCCGGTGGGCGGCGGCACCGTGCGGCTCTTTCAGGAGATCGGCTGGGGGAATGCCATGAGATATCTGCTGACCGGCGATGAACTCACCGGCTCCGAGGCGCACCGGCTGGGCCTGGTTCAGGAACTGACCGAACCGGAAAAAGTGCTTGATCGCGCCATCGAAATTGCCACGGACATATCGAAACGCGCGCCGCTCGGTGTCATGGCGGCCCTCAAATCCGCACGGATCGCCGCGGTTGAAGGCCCCGACACTGCATTTGCAAAACTCATTCCGGATCTGATGCCGATCATGGAAAGCGAGGATGCGTTGGAGGGTGTCATGTCTTTTATCGAGAGGCGCAAAGCAAATTTTAAGGGGAAATGATCACCCATGCCGTTTCCGGCGAATGGGGATGTTTCAATTATTCCGCCAGCAGAATCCGGCCTTCGCCCGGATAAGCCATCCGGTCTTCCGGCACTGTGGGCTGGGCCGATTCCGGCCAGTGACCCGGCTGGGGTTCCGAGCCTTCGCGGGCAATCTCCGATGGCAGGCTGTCTTTGTTGACCGGATGGCTTCGGACATCGACCCCTTTGACCGGCGCGCTGAATTCGATGGCAATGTGGTTCGGGTCAAAAGTGTAAATGGAATGAATAAACCCGTGGTCAATGACTTCGGACACCCAGATGTCGGATGCCTCCAGCCTGTCTTTCAGCTCCCAGAGATCCGCATCGCTTTCCACTTCAAAGGCCGCGTGATCAAAGGAAAAAGGACCTTTGACCGGAACGCCGTGATCCTTTAAAACCCCTTTTTCCACACCCGGCCACTCGAAAAATGCGATCATATCATGGTCGGTTATCTCAAAAAAATAATGCCGGTACCCCGGTCTTCCCAGGCCCGCCACCAGACGCATGCCCAGCAAATCCCGCCAGAAGCGGATCGTTGCATCCATATCGCCGGTGACCATGGCCAGATGGTTGATGCCGGTAAAGCGGATCATCTTTAGTTTCCCCGGATCATGATGAGCAGCATTTTGAACTGAACCTGCGCAAGCAGGGCATGGGAGACATTGGCGGGCATGATCAG
The DNA here is from genome assembly GCA_903909505.1 of uncultured Desulfobacteraceae bacterium. GTDB lineage: Bacteria > Desulfobacterota > Desulfobacteria > Desulfobacterales > Desulfatirhabdiaceae > RAAP-1. The sequence continues at coordinate 5,186 of CAIVVZ010000226.1, forward strand.
CATCTGTCCGGCTTTAACCGTCTGCATCCTGCCGCCAATGGTAATTTCCGCCTCGCCGTCCAGCACGTTCACGACCGCATCATAAGGAGAGGTGTGCTCGGAGAGCCCCTGCCCCTTGTCGAATGAAAACAGCGTGATGTTACCGGTATCTTTTTTCAGAAGCGTCTTGCTGACGACCGATCCGATGGCGTAGGCAACATGTTCTTTCAAATCAAATGAAACACCTTTGGTTGCAACAGCGTCACTTGGCATGAGAACTTCCTTTCCTTGTGGTTTGCAAATTGGCATGCATGATCGTCACGATTGGCAATCTCTGTTCATGTTAATACAGATATTCAAAACATCAAAAGGAAATCGTCATAAAATGGTCTGCTCACTTGCTGATTCCAAAACTCCTTCCGGAATCAGCGTCACCTGATGGCTTTCATAATCAAAAAACAGCACGCCGATTTTGGCAAGCGCCACAATCTTTCCGGAATGCGTGCTGTGAATTCGAAACATCAGATCAACCCCTTTGTCCGAGGTCTCACCAATGGCCATATCAATGCGCAGCACTTCTCCAAAAAAGGATTCGGACTTATAGACAACCGCCAGATCCGCGTAAATCGTGCCGATGCGTCCCGGTTTTCTCCGGATGCCCCGCTGCTCGAAAAATTGTGCGGACGCATCGTTAACGATCGCTACGAGACTGTCAAAGCCGACATGACCGGATGCACTCAAATCCGTGATGCGCACTCGGGTCTGACAGGAGAAAACGGTTTTTTCCGGATATTCAATTTCAATTCTCATGATTATCCATATTTTTGACCCCCATAATCAAATCAATCGTCATTGAGAGCCTACATTGGATGTATTGTCACAGCCCCCCACGTCAAAAAAAACCTCCCCCTTGTTTTCCATTCATCCCCTCAAGGATATCATCTTGAACGCCATCGAAAACAAATTGCTTCATGTCATAAATATTCTGAACACCGTGGTTTATCAAGACCTTTATCAATTATTTATATTGACAGAATATGCTGAAATCATTAGATGTACGAGGAGCATCATTTGCCAAACGAGAGACGATGGATAGAGTGGACTGAAGACAGGTGCTTCCATATCATCTTTTCCATTTGTTCTCAGGCATGAATGCAGCCATGTTTATTGAAACTCGGTATAAAAATTAAAGGTTTTTCGCCTTATGCAGTTCGACAAGTCTATATCGGACAAACTATCCAGCTTAAAAAATATTCCAACGCTTCCACATATTCTACTACAGTTGATCAAAACCTGCAACGCGGACAGTGGCAGCCTCAAGGATATATCCAAAATCATCGAAAAAGACCCGGCGCTTACCAGTCGAATTCTGAAACTGGTAAACTCCGCATATTATTCAAAAAACAACAGAATCGGCAGCGTTGATGGAGCCGTCGGCTTTCTGGGTACGAATGCCGTCAAGAACATTGCCATCTGCAGTTCCGTTCACGAAGTTTTCCAGAAAGTCAAATCGAGATCCGGCTTTAATTTAAAACACTTCTGGTGGCACTCATTGCGGTCTGCGATCCTGGCAAAATTGATAGCAAAGAAACAGAATTTCCATGATCCGGAAGAAGCTTTCTTATCCGGAATGCTTCATGACCTCGGCAAGATCATTCTTTGGGTAAATTTTCCGGAGCAATATGCGGATCTTCTGGAAAAACGAATGGGCCACCCCGACTTAATCCTTGCCGGAGAAACCCAGTTTGGCGCCAATCACGCTGAAATCGGAGCCTGGCTGCTGAATAAATGGAATTTTCAACCGGTTATCGCCGAAGCAGTGCTTTGTCACCACCATTCTCTGAACAGTATATTGGACGCGCCCCCACTGGCCCAATTCATATACGTGGCAAATGTTTTAGGCAAGGATTCCGGTCAGAAAATCAGAGAAGGCTTAACCGCGTCTCAAAAGATATTCGGATTCACGCAACCCGTTGCTGAAGAATTCCTGTGTCGGGCGGATGATGAACTCAAGACAATGGCCGAATCTTTAAACATTGTGATAGAGCCATTCAAGTTCAATGATTTTGAGGATTCGGAAGAGGATCGTGAAAAGGAAATACACTTGACCAAAGAAGTGCGGGATCGGTCACTTTTGCTGAGTATAGTCCAGAACCTTCTGGGCGCAACCGATGAGGGGGCAATATGGAGGGAAACCTCTCAAGGTCTCCAAATACTCTTTGAGCTCACCTCGATTCTTTTCTTTGCCTACGACCCCGAGAACAACGGTCTTCGGGGGGTTACTCTTCCGGATGCCGTGAAATCCTTAATGATCATGGACCTGATTGTTCCGCTGAAGATGAAAGAGAGTCTGTTGATAGAATGCCTCCAGAGCCTGGCGATCACCGACTCCTTCCGCCGGCCCACGGACCCCGCACCCGGCATATTGGACAAACAAATCATTCGGCTTTTAGACAAGGATGGCATCGCCTGCATCCCCATGGTCGCCTATGGCGAAAAAGCAGGCGTGATTGTACTGGGCCTGGATCTGGTGGAGTTTTCAAACCTTAAATCTCAAACCAAACTTCTGCAAATGCTGGCGGATCAAGCGGCGGTGGCTATTCGTGTTCATCATCTCGGGCGGTCTCAGTTGAAACAAATACAATCGGAGCGACTGAGCGCCTCATCATCAATGGCCAGAAAAATTGTTCATGAAGTGAATAACCCCTTGAGCATTATCAAAAACTATCTGAAAATCCTAGGAATTAAACTTGCCAGAATCGATACGGCTCAGGATGAAATCAAAATTATCAATGAAGAAATTGATCGCGCCGCTCAGATCCTGTTACGATTGACCGGCCCTTCCGAAGATTGGATTCGCAAGGTCGAAGTAGTTGATGTGAATGAAGTGCTGACTGGTTTACAAAAAATTACCCACGAATCCTTGCTTAACCATTTTAACGTTAAACTTCATTTTGACCTCGACCCCAAACTCCCGGCCATTTTTGCCGATAGAAACAGCATCAAACAAGTTCTGATCAATCTCATCAAAAATTCCTTTGAGGCAATGTCAAAGGGAGGCAACCTGTATATTCGAACCCGGCATATTTCGAGCCGAATCAAGGGCCTGTTCACGGACAGTAGCCTGGATTATCCCGGATATGTGGAAGTCGTGATTCGAGATGACGGGCCCGGTATCCCCGGAGAAATCAAGACACGATTATTTGAACCTTATGCCAGCACAAAAACGGGCAACCACTCCGGCCTGGGACTTTCAATTGTTCACAACATCATCGAGACCTTAAACGGGACAATCAGTTGTGACAGCGAGCCCGGAAAGGGAACCACGTTCAAGATCGCTTTGCCCGTTTCCAATACCGAGTAACCCTACCTCTGGAGGGATATTTATGAACCATAGTCCGAAAATCTTGATCGCGGATGACGAGCCCAGGTTCTGCGAAAGCTTAAGACTTCTGCTCGATGGTCATGGATACGATATCCACACGAGCACTTCGGGCAGAGAGGCCCAAGATCTGCTTTCAAGACTTCAATTTGACTTGGCGCTGCTGGATCTGGCGATCCCGGATGTCGATGGGCTGCAGCTCATGGATTATATCAATCTCCATTGCCCGGCCACCTATGTTGTTGTCGTTACAGGCAACAGCAGCCCGGATGCGGCTGTAAGCGCGTTACGTAAAGGAGCCTATGATTATATCCGGAAACCCTTTGCGTACGAAGAATTGCTGACGACAATTCAAAATGCACTGAACCAGAAAAAACTCGAGATCGAAAAAGATGAAATCCACAAGAAACTTGAGATCTCCGAAGACCGCTATCGTTATCTGGTTCAAAACTCACCGGATATCATTTATACACTGGATAGCCAAGGCTGTTTCACATTTGTCAGCGACTCCGTTGAACGCATCCTCGGCTTGGAGAGCGGACAGCTCATCGGAAAGTATTACGAATATATCATTCATCATGACGACCTGGGAAAAGCCAAATGGACTTTCAATGAGAGGAGAAAAGGAGATCGGGCCGCTTCCTGGAGTGAGTTTCGTCTCAAATCATTTATGAGCGATGAGGAAGAAATCACTTGCGAAGTCAAAAACATCAGCATTGAACTGAAATGCACGGGCATGTACGAGAAACAGGCGGATGGCAGGAACCAGACTTTCCGCGGCACTCATGGCGTTGCAAGGGACATCAGCAGCAGAAAGCGCCTCGAAACACAACTTCAACAGGCCCAGAAACTGGAGTCCCTTGGTAAGCTGGCAGGCGGCATTGCTCATGATTTCAACAATCTTCTTATGGTGATCCGCGGTTACATTTCGCTGATGTTCATGGAAAACAATTGTTCACAACTGAACCAGGAACGATTGAATAAAATTGATGACTGCGTTCAGAGTGCGGCTACACTGACCAGCCAGCTTCTGAGCTTTGCAAGAGGCGGGAAATATCATACTCAACCCATTAATCTGAACACAACACTCAGGCAGACCTCGCAGATGTTTGGACGGACCAAAAAAGAGATTGTTATACAAGAGCAATATGAGAAAAAAATCTGGCCGGTTGAGGCAGACCCGGGTCAAATCGAGCAGGTACTGTTAAACCTTTATGTAAACGCTTTTCATGCCATGCCGGGCGGCGGCACGCTCCTGCTTGCAACAGAGAACGTTTCTCTCGGCAAATCCTCGGAGAAACCCTTTATTTTGGCTCCGGGCAATTATGTTAAACTCTCGGTGACCGACACCGGTATCGGTATGGATGAAAAGACCCTGCAACGGATTTATGAGCCGTTTTTCACAACGAAAGAAATGGGTAGAGGCACCGGCCTCGGACTGGCTTCGGCATACGGGATTATCAAGAACCACAACGGCATGATTGAAGTAAAAAGCAAGATCGGCGCTGGAACGTCTTTTATTATTTATCTGCCGGCATCCGCGCAGGAAGTGAAAAATGATGAAACAGCCCGCGATTCAATATTAAGGGGAATCGAAACGGTCCTGCTGGTAGATGACGAAGACAAGATTCTGGATGTCGAAAGAGAGCTTCTATCTTCCCTTGGTTACACGGTTTTTGTTGCTACAAACGGCATACGAGCCATCGAGTTTTACAAAACCAACTCGGACAAAATCGATATCGTTGTTCTCGACATGATCATGCCGGGAATGGGGGGGGGTGAAATTTACGATGCCCTCAGAAAGATCAAGCCGGACGTGAAAGTGTTACTGTGCAGTGGATACAGCGAAGCCGGTCAGGCATCGGAAATTTTGCGGCGCGGATGCACGGGTTTCATACAAAAACCGTTCAACGCTTCCGAATTGTCCGAGAAGCTTAGAGAGGTCATAGACAAAGCGGGGTGAATCAACTGGCTTCAGAAGCATTTACGACATCAGGCCAAGCAAAGAAATCGATTTCATTGAGGCAACTCTTCGATCAGGCCATTTCTGATACGAATTACCCTGTCAGC
>CAIVVZ010000227.1 GCA_903909505.1 uncultured Desulfobacteraceae bacterium
CGCCTGGGGCACCGACTTCCCCTGCTGGGCGGAATGGTCCTTCTCTCCGGCTCATCCTTAATGCTGTTCTGGAGCAATAGTCCGCTTCAGATGGCTGCAATCTATCTTCTGTTCGGCATGGGGCTGTCGGCTTTTTCGCCGTCCCTCATGTCTTACGTGGCTGATTTTACCCCTCCTGATATGCTAGGCCAAGCCTTTGGTTGGTACACCATGGCGCTGTACGGAGGCATGACCCTTGGACCAGCCGCAGGCGGTTTCCTCGGCGCGGTGATAGGGTTGCGGGCGGTGTTCCTCGTTGCCGGTGGGCTGATCTTCGCAATGTTTCTCGTTGCCTTCGCTTTTCTCCCCGTCCAATCCAGCGGGCACTGCAGAAGCGCGGCCCGCCCTGCCATATTGTCAACATTGAGAAGATTCGTGGAGAACCGCCAACTCATTGCCTGTCTTATCGCCACATTAGGCGGCTGTATGGGGTTTGGCATGTTCGTCACCTTCATGCCACTCTATATGCAAAACCTGCGGATGAATACAGGGCACGTGGGGTTCGTTTTTGCAGCCCAGACAGTGGCGAATGCCTTATCGCGATTACCGTCAGGAAAACTGTGCGATAAAATTGCAGATCGAAGTATCCTCGTAAGCAGCGGGTTGGCGGTTTTTGCATTGGCGCTCGCATGCTTCGGACTCTGTCACACTGTGGCGTCGCTTATGACTACAGCCGCAGTGATGGGGATCAGTTTGGGAATAACCTTCACGGTGATCTGCGCGCTGATTGTCGATATTGTTCCAACGGAATTGCGGGGGCTTGCAATGGGGTGCTATAACACCAGCGTTTATGCTGGCATGATGCTCAGCTCGGTTGGCATGGGCCCTGTTATCAGGGTGAGGGGGTTCAGGGTCGGTTTTTTTCTGTTCGGAGCCGTAGGAGTAGCCGTGCTGTTCCTGTTCAGATTTCTGTATTGCCGTCACAATGATGCGGACTCAAAGGGCTGTTGGGTTTCAATAAAAGAAGGCCGTTAGCCACCATCACATGCGGCAGATTTACATTGCATTTCCCCGTTGAACTTCCGGCCGAGATATTCGGTCTGCCGGACTTGCTTTGTCTTGTGCCGCGGTACAACATTGCCTCGACGCAGGCGATGGAAAACCTTACCCAACGCCAGCAGCAGATTCTGGACTTTACCACCCGGTGCATTGACACACTGGGGCGCCGCCGGAAAAGTTCCTCAAGATTTCTTTTTGGGGCTTGAACGCCGGCCTTGCGCTGTTGGTGATTGCTTCCTGTTTAACCTATCTGAAGATACGAAAAGGTTTCTGATCTCGGCCAATTATCTTCATGGCAGCATTCTGCATATTTTCTTCAACATGCTAGCATTCCGTCAGATCGCCCCGCTCATCCTGAATCAGTTCGGGGGTTCGCGGATGTTCATCATCTATATGCTGAGCGGGATTGGCGGCTTTGGGCATCCTGTCTTGCCGACGTTCCACTGACCATCGGCGCATCCGCGGCCCTGTGCGGCCTGATGGGCGCGGCCCTGTATTACGGCAAAAGCCGGCGCGGCGACTTTGGCCGGACTGTTTTCCACCAGATCGGAAACTGGGCCGTGGGTCTTTTCATCTTCGGATTTCTGGTTCTCGGAATCAACAACTGGGGGCACGGCGGCGGCATGGTTTCCGGCGCGCTCTGCTGGGCGCTTCTGGGATACCGGGAAAAATTCGATCAGAACACGCTGCATCACTGGCTGCCGGCATTCAGGTGCTGGCGATAGCTGGCGTGCTTTTATGGGCTGTGCTTTTATGGGCTGTGCTTTCCGGATATTACATCCGCGTATATGGTTGAATCATGACAGTTCGGTGCGCGATTAAATTAACACCTGGCTTGACCGGCTTACAAGAGCGTCTCGGTCCACATCGTCATAGAAGATTTGGCTGCGCTCGATTCTGCGCATAATGATGTGGTGTAACGCACCCGCGATATCAATTCTGGCTTTCCGTGGCATACCAATTTGAGTAGAGACAAATAAAACCATATCAATAACGTCCCTACTTCCCTCGATAGTAAAGCAATATTCCAATGGACACCCCTCAACTTCCGCTTCGTATCCGAACTACCCAAAACCGGCTCCAAAAAAACCTCAAGACCGAACTGCGCAAGAGAACTCAACCGAATAAATAGAGCAGATCACTGTCATATAGCAAATTACTGTCCCGCACCAGATGCGGTATTTCATTCCGAATTGTGGATTTCAGATATTTCTATTACATTAATAATATTTGACAAGTGTTCTTGATTTGTCATACAGGGTTGCTTGTAAATATAAATTACATATAACACTATGAATACAATTCATAAAAAGGCTGATAAACAAATTATCATTTTATCTTCGCCATGCGTCTCTACGCGGTTTTTTTCCCTTGAACTTCAAACCGACTGTCCAAACATCTTCACTGGCATCACCAGAATGGTTTCCATTCAAAATCAAATGTCAATACGCTGAATCTTTGTTTAGCATAAAGATAGTTACCTCAATCTACGAAGAAATTGAAAAAGATTACGTAAAACGTAAGACGGACTATACAAATAATCTGAAATTAAAAAGAGAAAGGAAACAAATGAAGAATTCTAACTCTATGATTATATTTACAGTTTTTTTCACTCTACTTCTTGCATCGTTAGCCTTCTCGTATCATTCACTGTGTTTTTCATCTGATGTTACAGCCGAAGATATAAAGCGTATCGCTGAGGATGGTAAAGATGAGTTTCTTGCAGGAATTATGATGGAATACCTTGTCAAGTATGGAAAAACTGAAATCCCCGAGACTCCTCTACCTGAGACTCCTATCAAATATTTTCATGATTTAACTGAAGCAAATATAGAGCAAAATCAGAAATTAAAGAGCAATCCTGTCGTAGTACTTGGAGATCCATTTATAGTTTATACGATCCAAACAGAAGATCTTCTCAATTATAATGAAAGTGTCGATCTTTCATTCATCTTAATACCTACTAAATGGTTTGTCCCTGTTTATATACATAAAAAGCCAAGAGCAATGCTATCCGTCGGATATATGCATGATAAATGGCAAGTTGTTGGTATTGGCCTGGGAGATTATTCAGAATTTGAACATATGGATAAAGAAAGTTCATTTGTAAGAATGCATCAAACACCTGCAGATTTTATTATTACCAAAATAAATGGTAAAAAGATGATATATCCTTTCAGTATGGCTAAAAAGTTTATGAAATTAGATGACAGTCGAGTGGAGTATGCGGGACATTATAACGTGTCAGAATTTATGTCAAAATTAACCAATATTGTGAAATCCGAAATAACACGATAATAAATCAATCGAAGGAAGATCAATGCGAAATATTTTAAAAGCGTTTTTGTCTATCCTTATTATGTTGTCCGTCATAACCTGGAATATGTCAATGAAAATGAGACACGCATTTGATTAAATTAAGCTCTAATCGGATCAGTCTGTTTATAGCTCCGGTCAAATGACTTGATACTCAATTTTGGGCGTCAAGTATTACTTCTTCCTTCCAAAAATTATCTTCAACCTCACGGATTTTCTTGATCAAACCTGAACATGTCTCAGCAGTAACTGCGCTAAAGCCATCTTCCAGTTGAGCCACAAGGTTGGCCATAGTAAAATCGCAATTCCGTGCAATTTGGTTCTTAACTACAGCCCAGCAAGTTTCTATTGGCTGCAGCTCTGGATGATACTGTGGTGTCCGCAGAACCTCATGGCCGTGTTCTGCTGCAATTTCGTCAAGAATATACGTGGGAGATGGCGCAAATTTATTGAGAACCTCAATCATCTTGGATGCTAATAAAAACTGACCCGCCTGTGCTCAAATAAATTGACCCTGGCAATGCGCAGTTGTTTGTCAATTTTGAGAGTGAAATGAAATCTGGCTTCCAACGCACGGACAGAGAAGACAAGAGGACGTACAGAGTGA
>CAIVVZ010000228.1 GCA_903909505.1 uncultured Desulfobacteraceae bacterium
GCATCACCCAGTTCCGGGTTACTGGAAGAAATCTTGATTCCCCCCGCTGATATTTCCAACATGATGCCTTTGAACTTTTCGCTGGAAAGAATGGCCATACGGCGTACGGAATGGCTGAAGTCCTCTTTATTGATAGTGACTATCTGGGTATTTGCAGTCGGGATCACCCGGTTATAGTCAGGAAAATCACCGTCAACAAGGCGCATGACCATGTATGAATCGCCCCGTTTGATGACTGCGCTGTTATCCATAAAACCGAATTGCAGGGTGCCACCCTCTTCATCGGTGATTTTCTTCATCTCAAAGACACCTTTTTTCGGCAGGATAACCCCTTTCAGCAGTTCCGGACCGGCGGTTCCTTTAAGTTGTCCCGATGCGATTGAAAGGCGGTGTCCGTCTGTGGAAACCATTTTGAGACCGTTACTGCCGTCCGCATGCACTTCCACTTTGATGAATATGCCGTTGAGGTTGTATTTCGTCTCGTCGGTGCAAATGGCGTATGAGGTTTTTTCTATCATGCCGCGCAGCAGGGCCGCCTCGATTTCAAACAGGTTCTCTTCCTTTACTTCAGGAAAATAGGGAAATTCGTCCGGAGAAAGTCCGACGATATTAAATTGAACTTTTCCACATTTTATTTCAACCCAGTCATTGTCTTTTGTCGAAAACTGAATCAGCTGATTCGGCAGTTCCTTGACGATCTCGTACAGCTTCTTTGCCGAAACGGTAATCCTGCCGGGAGAGACAACCTCTGCCGAATAGCTGCTCTTCATGCCGACTTCCAGATCCGTTGCCGTAACGAGGAGAGACGTTTCCGTAGCTTCAAGTAGTACATTGGATAATATGGGCATTGAGGTCCGTTTTTCAACGATGCCTTGAATTTTCTGCAGAGATTTCAGGAATTGTTCTTTCTCGATTCTAAATTCCATGTATGGCTCCTCTTCGGTACTAGTAGTATGTTTATAATATATTTAAAAACCTTGTAGTTCGTTGTAGGTCCTGTGCAAACTGGGGATAACCGGATAACCATCTGAATTATCGACCGTAATACCACTGTTGTCCCTGTGTATAGAGAACAGCATATTTTGGTGTTTTACACAGCACAAATTTTTATCAACAGTTGTTCACACTGAATCAACAGGTTATCCTTACTTGAGGAGGATACGTTTAATTTCATCAAGTATTTTAGAAATTTTCGGATCATTTTGCAAAGCAGCGTCTATTTTCTTGTATGAGTGAATGACTGTTGAATGATCTTTACCGCCGAATTTGGAACCGATATCGGGGTAGGACGATTTAGTCATCTCGCGACATAACCAGATGGCTATTTGACGTGCCTGGACAATATTTTTCAGCCGCTTTTCCGATTTAAGATCAACTATCTTTACGTCAAAATATTCGGAAACGGCTTTCTGGATCAGCTCGACCGTTATTTCCTTATGGCGATCCCCCAGAATATCTTTCAGGTTTTCCTTCGCCATTTCCAGTGTGACCGGAATATTCTGCAGGCTGCTGAATGCACCGAGCCGAATAAGCATTCCTTCCAGTTCACGGATGTTCCTGGTATCGCTGGAGGCAAGGAAATAATATACGTCTTCCGGAAAAAAGACTCTGGTGACTTCTGACTTCTTTTTCAGAATAGCTATTTTAGTTTCAACATCCGGTGGCTGGATATCGGCAATCAGACCCCATTCAAAAC
>CAIVVZ010000229.1 GCA_903909505.1 uncultured Desulfobacteraceae bacterium
CAGCGGATCGGAGATGCGGCGATTGAAAAAACTAGCTTCCGATGCACCCAACATTCACTTTACCGGCTGGCAGACGGAAGCGCAATTGTGCCGGTGGATCGGAAATGCCATTGCCGCCATTTATATCCCGATGGATGAAGACTTCGGCATGTCGCCTGTGGAGTCAATGGCTGCGGGAAAACCGGTAATCGGCGTCGCCGAGGGCGGATTGCTGGAAACGGTTGTGCCGAATCAGACCGGTATTCTGCTTGAGCCGCCGCCGACAGTCGACGCGATAATGGCCGCTGTTTACGACTTGACTCCGGAGCGGGCACTGGAAATGCGGCCGGCCTGTGAAACGCGGGCCCGACTGTTTACGCGCGAAATCTTTCTGGGAAAGATGCGGACGATTATCGACGGCCTTAATACGCCGCCAGACTCAGATGCGAAAACACAATGCCGTATCCGGATATCAGCATGAACGCGGCATAGGACAGAATCGAGATCAAGGCAAGTCTTCTTTGAATGGGGGGAAGCACTTCGGCAAGGCTTCTGATGTCGCGAAAAGGCATGATGGCCCCAATGCCCAATCCGGATACCGCGCCTGCCAGAAGCGTAATATAGAGCGGATACCCCACATATCCGTATTCCGGGTGCAGAATACAGAACGGGCAGTGGTGCGTGGGCAATTCATAGAAATACACGCTGATAAACGATATGAGCGCAACAATGGCTATCAGGAAACTGATCAGTGTTGATATCGAAAAAAAATAGCCCCCTTTTCCTTTCAGGTAGAAAACCAGCCCCAGCAAAAAGGTGACAGCCATGCTGAAGTAAAATGCCGTTTGAGACAGGGCGCGGGGAAGGCTGATGAGCCCGGACAGGATCGTATTGGCGTCCGTGGTAAAAATCGTTCCGCAGCAGGAAGTGATGATATCCGGCTTGAGGCCGAGCAGGTAAGCCCCCTGGACAAGCGTTTCGGCAACCAGAAAGGGTGTAATCAAGATCAGCAATCCGTATTTTGTCTTGATCAGCGGATAGTCACTGGCTTTGTTGTCGGTGAAGTTCACGATCAGCCACACGCCGGCAAGCAGAAAATCGGTTATTTTCAGAATCAGGGCGGGGTAGCCGAATCCATTGACCTTGAGGCTTCCGGCCGCGCACATGGCGCCGACAAAGAGAGAACTCAGCGAATCGGCCGTATAGATAAACAGAAACAGCGAAAGAAGCTGAAATCCCAATGCATAGCTCATCACCATGGAGATGAGATAGGTGCGTCGTTCAAGCTCCAGTTGCAGTTCGCTTCCGCTTCGGATGTCCCAGTTCCGGATGATCCGCGCACCTTCGTATGCGCAGCAGCACAGCATGGACGCCGTCAGAACCGAACCCAGAAGCAGGGCCAGAATGCCGGGATGAAACGTCATGGGGCGTCCCCCGCCCCTGGGGAGACGATTTTTCCATCCCGCATGTCGATGATCCGGTCGATCACATCCGATTCATATACAAGGGGATCATGGCTGGCGATCAGAAGGGTTTTTCCCTGCTCTTTAAGCCGGCGCATGATTTCCATGAATTCCCTTGAGAGATGGGTATCCAGGTGCGCGGTCGGCTCATCGGCGATGATGATGGCCGGATCATTGATCAGTGCCCTGGCAATGGCGATTCTCTGGGCCTCTCCGCCCGAAAGCCACTCCACTTTCGCGAAAGCCTTGTGCGAAAGATTCAACCGGTCGAGCAAATCGATCGCTCTTTTCTTCAAGGCGACATACTTTTCTCCATTCGGATAGGCCGGAATCATCACGTTTTCAAGAGCCGTAATGCCCTTGATGAGATGGAACTGCTGAAACATGAAGCCGAAGGTCTTTCGTCTGATATCCGTCAGAAACCGCTCCGGAAGGCTGGTGATTTCCCTTTCCTTCAGGGTGATTCTGCCCGATGTGGGCCTGGCCATACACCCCAATATGCTTAAGAGCGTGGTTTTTCCCGACCCGCTCGGCCCTTTGAGGGCTGTCGCCTTCCGGGAATCGATGGAAAGGTTCACGCCTTCGATAGCCACGAATTCGTTGGATTTGCCCGCGTTAAAGACCTTGCGGATATGCTGGAGCTGGATCAATTGATTATGTCCTCATGACCGAATCCGGGTCAATCGTTGCGGATCTCCAGGACGGCACAATGGTTGCCACGGTGTAGGGAATGACCGTTAGAAAGAACAGGATGGCGATCTCGTAGGCGCTGATAAACGGCGTCAGCTTGAAATCGGGATACAGGACCGACCAGCCTTTCAGTACGGGCGCAAACAGGGCGGATGCGGTAAAAAAAATATGCAGATAAGCAGACAAAATTCCCATCAGGAATGCCGAAAGGGACACTGCCGCACCTTCCCAGAATTTCATCAGCAGAATATCCGAAGTTTCCCACCCGATCGCTTTCAGGATGCCGATCTCCCTTTTTTCCTCCGCGCTTAATCCCGTTGCCTTGTCCCATGCCAGGATGATAAAGGCAAAGAAGGCCCCTGCCAAAATCACGATGATCACCCCCGCGCGCCAGTCAAAAATCGCATCATAAGTCCGCAGAATCTCATTTCTCAGGATCGGCCGGGTATCCGGATAAAGTTGCGTAATCTTGGCGGCGATGGTGGATAATTCCTTGTCGTTTCTGACCTGAAGGACCAGGTCCGTGGCATGGTCTTTTGAAATGGAAAAGATCTTTCTGAAGTCTTGTTCCGAAACCAGGACCAGATCCGATGTGACCAGCTCCGATGCGGCAGGCAGGACCCCCTTTACCTGTAGCATCAGGTAGGATCCATCGTAGGTTTTGAAGGGAATGCTGTCGTTTTTCCGGGTGATGATCTTATCCTCCGTTGTCGCCCTCCGAAGTGTTACTCCCTTGCCGATGATGATCTCTCCCGGCCGGCCTTTTAAGTCCTCATTTGCCATCAGGGTATAATTGGCGCCGCTTTGGCCGTCGTAGTAGTAGCCCCACAGGCGCGGCGTAACCGATTGCACCCCCTTGATCCGCTGGATGGAATCGATATAGCTTTCCGGAATAAAGCCCTGTCTGCCCGCCACCAGCCGCTGGACCATGATCTCGGGGGCGTCCCGAAGGATCAGCGCGGCCTCTTTTTTGATGGCATGGGCAAAGAACATGACCGAGGCCAGCAGGAAGATCACGAAGGTGTAAACCACCACCAGGGAGAGATTCTTTCCTTTTCTCCGCCAGAGGGAAGCGAGCATAAAGTCGATAATATGCCGCTGTTTTTCGATGGCGCTCATAATCTCTAGTTCCGCGTTCGTTGTTTCAGATGAGGGGGTACCGGCACAAGGGCGCCGGAGGGGAAATGCTCCAGGGCCATCGGATGGTCCTGAAAAGGCGTGCCCAGGTCGGCCAGGCTGGGATGGCGGGTGTAGCGGGCCTCGGTAAAAAGGCACAGATCGCTCAACCCCAGCACCCTTACAATCTCTGCCCGTTCTTGAAGCAGCGGCATGTCAAGATGCTCCCGGACTCCGGCATGAACGAACATGAGGCCGATCAAAAGCGTACTCACCAAAAGGTAAATAAAAAAAAGATCTGATTTTCTTCCAGGCATCACTCTCTTCCTATGGCTTGTCCCTGGATCAAACCGGGTGTGACGGCATCGAGGCGAATCATCTGCTTTTTAACCTCGAAATGCCATTTCCAGATTTCATAAATCGCCGGATAGACCAAAAGTTCCAGCAAAAATGAGGTAAAGACCCCGCCGATCATGGGCGCGGCAATGCGTTTCATGACATCGGAGCCCGTGCCGATGGACCACATGATCGGCGCCAGCCCCAG
>CAIVVZ010000230.1 GCA_903909505.1 uncultured Desulfobacteraceae bacterium
ATCGGTTGAAGTCGAAAACATTCTTTATATGCACCCGGCCGTTCTGGAATGCGCGGTCATCGCCGTGCCGGATGAAAAATGGGGCGAAATTCCCAAAGCCATCGTGGCCCTGAAACCCAATGCCCGGGCAACCGAAAAAGAACTGGTCGATTTCTGCCGCGAACGTATGGCCGCCTTCAAGTCCCCAAAATCCATTGCCTTTGTATCCGAGTTACCCAAAACCGGCTCCGGAAAAATCCTTAAGACCGAGCTGCGCAAGCGGATTTAAATCCATCAAAACCAAAGACGAAAGGAGAGTGACTCATGAAGATTTCCAAGAAAATAAGTTCCGAAGGATTAACACGGCGAGACTTATTGAAGGGTTCGGGAGTAATCCTTGGCGGGCTGGCACTAGGCGGTACGATGCTCGGTGCCGGGGATAGCAAAGCCCTGGCACAGCAACAATGCCCCGATAACGAGTGCAACTACCCCGTAGACCCTGCTTCCACGCAGGAGTATGGATACCCCACCTATCTTTTTCAGAAAGGTGACGTCTTTGTACCGGACAAGGATGCACGGCTGCTCGCCGATAATGAGATGCGGATCACCTTCCTCGGGACGGCTTTCCCGCCCACGCGCAAGGCACAGCAGATGATGAGCATCTTTGTTGAGGTGGGTCCGTGGGTCCCGGACCCCAACGGCGGATTCGGCAAAGCGACCGACTCTTTCGTCTTCGACTGCGGCGCCGGGGCATTAACCAATTATAACGCCATGGGGATTTCGGCAAGCCGGATGGATAAGATCTTCATAACCCATCTGCACGCCGACCACATGAGCGACCTGAGTGCAATCTACTGCTTCGGACCCTCGGCAGATCGCAAGTGGCCCCTGTACGTCTGGGGACAAAAGCCATCTGGCATGAAAAGCCCCAGGCCGCCGCGCAGGCTCTATGACGATGGCACCAATGCTTTCTGCAGGAACCTCCGGGAAGCCATGCGGTGGCACACGGAGAGCTTCAGCTTTCTCAGTACGGGCAGGACCGATTACCCGATTCCCACCCGGGAGACTTGGGGACTGCCGTGCGATCCGGTCCCGGTCGGAGACGATGCGCCGAATGACGGCTATGGCATGGTCCCCATCGAGCTGGACTGGACAAAATTCGGCGAAGTTCCGGGAGACAATGTCGCTTACCATAACCCGACAACGAAAGTAAAGATCACCCACTTTCCGGTGATCCATTGCAGAAAGGGCTCCATGGGCTACAAGCTCGAGTGGAATGGCCTGAGCATGATCTACACGAGTGACACCCGGCCGGAAACCCGCTGTATCGACCAGGCCAATAACGTGAATCCCGTTACGGGCATTGCCCAGGGCGTGGATGTGTTCATCCACGAGATGATCCTTCCGCCGGAACTGCTGACCATGAAGAATATGGGCTTAACATCTCCTCCAAAGACGGGTGACAACCCTAATTTTGATAAAGGAGTCCAGCAAACGACGAATATCGAAAACAGCTCCCATACGCCGCAAGGGGCCTTCGGGTATCTCTTGAGCCAGATAAATCCCCGGCCGAAGCTCACGGTCATCTCGCATTTCCCGGTGGCTGATGATACTGTCGAATGTGCCATGAACAGCGTCCAGGCACACTTTCCGAACATCGGCTACCCCATATTGAATCGGGATATCGTCTGGTCTACGGACCTGATGGTCTTGAGTGTCAAAAGGGAGGGTCAGAACACCACGATCACCCAGCGAATCGGCAATGTCTCGGATTACACGTTCGGCGCTCCCACGAACATCTATACTTCTCTGCAACCTCCGAAATACCCAACCTCGACCGCCCAGCTCGACCAGTCGACTCTGATACAGCCGGGCGATAACACCTACTGTGAGAACGGGTATTAATTCTGATTACAGATAACATCATGCAATATAAGAGGAGAGGGAATGCACATGAAAATAAAGAAATATTCAGGAATTGTTGTCTGTTTCTGCTTTTTCTGTTTTTTTGCCGGCATGTTAGCACCAAACAATGCCAGTAGCCTGACTATCACCGAGTTTTCTTCCGGCCTTACCGCTGGCTGTAATCCCCGGGGGATTGCTTCCGGGCCGGATGGCAATCTCTGGTTTTCGGAAGACTCCGGCAACAAGATCGGAAGGATTACCCCGTCCGGCGTCATCACCGAGTTTTCGACCGGTCTTGCCCCAAACAGTTATCCTTGGGGGATTACTTCCGGGCCGGATGGTAACCTCTGGTTCACGGTGTACGCCGGCATTGGAAGGATCACCCCAGCCGGAGCCATCACCGTGTTTTCCGCAGGACTTCAAGATTACAGCAGTCCTGTAGAGATCACCGCCGGGCCGGATGGCAATCTCTGGTTCACGGATAACGGTACCGGTGCAATCGGAAGGATTACCCCATCCGGAGCCATCACCGAGTTTTTGATCAACCTCGACGCCAGTAGCCCTTGGGGAATCACCGCCGGGCCGGACGGGAATCTCTGGTTCACGGATTACGGTACCAATGCAATCGGAAGGATTACCCCATCCGGCATTATCAGCGAATTTTCGACCGGCCTTAAAGCTTACAGTGGACCGGCACAAATTGCCTCCGGACCGGATGGCAATCTCTGGTTCACGGAATATGATGCCGGCGCGGTGGGAAGGATTACCCCATCCGGCGTTATCACGGAGTTCTCGGCAGGTCTTACTGCCACTATCCACCCTTGGGGGATTACCTCCGGACCGGATGGCAATCTCTGGATTACGGAATACTCCGGCAACAAGATCGGAAGGATTACCCCATCCGGAGTAATTACGGAGTTCTCAACCGGCCTTACCGCAAGTGGTGGCCCAGCGGGGATCACCACCGGGCCGGATGGCAATCTCTGGTTCACGGAATACAACGGTAATGCGATTGGACGGTTGACGGATATCCGGACAGGCTGTTCGGCAACCCTATATGAAAACTCAGTACTCAATATTCCAAATCTTTCCTACTTTACCAATCCAATATTGGGAAACCTGTCGCTTTGGGCGAATTTTGTTTATGAGTACAACGCGACGTTCCCATTGTTGATACCTTTGAAACTGACGACTTTCGGTATGATAAAGAATCCGTCTTCCTCTTGTACTGCATCCACGCTGTATAGCGATTTGTCGATTCATATTCCGGATGTACTGCTATCCAATGGCGTCACCCATATATGGATGGATTTGAATTACAGCCCAGCGCTATCCAGCATTGGAAATACCTATTTTATCGTTAAAGACTATGGATTGGTTTCCAATTGATAGCCTTGCCGGTCTTCAGGCACCCGTAAAGAATCGTAAAAGGCACACCCCGGCCATGCCCGCCGCCAGGGTCAGCAGCATGCTCCGGGTGTGCATAAACACGATAAGACAGGCTCCCAGACCGATCATCCCTTCAACGCCGGCATGCAACGCTCCGGGAACCGTGAGTGACAGCAGGATCGTTCCCGGCAGGTAATCGAGAAAACGTCTGGCCGGACCGGATCTGGGGAGCCGGTCGGCCAGCAGCAGACCCCCCAGGCGCAGGCCGTAGGTCAGCCCGGATGCCAGAAGGATCGCCGGCACGGCGCCGGGTTGAAACAGATCGTTCATCACGAACCTTTGTTGTCGGGCCAGACGCGGACGAATTCACCCTCCACGCGCTCCACAATCGGATTCCTCAGAACACCTCCGATTCGATCCGATTTGATCTGAACTTCCCGGTGCCGGAAGGTACCCCCGATTTTGCCACGATGTTGGCTGAACTGTCACACCAGCCGGTCGTAAAGGACATGTCAGGCTACCAGCCGACAGCCGGGATCATCCGCCATCGCCGGGCAGCCTGCAAATGGCTTGAAAGGCTCAATCTATCGACAGCGCCGGGAACTGGCGGCTGCGATAAACCGGTCGGATCTTTTTCTGATCGAGGATGATGTCTATGGCGGCATGGAGCCGGAAGCGATGACGCCGATCAGCGCCGCGATTCCGGAGAGGAGTTTTTATCTGACCAGCCTCTCCAAAACCTTGTCGCCGGGTCTGCGCCTTGGCTTTCTGGTGGTGCCGAATGGGCAGTTCTCGGCTGTTGAACGGGTCATGGCGGCGTCGATCTGGATGAACCCGCCACTTACCGCCGAGATTGGAAGCCGATGGATTGAAAACGGCACGGCCGATCGCGCAATCATCATCAAAAGACAATCCGTGGAAAAACGGATGGCCATCCTTGCCGGGAAGCTCTCCGCCTGTGATTTGAGTTTTCGTCCGGGTAGTCTGCATGCCTGGCTGAAACTCCCGCCTCCCTGGACAGGCGAAACCTTCGCTCGTCAGGCCCTTTGCATGGACGTGCAGGTTATTCCATCCGCCAACTTCAGTACCAAAGGCCAGCAGTTGGTCGAAGGCGTACGCATCTGCATCGGACCCCCAAAAAACGAGGCGGAAACTGCCCGTGGGGCCGGGATTCTTGCGACGATCCTGGCAAAACCGCCTATCCATGACATGCCTTTCATGTAGAAAAAGGGGACCTATTATGGAAATCAGGATTCTATTTGGATTTTGTTTCATAATAATTGACATATGTTATCATAAGTTTACAGGTTTCGTCATCGCAGGTTTCATCATCATGCTGTCCGGTTGTGCCACCCACCCGGAACCCGGCCTCGCAAATACATATGGCCAAACCATTCCCATTGCCGACAGCATAATCCGTAACGCTTTTGCTGGACGCGAAGGCGCCCTTGTCATTATTGACTGTTCATCCGGTGCAATCAGCGATTTCTGTCCCAACGCCGCCGCAGAGCGGGTGGCCCCCTGCTCAACATTCAAAATATGGAATGCACTGATCGGCCTTGAGTCCGGAATCATCGCCTCTGCCGACGAAGCGTTCTACCGATGGGACGGACAGACACGGGCCATCCCTGCGTGGAACAGGAACCTTACTTTGAAGGAGGCTTTCCAGGCTTCCTGCGTGCCCGCTTTCCAGGCTCTGGCTCGGCAGATTGGCCCGGAGAGCATGCAATCGTGGATTGAAAATCTGGGGTATGGTGATCGTGATATATCCGCAGGAATCGATGTCTTCTGGCTTCCCGCCAAGGGCAGAAAGACGATCTTGATTTCCCCGGTGGAGCAGGCGCGGTTGA
>CAIVVZ010000231.1 GCA_903909505.1 uncultured Desulfobacteraceae bacterium
GCCATAGCCAAAACAACTGGCGAAAATTCTATCTTTCCCGGATGCAGGCACCGGAGCTGCTTTCCCGGACATTCACACGCCGGCCCCGTGAATCCTGGCGCCCGCTTCTGGAAGATGCCTTCGGTATTTTCCAGGGAAACGATCCCATAGAAGTCACCCTGCAATTCACCCCGTTTCGCGCGCGCTGGATTCGGGAGCAACTGTGGCACCCTTCCCAGAAAATCACCATTCTTGCGGACGGTTGTCTGGAATTGACGTTTCCGGTTGCGGATTTCAGAGAAGTGAAAATGAAAATTCTTCAGTTCGGTTCAGATGTGAAGGTCATCAGTCCGGCAGCTCTGAAAGCGGAAATCCATGAAGAGATAAAAAAAATGACGTCGCTGTATGAACTATAATTCTACAGAAATTTTTTGAATATAGGACACGAGATGACCAGGGAAGTGTGGTAAAAAGATTTCATTGAAACACACCCTGCCGTTTCTCGGCCGTATATTTCGAATAAAGGAGGTCTCATGCCGGTTTATTACGCCCATTCAACCGACAAACCGGATAAATCTGACTGGCAGGAGCTGTCGGAACACTTGTGCAATGTGGCGAAGCTTACAGATAAATTTGCTGCGGCCTTTGGTGCTGAGCGTTGGGGTCACTGTGTCGGCCTGCTGCACGACACCGGCAAGGCTTGTAAGAATTTTCTCGCCAGGTTGGAGGGCAAAAATATTCGTGTTGACCATGCCCTTTTTGGCGCCAAATTAGCACGGGAGATCGGCGGTCAATTCGGTCTTCTACTCGCTTATATCATTTGCGGGCATCATGGTGGATTGCCCGATGGTGGCGCCCAGGAAGGACAACTACATCACCGATTGCACAAAAATGTCGAGGAGGCAACCGAGATGTTGCCGAGTCTTGACTGTTCCGAATCCTTGATCTTCCCGTTTCGGCCGCAACAGGACTGGACCATGTTCAGCCTGGCATTTTTCACACGGATGCTGTTCTCCTGCCTGGTGGATGCCGATTTTATCGATACCGAGGCTTTCTGTGACCCTGAAAGACATGTTCAGCGAACAGGCTTGTCGCAGCATGATTTCCTTTGTCTGCGGGCCTCGTTACAATCATATATTGCACAAAAACAGGCAGAGGCAACACCGGGTAAGGTCAACGACGCCCGACGGAAGGTTCTCGGTCAGTGCCTCAACAAGGCAGCCCTACCGCAAGGCTTTTTCACCCTGGCCGTGCCCACCGGTGGAGGCAAAACCCTGTCTTCACTCGCCTTTGCCATCGAACATGCGGTGCAGCACAAGTTAGCGCGGGTGATCTACGCCATCCCCTTCACATCGATCATTGAGCAAAATGCCGAGGTCTTCCGTCAGGCCCTTGGCGAGGCTAACGTCCTTGAGCACCACTGCAATTACCAGTCTAAGGACGACGATGTAGCAACGTACAATAAGTGGCGCGGGCTTGCGGCAGAGAACTGGGATGTTCCAGTGGTAGTGACCACCAATGTGCAGTTTTTTGAATCCCTTTACAGTAATGCCACTTCGCGCTGCCGCAAACTGCACAACATCGCCGGCAGTGTGATCGTGCTGGATGAAGCACAGGCCATTCCCACGGAATATCTCAAGCCATGTTTACTCGCCTTGCGCGAACTGGTGGCCCATTACCGCTGCACAATAGTGCTGTGTACAGCCACACAACCGGCCTTGGCGGATACCAACCTGCAGCGCCTGGATCTTCCGAAGACAGTAGAAATAGTCGCCAATCCTACCGAGCTGTACAGAAAACTCAAACGAGTGCGTGTCGCATTTGTCGGCAAATTGACCACCATGGAACTGGCTCAGCGGCTTGACAAGCACACCCAAGTGCTGTGCATCGTTTCAACAAAAAAGCAGGCCCAGCAGGTGGTGAGCAACATTACGAACAAGGAAGGAGCATTTCATCTTTCCACCAATATGTACCCGGTACATCGGTTGCAAGTACTTATGACCATCCGCGAGCGACTTGCCGATGGGCTGATATGCCGGGTCATTGCTACTTCATTGGTTGAGGCTGGCGTTGATCTTGATTTTCCAGTGGTTTATCGAGCTATGGCCGGACTTGATGCCATTGCCCAGGCCGCCGGGCGATGTAACCGTGAAGGGAAAGCGACTTACGGTCAGGTCTATGTCTATGAGCCTGAAGAAATGCCCAGCATGCCATGGTTGCAGCGGCGCATATCTCGTGCTGGTGAAACTCTGCGGGCTTTTCCTCCGGATAATTGCCTTGAACTTGCTCCAATGCAAAGGTTTTTTGAGCTGATCTACGACGTGGAGAACCTGGATGCCAAGGACATCGTTGGCCGGTTGAATCCCAGGCTGCACAAGGAGATGATCCTTCCATTTCGCGAGGTCGCTAATGACTTCCGCCTGATCGATGATGAAGGTGTCGGCGTGATTATGCCGGGTTTACCAGAAGATAGCGAAACAATACAGGTCTTAGTAAAGGAGTTGCGGTGCGCTCCATTTCCACAAGCAGTGGGAAGGAAATTACAACGATACGCGGTGGCCGTGCGCAGAAAGCTTATGCACCGTTTAAAAACTGAGGGTGTGATTGAGATGGTCCGAGACACTTACCCCATCTTATTGAACGCTGCCGCCTATAATGCGACCATGGGATTTTGTGAGGATATGACCGAGCTTTGGGACCCGGAGTTTTTTGTCATTTAATTAAGGAGGTAAGCTTATGGGATATGGGGTAAAACTCCGTGTCTGGGGCGAGTACGCCTGTTTTTCCAGGCCTGAGATGAAAGTTGAAAGGGTTTCGTATGATGTGATAACGCCATCTGCGGCGCGGGGCATTCTTGAAGCGATTCACTGGAAACCGGCGATTCGGTGGGTGGTGGACAGGATTCATGTGCTCAAGCCCATCCGTTTCGACAATGTCCGTCGAAATGAGGTAAAATCGAAGATTCCCAAACCCAATCCAACAACTGTCATGCGTGAGAAAAAGCCGCTGTATTATCTGGTTGATGACGGTGACAATCGGCAACAGCGGGCCGCCACGCTTCTGCGAAATGTCGAATACGTGATCGAAGCCCATTTCGTGCTGACAGACAAGGCTGGGAAGGAAGACAACGAGGGCAAGCATTTGGATATTTTCAACCGTCGCGCCCGTACCGGCCAGTTTTTCCACCAACCTTGTCTTGGTTGTCGCGAATTCCCGGCATATTTTGAATTGTTGGAAGACATCCTTCCCGTCTCATGCTATCAGGGCGAAACAAGGGAACTTGGGTATATGTTATTGGATATCGATTTTGCCGATGGCATGAAGCCACTCTTTTTTAGAGCCACCATGCAGGATGGCGTCATCACGCCACCGATATCCTGTTCGTCGGAGGTGAGATCATGATTCTTCAGGAATTGAACCACTATTATGAGCGTAAGGCGGCTGAACCAGAGGCCTCAATTCCATCATATGGCACCAGTGTGGAGAACATTTCGTTTGCGCTGATTCTTGGGGAAGACGGCACATTGCTGGATGTGGAAGACTTGCGTTTACAAAACGGCAATCAACTACGGCCCCGCAAAATGGTTGTTCCGGCCGCCGAGAAAAAAGCCAATGGGATTAAACCAAATTTTCTTTGGGACTCGACCAGTTATGTCCTTGGACTGGATGACAAGGGTAAGCAAGAACGTGCAAACAAATGTCATGATGCCTTCGTCCAACAGGTACGCACATATTGCTCTGACGATGATCCTGGCCTTAAGGCAGTTATATCTTTTTACAACCACGATTATCCGGCAATAACCGCCCGGCCCAATTGGACGGATATCTGTGGTTCAAATCTGGTTTTCCGTTTAAGTGGCACACCAGGTTTTATCCATGAACGTTCGGCAGCGCGTAAGGCATGGGAACTGTGTCTGGGGAAACGTGAGGCCGCCATGATTGGGCAATGCCTTGTCTCTGGGGAAGAAGGGCAACCTCTTGCCCGGTTGCATCCTTCGATTAAGGGGGTTAGGGGAGCGCAATCTGTAGGTGCTTCCATCGTTTCATTCAACCTTCCTGCCTTTGAGTCTTACGGCAAAGAACAGTCGATAAACGCCCCGGTCAGTGAAAAAGCGGCATTCAATTACGTTACCGCCTTGAATGCGCTGCTGGCAGCCGATAGCCGCCAAAAAGCGGTGATCGGCGACACGACTCTCGTTTTCTGGGCGGAAAGCCGCAGCTATGCGGAGGAATTGTTTCCCAGCATGTTTGACCCCACTGAAAGTAAGGCAGATGCGACTGCCTCAACCACAGTGGATGACCAGCAAACAGCCGCGAAAACTTTTAATCTGCTGAAAGCAATCCGTTCCGGCAGGCTGGCATCCGATATTGTGCCAGATTTGGATGAATCCGTTCGTTTTTTTATCCTGGGTCTTGCCCCCAATGCCTCGCGGTTATCCATTCGCTTCTGGTTGGAAAATACTATCGGAAACCTTTTTAACTGTATCGGAAAGCATTTCAGTAACCTTGAAATTGTACGACAATACGACAATCAGTCAGAGTTTCCAAGTCTTAAGCGTTTACTTGCCCACACTGCAGTTCTTGGTAAGAGCGAAAATGTCCAGCCCGTGCTGGCAGGTAGTATGACCAAGGCCATGCTCTCCGGTGGTCATTATCCCCGGAGTTTGCTACCCGTTGTTCTTTGCCGTATCCACGCAGAGCGTGAAGTCGGATATTACCGGGCGGCGTTATTGAAAGCATTTCTTGCCCGTAACAACCAAATGGAGATTTCTATGTCATACGATCCCAACAGAAAAGACACGCCCTATTTGCTCGGCGGATTGTTTGCCGTACTCGAAAAGGCGCAGAACGACGCCATTCCAGGAGCAAACGCCACCATAAAAGATCGCTTCTTTGCATCAGCACCGGCGACTCCGGCCAGAATCTTCCCACTGTTACTGAAAAATGCCGCCAACCATATCGCGAAATTACGTAAAGATCAGGCCACAAAGGGTTGGGCATTCAGTCTGGAAAAAATGATTCAAGACACTATCGCCGATCTCAACAACTTCCCTCAGGTTCTACGACTGGAAGAACAGGCGCTGTTCATGATCGGCTATTATCAGCGCATGAAGGCTTTCTATACTAACAAAAAAACTACCGATACCACGACCGAGGAGAAACAACCATGACCGCTATCGCCAATCGCTATGAATTTTTACTGCTTTTTGATGTTGAAAATGGCAACCCCAATGGTGACCCTGATGCCGGCAATGCCCCTCGCATTGACCCTGAAACCGGGCACGGCTTGGTGACGGACGTGTGTTTGAAGCGGAAGATCAGAAATCATGTGGCACTATTTAAAGAGGGTGCTGAGAGATTCAGAATCTATGTTCAGGAGAAAGCTGTTCTCAACGTGACTAACAAAGAGGCTTACAAAGCTTACGATTTGACACCGGAAAAGAAAAAAATGCCGAAGGACGTGCAAAAAGCCCAGGAAATTACCGGATGGATGTGCGCAAATTTCTTCGACATTCGCGCCTTTGGCGCAGTGATGACCACGGAAATCAACTGCGGACAAGTCCGCGGGCCTGTCCAGCTGGCTTTTGCCAAAAGCGTAGAACCAATTTTTTCCCAAGAAATCAGCATTACTCGTATGGCTGTTGCGACTGAAGCTGAAGCTGAAAAACAGCAAGGCGATAATCGCACCATGGGCCGCAAGCATATTGTTCCCTATGGTCTGTATGTGGCCCATGGCTTTGTTTCCGCCGCCCTAGCCGAGAAGACCGGTTTTTCCGATGAGGATTTGAACTTGTTGTGGGAGGCCCTCTGTAACATGTTCGAACACGACCGCTCCGCGGCCCGCGGCCTGATGAGCAGTCGAAAACTTTTTGTATTCAAGCACGACAACAAAATGGGCAATGCCCCGGCACACAAGCTGTTTGATCTGATCGAGATTAAACGAAACGATGAAACAGGTGCTCCGGCACGTTCGTTTAAGGATTATTCCGTGCGTATCATCGGTGAGGTTCCTAACGGAGTAACTGTGGAGGAGAAGCTGTAACAATCTGGTTCTTGGATAGCGGGGAGACAATGGACACGCTGCATAATCTACAAAATTTTACTGGTTCCAACAATGGCACCATCATCCTCTACCAAACCGAGGACGGACAAACTTCTGTAGAGGTTCGGCTTGAAGCTGAAACTGTTTGGTTGACACAGCAGCAAATGGTTGAGCTGTTTCACCGGGATAAGAGGACTGTTTCTGAGCATATCCGCAACATCTTCAAAGAAGGGGAACTCATCGAAGAGGCAGTTGTCCGGAAATTCCGGACAACTGCTTTAGATGGAAAAAGTTACCTGACAAACTCATAC
>CAIVVZ010000232.1 GCA_903909505.1 uncultured Desulfobacteraceae bacterium
ACAACCCTTCTGTTCAATGAAACCTCCTTTTCTTTCACGAAACCTGCTGCCGGACTTGGTATTATCCTGATTCCTCCAGGAAATCAGTGTGAATCGATGAAGCTGATGGCATCTTTGACCCGAACAATTTTTTCCGCGGCTTCATCTGAAATTTCAATATCAAATTCTTCTTCCATGGACATGATGAGTTCCACCAAGTCTAAAGAGTCTGCACCCAGGTCATCTACAAAAGAGGCTTCTGGCACAACTTCATTCAGATCAACTCCAAGTTTTTCGGCAATGATTTTTTTGACTTTATCTTCAATGGACATACTTCCTCCTTAACAATCGTAAAAAGTGCGCGGCAAGTAAAAAACGGCTGTTTTTATGCTTGCAGATATGATGGGTTAATTGTAAATTGCCTTCTGTCTTACATATACATTCCGCCGCTGATATGGATCACCTGGCCGGTGATGTAGGAAGCGGCTTCCGAGGCCAAAAAAACGACCACGGCCGTCACATCCTGCGGCTTGCCAAACCGGCCCAGAGGAATCTGCTGCAACATGACCGCTTTGTTTTTTTCGGAAAGCGCATCGGTCATATCCGTTTCGATATATCCGGGTGCAACCGCATTCACGGTGATATTGCGAGATGCCAGCTCTTTGGCAATGGCTTTGGTAAATCCGATCATTCCGGCTTTTGAAGCGGAATAATTGGCCTGACCGGAATTTCCCGTAACCCCAACCACGGAGGAGATGTTGATAATTCGGCCGGAATGCTGTTTGATCATGGTTTTTGCAGCAATTTTGGCGCAGAGAAAAGCCCCTTTCAGGTTGACATCCATCACGGTATCCCAGTCGAGAGCCTTCATTCTTACCAAAAGTCCGTCACGGGTCATACCGGCGTTGTTGACCAGCACATCAATTCGACCGGTTTCAGAAAGAATTCGCTGAAAAAAATCCGCAACCGCAGTCTCTGAAGCAATGTCGGCGCAAATGCCGATAGACAGTCCACCGGCCGCTCTTACCCTCTCTTCGGTTTCGGCTGCGGCCTGGCGGTTGGAAGCATAGTTGAAATACACTGTTGCCTCAGGCCCTGCCAGAGCGATGCAGATCGTTCTGCCGATTCCTCTTGAACCTCCGGTGACCACGATGGTTTGTTTTTCAGAACTGACTGTCACGGCTGTCTCCGTTTCTTCGTACTTATTATCTCAGGTTGTTGCGTGCGGTTGAGAGCGGTCTGTTCATTTTTCATGATGAAAAACCAGTTCGCAAATCCTGTCCATATCCTGAAACGTATTGGCACAGGCAAAGGGGAGCTGCTGGCAGGAAATGGATTCCAGAAATTCTGAAATGGTTCCTGAAGAGAACAGGCCATTTCCTAAAAGGATTTTAAGCATATTCTGGTAAACCAGTTGTGCAACCTCGGCGGCAAAAATTCGAGAGGAAGCCTGAATTTTTTGAGTCTGGGGGTCGCTGCTGCTGTCAAAAGAAACGGCCTTTCGGGCAAGGCTTGCGCCGATCTCAACATGGGTCATCATATCTGCAAGACAGAACATGACGTGCTGGCTTCGGGTCAGGTGGTTTTCATGGGCAAGAAGAATCGTTCGGTTCAGCGCTTCGGCCGCAAGTCCGTAAAACAGGCAACCGGCCTGATCGTTTTTCTGATGCAGCTCCCGCATTTCTTCCGCGATGGATCGGTAAAACGCGCCTTTGGTCTTCCAGGTTTTTTTCCAGCGGAACATGCTGATGATATTCTGCAGAATTTCGCTGGTTCCTTCATAAATACAGGTGATTTTTACATCCCGTTTGATTTTTTCAACCCCGAACTCCGTGATGTATCCATAGCCGCCAAGCGCCTGCATGGCGTCATCTGCCGCGCGGTTTGCGGTTTCCGAGGCAAACAACTTGGCTATGGCGCCCTCGACCTGAAGATCCATTTCTCCGGCGTCGATCCGCAGGGCAACTTCATCCAGGTAGCTGGAAGCCGCTTCAAACCGAACAATATGGGGAACAATGAGTTTGTGGGTGTACCCCTGTTTTTCGGACAGCGGGGAGCCAAACTGGATCCGGTCTTTGGCATAGGGAATGGCTATGGAAAGCGCTGCCTCTCCCGCGCCAAGCGCCATGGCGGCCACCATCAGCCGGGTGTATCCAAAGACCGAATTGGCCTGTTTCAATCCCTGACCCGGCACCCCGCCCACAAGATTTTCAACCGGTACAAAGACATCGGTAAAGGTGAGAGGTGAGGTGTTGGATGCCCGAATACCGTGTTTTTCTTCTCCCTTGCCCTGTACAAAACCGGTTGTTTCTTTTTCAACGACAAAAAAAGAAGGTCCTTCGGGGGTCACGGCCAGAAGCGTGATAAAATCCGCATATCCGCCGGTGGAGATGAACTGCTTGGAGCCGTTGATTCGGTATCCGGTAACCACTCCGGAATCATCGTAAATCGGGTCGGCCTTGGTTTTAAGTGCGGCCAGGTTGCTTCCCGCACCGGGCTCTGTTACGGCATAAGCCACCAGGGAACGACCTTCGGCGATGGCACCCAGCCATTTTTCTTTTTGCGCGTCAGTGCCGCCAACGAGTAGCGGGTCCGCGCCCAGTTGAATGGCAAAAAAAGCCGTGGCCACGCCCAGGCAGACACCGGCCATTTCGCGGGTCAGGGCGCAGCAGTCTCTTGCACCGCCGCCCATCCCCCCATAGATTTCGGGAATAAAGAGCAGTTGAAGGCCGATATCCGGGCCCAGAAGAGTGCGGATGAGCTTTTCCGGGAAGATCTCTTTGCGATCAAACTCAAGAACATTTTCACGGGTCAATAGCCGCGCTTTTATCTTGGCAACGACATCAAGAACCATTTGCCTGGACTCGGCATCCAGGCCATGGAGCGGTGCGCTGGATTCATGCATTAAAGAAGACATTCGTTATCAATCCTCTTTGCCTTCGATAACCTGCTTACCTTTATATTGACCACAGCTCGGGCAGACATGATGGGGAAGTTTGGCTTCGCCGCATTCCGGGCAGGTTGACAGACTCGGCGCCTCAAGACTCTGGTGTGATCGCCGCATATCGCGCTTTGACTTGGATGTTTTATGTTTTGGAACGGCCATGAGTAATCTCCTAAATATCTGTTTATAATTAAAATATATTTTACATCTCTACGCTTGAAAAATGAAGGCATTAGTAATTGAAAGCCGTCGGTTTGTCAAGCTTTTTATACGAAAATGGTTTTTTTTGCTGATTAAAAGCCATTGCACATGAATTTTTTCAAACCCGTCATGTTTGTCCGTGGCCGAAAGATGATTTGATCACTTGTGGATGTTGTTTGTCAGCGGTTTTTGTGCTATGTTTACCAAAATAGGCGGCAACAGCCTCTTTAATGTCATTGACTTTTGGAATCTACAATCATTTTTTTTACGGGGACGCTCAATCCTGCTGAATAAGACATGATAAATATTTATTTTTTAAAGGAGATTTATTATTATAATTTTTAGTAAATGACATAGAGTCAATATTCGACAATTACTAATAATTGATATTTTAAGCGATATGATTAGTTGATAATAATTTATTTTTATTATATAAAAACATCTTATTGCTTTACTTAAATTTACAATGTAGGTGAATCATAAT
The DNA here is from genome assembly GCA_903909505.1 of uncultured Desulfobacteraceae bacterium. GTDB lineage: Bacteria > Desulfobacterota > Desulfobacteria > Desulfobacterales > Desulfatirhabdiaceae > RAAP-1. The sequence continues at coordinate 3,609 of CAIVVZ010000232.1, forward strand.
GCGCATGGTTATTACTCGTTTTCCTCCAAGCCCCACGGGATATCTTCATGTGGGCGGGGCACGAACCGCTTTATTTAACTGGTTTTACGCCCGGCACACCAAGGGTCGTTTCGTCCTTCGCATCGAAGATACCGACTCGGTCCGTTCTACTCAGGCATCGGCGGATTCCATCTTCGAGGCACTGGAATGGCTGGGGATAGACTGGGATGAAGGGCCGTATTTTCAGTCCCGGCGATTCCACATCTATGCCGAATATGTTCAGAAACTTCTGGATACCGGCCACGCTTATTACTGTACCTGCTCTTCTGAAAAACTCGGTGCCATGCGCCAGCAGGCCATGGCAACCGGCGGAAAACCCAAATATGACGGGACCTGCCGGGAGAAGCAACTCTGTAAAAGCGATGATGCGGTGGTCAGGTTTCGCGCCCCGCTGACCGGAACCACCGTCATTCACGATGTGGTCAAGGGCAACATCGTCTTTCAGAATACCGAACAGGATGATTTTATTATTCAGCGCAGTGACGGCACCCCGACTTACAATTTCGTTGTGGTTGTGGATGATATTACAATGGGCATCAACACGGTGATTCGCGGGGATGACCATGTCAACAACACCCCCCGCCAGATTATGCTCTATCAGGCCCTGGGAGCCGAACTTCCAGTGTTTGGACACTTACCGATGGTTTTAGGCAAGGACAAGACCCGTCTCAGCAAACGTCACGGTGCCATGTCCGTAACCGCCTACCGGGACATGGGATTTTTGCCCGAAGCCATGATCAATTACCTGATTCGTCTGGGATGGTCATGTGGGGATCAGGAGTTTTTTACACGAGAGGAACTGATCGAAAAATTCTCCCTGGAACATATCGGAAAATCCGCTGGCGTCTTTGATATGGACAAACTCCTTTCGCTGAACGCTGATCATATCAAGGCAACTCCGCCCCGTGCACTGACTTCTCATCTTCTGCCGTTTTTGAAAGCAAGGGGATATGCCGCAGAAGAAGGACATTATCTGGATCAGGTGATTCTGACACTGAATGCCCGCAGTAAGACCCTTGATGAAATGGCCGAAGCCGCCCGTTTTTATTATGAGGACACGGTTTCTTATGACCTTGCGGCCGCTGATAAATTCATGAAAGCCGAAGTCCTGGAGCCCTTAACCCTGTTGGTTCAGAGAATGGAAAGCTTATCGGAATTCTCTGTTGCCGGTCTTGAATCCGTTTTTCTGTCGGTCATGGAGGAAACAGGGTTGAAGCTGGGGAAGATCGCCCAGCCGGTCCGAGTTGCCCTAACGGGCAAAACCGCCAGTCCTGGGATTTTTGAAATCATGGAAATTCTGGGAAAAAATCAGGTGATTGCCAGGCTGAAGCAGTCCATCAGATATATTGTTGACCAATCATGATGGTTTCATGAATTATTTCATTCTATACCTTAACCTTCAAAAGATATAAGAGGAATTATGTTCAGAGTAAAAGACATCATGACGGCAGACGTTATTTCGGTATCTCCTGAAACAGAGATCGTCCAGGCAGCTCGAATCATGATTGAAAAGCGAATTAACGGTCTTCCGGTTGTGGATGGCAAGGGCAGGGTTGTTGGCATTCTCTGCCAGAGCGATCTGGTGGCTCAGCAGAAAAGTGTTCCGATTCCTTCCCTGTTTTCTCTTCTGGATGGGTTTATGCCCCTGACTTCATTAAAGCGGATTGAAAAAGAAGTTGAAAAGATTGCCGCCTTAACTGTTGCTCAGGCCATGACGCACAAGCCGGCAACCGTTTCTCCGGAAACCGGGATTGAAGAGGTGGCCTCACTGATGGTGGACAAGGGTTTTCATACCCTCCCAGTGGTTCAGGACGGAAAGCTGGTGGGTGTTGTTGGAAAAGAAGATGTGTTAAAGACACTGCTCCCCTCCTGAGGGTGATGGCAATCCAGACTATGGCGGTGTAGCATAAAAAAGTTGCTACAACCGGTTGAATGGCGTGAACCGACAAATCTATCTCAGATTCGGAAATGATAAACGGCGGCCCCAGCATGATGGCATCTCCATCTCCGTTTGAAAATCCCGTGCATTTGTAAATGACCCTGACGCTCTGCCTGTTCCACCAGATTTTCACTTTCCAGAATATTGACGACCGAAAGGGCAGCGGCAGGAATGGCTCCCGCATGGATGTTTTTCCGGTTGCGGATAATGCGCCAAGCGTTGCCCCGTGATAGGCGTTCCAGCGGGAACGGTCAATTCTGCGGTGAAACACACAGCTTTCTTTCACGAAAAACTCCTGTCAATGGTAAAGATCTGTAAGGCACCTCTAATATCAGCCATAAAATCCATGCAAAACCGTAACAACATTATGTACCTTCGTCAACCATTTCTCCTGACTGCAAGCAGGTAAAGCGTTAATTGCAGACAACTGAAACCCGGGGGTATTCCTTCTCGTTGACTTTTCCCGGCGGATTCGCCTATAGGTGTTATCGAAAATATTCATAAACCTGCGAAGTCGCTTCGCTCAATCCGGCGCAACCGGGGTCAAAATGAAAGCCGATGAAGAACGTCAAATCTCGTTGTTTAACGATCAGTTGAAACAGGATATCCGGATGCGTCTGGTAATAACACGCCATGAGGGAAGCCGGTTGCTTGAAAATTTTTGTATGGTCTTGCAGAAGGCGGCCCCAAAAATCCATGTTGTTCACGAAAAAGACGAATCCGATGCCCCTTCAGAGCTGAGAATTCATTCCCGGATCCGCTACCGGGCCGTGCCCCTTGGGCGTGAACTGGTTCCTTTTTTGGAAGCGCTGTCATGGATTTTTAATGGACAGCCCTTGCCGTCTTCGGTATTTTCATCGCTTCTGGACAATCTGACATTGCCGGCGGAATTGAAGCTCTATATCGCTGAGCAATGCCCGTTTTGTCCCGGCGCTGTTCAGAGCCTTCTTCCCCTTGCCATTTCAAGCGACTGGATTCAAGTGACGGTAATCGATGCCGGAATGTGCATGGAAGAAGCCCGTGGCGATCGAATTCAGTCAGTTCCCACGTTGGTTCTGGATGAGCAATTCCGCTGGACGGGTTCCTTCGAAATTCAGGAAGTCCTGTCGGCAATCATCCATCGAGACCCTTCAAGGCTCGAAGCCGGCACCTTGATGAACATGATAGCGGATGGCAACGCAGGCCTGATGGCGAAAATGATGCTGGAAAAGAATATGATTTTCCCTGCCTTGGTGGATCTTTTGGTTTACCCCAAATGGCCCGTTCGGCTCGGGGCCATGGTGGCTTTGGAAACGATAGCAGGGGAAAATCCGGCGCTGGCGAAAAAAACAATCGTGCCGTTATGGGATCGATTCGATGAGGTTGATGACAAGGTTAGAGGGGATATTCTTTATCTGGTGGGAGAAATCGATAATGGCGGCTCTATCGAACGAATTCAGGAAGTCCTGAATAAAAGACTGAATTATGATGCGGAAATCATTGAAGCCGCCGAAGAAGCTCTTGAAAAGCAGAAAAATTACGGGAAAAAACGCGAATAAATTAGGCCTGAAAAGGTTTTCCATGGGTATTCGGCATTTTTTATATTGACGATGTTCTTCCTTTTATGTAAATTGGAAAAATAATTGAGGGATCGTCTAGCGGCAGGACGACGGGTTCTGGCCCCGTTAACCAAGGTTCGAATCCTTGTCCCTCAGCCACATAAAAACAAAGGG
>CAIVVZ010000233.1 GCA_903909505.1 uncultured Desulfobacteraceae bacterium
GGCACTGGAAAAGAATAAGAACACAGGCGATGCGGTCGTGGAGTCCGAAGTTCTCAAGTATCTAAAGGGAAACAAGCTGCCCGTTTGTCCCCAAGGCGGCAAGTATACGATGCATGCCGTTGGCCAGAATTGCGAGTGCAGTATCCCGGGGCACAAGATGGCGGAATGAAAGACTACCGCAGCAGTTCGGGCGGATAAATCCTGACTACTGCGGGTGCGATTAAAAGTAACTATCGTATATATTTCTCTGACCTTGTTGCTGGATATTGAGCAACCCTTGAATCAGGCTGTGCTCGGTCAGGATTTTGCCCCAGGATGGTTTCTGGTTACGCTGGTAGCCATAGGGCGCACGACAAAATTCTGGGAAAAGTTGAAAAGAGGCATTTTTTTGATTACAAAGTATATGTATATGCATATACTCCTCTCATGAAAACATTACCACCCAGTCAGATCCTTCGGGAAATCAATCAGATCCGGCGCATGGAGCCGGGCAAGCTTTGCGTCATTCGGCGTGGGGCAAAAGGGGCCTTTTATAATCTCCAGTATCGGGAGAACGGAAAGGCCATAAGCCAGTATGTCCCCCGCGATCAAGCTGAAGCCGTCGCTCAAAACACGGCCAATTACCAGAAATTTGAGGAATTGGTTGGCGCTTACGCCAAAACCATCGTTCAGGCCACCCGTGAAGAGCGGGTTTGTAGCTCTAAAAAAAAGACGCGCAAATATTCTGCCGGCTCCAAGACGAAGAACTTCAGCAGTTAATGGATCAGTTCAGCGCCCGGTCACCGACAGGGGAGGCTGTCCAGGAGTTAGAGCGGTTGGTACGCGTGGCCATTTTCAAGCCCGCAGCCGAATGCGTGGGGCTTTTGCTTCAAGCGGCCGCAGACAAGATTGACGCGGCGTATTGTCCCAAGCCAGGCGAGACCTTCAAAGGGCGTGTCGCCTTGGACGTGCAGTGTTTGTTCGGACGTTTCACGCTTCTGCGTAACTATTACTATCACTCCCAGAAACAGGCCGGATATTATCCCGCCGATGCCGGGCTGGGTCTGGAGACAGGATATACTCCTGCCCTGGCCAGGCTCATGGCCTTGGAGGGTTCGGACGAGACTGGCTACCAGAAGGCGGAATGTCATTTGTTGGAAACCGGCGGTATCACCGTGGACGCTCGGCAAATTCAACGAGTTGTGCAACGGATCGGCCCCGCCGCCCAGGCCTGGCAAGCACGGGATTATCACCCCGGGCAGACCGAGCCCTGCGACGCCCCGATTATGTATGTCAGCGCAGACGGCTCGGGAATCCCCATGCGCCAAAACGAATTGAAGGGACGGGCGGGAAAGCAAGCCGATGGCACAGCCAAGACCAGGCAGGTGTATCTGGGGTGTGTCTTCACCCAGCATCGTACTGACGAGCGGGGCCGTCCGGTGCGCGACTGGCAGTCCACCACTTATGTTTCCAGTATGGAGAGCATCGATGACTTTGGCCCCATGCTCCGTCACGAAGCCCTACGCCGCGGCATGGGAAATGCCGCCACGACAGTCTTGCTTATTGATGGGGCCTCCGGCTTGGAAAATATGGGGCGAATCAATTTCAAGGATGCCACCCAGATCGTGGACTTCTATCACGCCATGGAGCATGGCGGTTCTGTGCTCGAGGCTCTCCTCGGTAGCAAAACCCATCCCGATTTCGAGCAACGCCGCCACCGTTTGGCCAAGCGGCTCCTCAAAAACGGCGTCACACGATGGATCGCTGAAATCCGCGAGGAATGCCGAAACACCCGTCGGGCTGATGCCGTGGAAAAAGAACTGGGATACTTCCTCAACAACGTGGATCGCATGCAGTATGGAACCTTCCGAAAACGGGGCTTCTTCATCGGATCAGGCGTCATCGAGGCTGGTTGCAAAACCATTATCGGCGGACGATGCAAGCATCCAGGAATGTTCTGGGGCAAGCCCGGAGCAGAACACATCCTGGCGTTCCGTTGCGTTAACACCAGCAGACGCCTCAACGACTTCTGGAAATACCGCCTCGCAAATCAGGCCCAATCTTTATGCACCGTCCCCCGCGCCGCCTAATGTCGTCCGTCGATAGGAAGAATTTTGTCGTGCGCCCGTCTATCAGAAACATAGCGTTTTCTGATTGACGAGATTCATTGTTGGGCGTAGTTCAAAACCGGAGGGTATTTGTAGTTCAAAACCGGAATTCTGCATCGGAGCGGGGAAAAGGGTTGACGGCGGAAGGGTTGATGAGGCAAGGATGGCGACGTAACTGAAGAGGATAGGGCTCTGCGGGAACGCAACCTGAGCGTTTCAGTTATGCGGGTTGAGTGATCAACCTACCTGGGCCATGGAGGCATCAAAACCTTCATGGCCTTTTCATTGGGTTCTCACTCAATCCGCTCCTATGCGGAAAATTCCGGGGGGATCGGGGGGCAGAGCCCCCCTGTGTGATAGACTGCGTGCATGAAAAAAAGCAGTTGTGTCATCGGTATCCACAGGATTACGTCCACCATATATTGACTGCATTCAACGCTGGGGAGTTGAGCGCCGCTGAAGCCATGGAAGGGCTTCAGATCGGCCAGAGTCAGTTGTATTACCTGCGCCATGAGTGGCTGAAACATCATCGGCAACTGCCCGGCCGAGTGTCAGGAGGGGCACACAGAACGGCTTGGCCGACCGAGGTGTTGGTCTTTATCGAAGGATTTCTCCCTCACTGCAATCCCATGAATTACAGCCTTATTGCCGAGGAGGTGACTCGGCGCTTTGGTTTTGTGAGATCTCCTGCGGCTGTAGGTCTGTTGATTAAGCGGCAGTGGCCTAACTATCGCGGAGTATTGCGGCGTGGTCCTAAACCCCGGCGCCGATGGCAATGTGGATCGGTTGGCGAACTCTGGCAGCATGATTCGTCTCCCCATGCTTGGTGGCCAGACACTCATCGTCAAAATCTGGTGCTGACGATCGATGATCACTCCCGCCGCTTAGTGGCGGGCCAGTTTATCACCGTAGACACGACCTGGGATCATTTTTGCCACTTTCGCCGGGGATTTGAACGCCACGGAATCCCTTTGTGTGTTTACACGGATGGGTTGTCGCTCTTTGGCCATGAAACCAATCTGGGGCCTGATGATGTGCATTCCAATTTTCAGCGCGCCTTAACCTGCCTGGGTGTTGGCCATCGTGTTGCTCCTGATCCTCAATCCAAGGGCAAGATCGAGCGGCGTTTCGGTTTCTTTCAGAAACGACTGGTCTCACTGCTTGCCCTTGAGAGAATCACGGACTACACCGCTGCCAACGCCTTCTTGGCGGATCAAATTGATCATCATAATCAACACTTTGTATGCCGTACCACCGGCATGACTCCAGACCATGCCTGGGAGTTGGCCTGTTCGGAAAAACGATCCCTCATTCGGCCTACTCCAAGTCCGGCGCTCTTGGATCTCCACTTGGCCCATCACCTATCTCGGCGCCTTAATCCGGATTATTCCATCGACTTTCTGGGTAAAAACTGGCCAGTTGCCCCCTGTAAACGTAAATATGTCACCGTTGTTTATCATCCCGGCAGGAAGTTCTGGGTGATCTCCGCCCCGCCTTCACGGACCCATCCCCTCTGGCCAGACATCCTCGCCTGCTACTCCATCTGACTTTTCCGGTTTTGAACTACAAATTATTCCGGTTTTGAATTTCGGCCGACA
>CAIVVZ010000234.1 GCA_903909505.1 uncultured Desulfobacteraceae bacterium
ACCGATCTGTTCAGGGATGCCACGATCGAGAGAATGGCGAGCCATGTTTCCATGCTTGCGGAAAGTATCCTCACGGATGTCGGGACGGCGATCCATGAACTGGAAATTCTCGGTCCGGCTGAAAAGCGGATATTGACCGATACCTTTAATGATACGCGATATCCCTTTCCTTCAGACAAGTCGATTGTGGATATCTTTGAAGCGCAGGCGGCCAGGGGGCCGGATCGCATCGCCGTTGTCCTGGAAGACCGGGAAATCACTTACCGGGAACTGGATGAACGGGCCCGTGGACTGGCCGGGGTCCTGGTTGGAAAACACCGGGTCAGGCCGGGGGAAATCGTCGGCCTGATGGTCGACAGAAATGAATGGTCGATCATCGGGTTAATGGGAGTATTGATGGCAGGCGGCGTCTATCTGCCGGTGGATCCGTCCTATCCCATGAACCGGATCGACTATATGCTGGCGGACAGCGGCTGCCGAATCCTTCTTACCGAAAGCAAGGTTATCGAAAACAATGGACAGATTCCTGCTTTGGTCGTGACCCTTGATATCAACACCCTGGTTTCTTCCTGTGACCCGTCTGCAAAAACCCCCCTTTCCCATCGTCCGTCGCCGGATGATCTGGCCTATGTCATTTACACATCCGGTTCAACCGGGCAGCCCAAAGGGGTGATGATCGCGCACTCCGGCTTTCTCAATATGTCTTTGCACCAGATACGGGCTTTCGGGGTTTCAGAAAATGACCGGGTGCTCCAGTTCGCCTCTGCCTCATTCGATGCCTCGCTTTCGGAAATCTTCATGGCGCTTCTTGCGGGTGCGGCCGTTGTGGTGGTCCGGAAGGAGACGATAGAAGATCCCTTGCTGTTTGTGCGCTATCTGGAGGAAAAGCGCGTCACGAATATGACGCTGCCCCCGGTATATCTGAATGCGCTCGATAAAGCGCGGCTGAATACCGTGAGCACGATCATCACCGCCGGAGAAGCGCCCAACACCGGGGATGCGGTTTTTCTCAGCAGCCGCAAAAATTACTTCAATGCCTACGGTCCAACGGAAATTTCGGTCTGCGCAACAATCGAGCGTGTATCCCCGGATGGGGACTACCGGAGAAACATCCCCATCGGAAAACCGATTGCCAATACGTCGATTTATATTCTCGATGATTCGCTGAGACTCGTCCCCATCGGCATTCCCGGTGAAATATGTATTTCCGGAGCCGGTCTTGCCCAGGGGTATCTCAACCGTCCCGAATTGACGGCGGAAAAATTTGTCTGCCATCCGCTTCCGGCCGGAGAAAGGCTTTACAGGACGGGAGATCTCGGCAGATGGCTTCCTGACGGAAATCTGGAATGGCTGGGGAGAAATGACGACCAGATCAAGATCAGGGGATACCGCATCGAATTGGGGGAAATCAAAAACGCCCTGCTGCGGCATGCGTCGGTGAAGGATGCGATCGTCCTTGCGGCGGGCCGGGAACCGGAGGAACTGGTTGCCTATTTCACGGTACGGGCTCCGTTAGAACCCGCTGATCTCAGATCTCATATAAGCGGATTTCTTCCCAATTACATGGTGCCCCGCTATCTGATTCAACTCGAAGATTTTCCGATGACGGCCAGCGGCAAAGTGGACCGGAAGGCGCTTTCGGATCCGCATGCTTTTCAATCGACTCCCGGCCATGTGCCGGCGGGTCCGCGGAGCGATCTTGAAAAATGGATGCTTGCCCTCTGGCGGGAAGTGCTGGGGCAGCAGAATATCGGCATTCACGAGAATTTCTTTGATTCAGGCGGGAATTCCCTGCGTTCTTTGCAATTGATATCGCGGATATCGACGGGACTGAACAGTTTATCCAGTTTTAACTATTTTGGTGGCAAGGTCCCGGTTAAACAGCTTTTTCTTAATCCAACGGTGGCGGGGTTGTCGGCGTGGATCGAAAAACAAAAACCGACGGCATTCGACCAGGCCCGCCCGTCAGGGGACATGCCGCAGGTATTCCCGCAGGCCATGACCCTTGCCAGAGAGTCGCTGATCTCCCTTTTCGACGCCGGCAGGATCGGTCCGGTTGATGCCGCCGCCATCATCTGTTTGCCCGATGGATTTGCGGATCAGACGGGGCTGGGAAAAAATGACATCATCAAGGGGTTTTGCCGGGACCATCCGGTTCTGAGCAGCATCACCTCCACCTTTATCGGCCGTGTTGCTTCCATCGTCCTGCCGTGTTTCGCCTCCGAGATCTTCAGCGATCCGGCGGCTCTCAAAAACCAGGTGGACGAGGCACTGGAAATGGCCGCTCATATCGGCGCGGATACGGTATCGCTGACGGGAAATCTGCCTTTGGCCACGGATTTCGGCTTTGATTTGATATCCGCTTTTCCGGCCAAGAATGGGCCCGTCATCACAACAGGCCAGGCAACCGTGGCTGCGGCGATGGGGATGACGATCGAAAAAATGCTGGAGATCTCCGGCAGGCAGCTCGATCAGGAAACAGTCGGCCTGGTCGGACTCAACACGATCGGGGCCGCGACGCTTTTTCTGGTGCTTGCATGCATGCCCCACCCGAAACGGATCATCCTGGCGGATGCCTACAACAACCTTCTCTTTGCGTCGGTATTGCGTCAGGAGCTTTCCGACTGCGGCTTTAAAGGCTCCATCGAAATCATGAGAGCTTCCGATGAACTGCCTGGCGGGTTTTATGAGGCCTCGCTGCTCATCGGTGCGACGAATGTTCCGGACATCATCACAGTGGACCGGGCCAAACCGGGGACGATTCTTATCGAGGAATCCGGCCAGCGTTGTTTCTCGAGAGACGATGCGCTGCGGCGACTCGATACGGACGGGGATATCCTGTTCACCGAAGGTGACCTGCTGCATCTGCCTTTCCCCTCCACCTGCCAGATGTATCTACCCGAGGAGGTGGAGACGGCTCTGCGCCGGACGGAGACAATCCCTTTTCTGGCCTTCGAGCCCCATGCCATCACAGGGTGTGTTCTTTCCGGCCTCCTTTCCCATTGCTACCCGGCCCTTGAGCCGACCATTGGTGAGGTCGATGTGGAGATGTGCCTGCGGCATTACGAACACCTCCATAGCCTCCGGTTCGGGGTGGCCGATCCGCGTTGTGAAGACTATGCGATCCCGGAGCGTTCAATACAACGGTTCAGGGAGCGGTTCGGCGGGGGGGGCGGAACGATATGGAAAACGGATCGGGAAGGGATGAAAAAGCCAATGGAAGAAGAGGCCATGGCATGAAGAACGATAACGACACGCTCAAGGCCCTTTACAAGACACTCAAAACAACGCAGAAGCGGCTTTACGATATCGAGAACGCGGGCCGGGAACCGATTGCCGTCATCGGCATGGCCTGCCGTTTTCCGGGGGGGGCGGATACCATCGCAGCATACCGGGCCTTGCTGGAAAGCGGGGGGGATGGGGTTTGCGAAGTCCCGCCGGAGAGGTGGGACGGGTCGATGTATTATGATCCCGATCCCGAGGTTCCGGGAAAGGTGACGACAAACCGGGCCGGATTTCTTAAAGAGCCGATCGATGGCTTTGACTGCGCCTTTTTTCACCTCTCGCCCAAGGAGGTTCAGAGCATCGACCCGCAGCAGCGGCTGCTTCTCGAGGTCTGCTGGGAGGCTTTCGAAAACGCGGGGTTAGATATCACCACGCTCAAGGGAAGCAAAACCGGCGTTTTCTGCGGCATCGCGAACAGCGATTATGCGGCCGCGCATCTGCGCTCCGGAGACCCGGAGAAGATCGACGCCTATTCGGTTACCGGTACGGCCCTGAGTGCCGCGGTCGGACGAATATCGTATCTTTTCGGGTTTGAAGGGCCGAACATGGCCCTGGATACGGCGTGTTCCTCTTCGCTCGTTGCCGTCCATCTGGCCTGCCGGAGTTTAAGGAGCGGCGAATCGGACCTGGCCGTGGCCGCCGGAATCAACCTGATCCTGACGCCTGAAGGACATATCGGGTTTTCGAAAATCCGGGCTCTGTCCCCGGATGGCCGGTGCAAGAGCTTTGATGATGGGGCCGACGGTTACGGAAGGGGGGAAGGGTGCGGCCTGATCGTTCTGAAACGGCTTTCAGACGCCAGAAAGGACAATGATCCCGTTCGGGCCGTCATCCGGGGTTCGGCCGTGAACCAGGACGGCAGGACGAACGGTTTCACGGCGCCAAGCAGCCTGTCCCAGGAAAAAGTGCTCAGAAAGGCCCTTGCGGACTCGACCCTGGACCCGGAGGATATCGGCTACATCGAAGCCCACGGAACCGGGACTTCGCTCGGGGATCCGATCGAGATGGAGTCGATCGGAAAAGTCTATTCACCGGGCCGGGACATGGCCCGTCCCCTTTATGTGGGCTCCGTGAAGGCCAATATCGGACACCTCGAGGCGGCCGCCGGAATCGCGGGCCTCATCAAGGCCGTTCTGATGCTCGATGGCGCCCGGATCTTTCCCCAGATTCATTTCAGCAAACCGAGCCGGCACATCCCCTGGGATCGATTAGCGGTGAAGATTCCGCTCGAATCGATGCCCTGGCATCGCAACAAGGCCCCGCTCGCCGCCGGCGTCAGCTCTTTTGGTTTCAGCGGAACGAATGCGCATGTGATCCTTCAGGCGGCGGATTCTCCGCTGCTCGATGAGCAGGCGCCTGACCAGTCCCATCATATTCTGAACATCTCGGCCAATGACCGGGAGGGGCTCGGGGACATGATGGCACGTTATCATGGGTTTCTGGCCGACACGGATTCGCGGATTGGTGACATCTGCCATACCGCTTCCGTCGGAAGGACGCATTTCCCGCATCGGCTTTCGGTGGTCGGCCGGACCAAAGAAGAACTGCGGGAAGCACTTGAGGCCTGCATCAACGGGAAAACGCCTGAAAATGCATCTTTCTCGGACGGGCCGGAGAAAAGCGATAAGCGGATCGTGTTTCTTTTCACGGGGCAGGGATCGCAATACCCGAAAATGGGCTGGGATCTTTATGCGTCCCAGCCTGTCTTCAGGGATGAGATGGAGCGCTGCGATGCGCTTTTAAGACCGCATATGGCGCGTTCCCTGATAAGTCTTATCCACGAGGGTGATATTTCCTCGCTTCACGAGACCCGCCATACCCAGCCTGTGATCTTCGCCGTGGAGTATGCGCTGGCAAAGCTTCTGGAATCCTGGGGGATCAAACCATCCCTGGTGGTGGGTCACAGCATCGGCGAATATGTTGCCGCCACCCTGGCCGGGGTCTTTGAACTGGAGGATGTGCTCGGTCTTGTGGCCGCAAGAGGAAGTCTGGTGCAGTCGCTTCCGATGAACGGAAGGATGGCCGTGATCGTGACAGGCCAGACGCGTGTGGCGGAAGCGATTGCGTCCTGCCGGGAGAAGGTCTCGATCGCCGCGGTGAATGCACCGAGGAACACGGTCATTTCCGGAGAAAAAGAGGCGGTCGAAGGACTTTGCGCCCGGTTCAGAAAAGAAGGGGTGGCATCTCATATCCTGAATGTGTCGCATGCCTTTCATTCCTGCCTGCTGGATCCCGTGATCGACGCATTTGGGACCCTTGCCGCTAAAATACGCTATGCGCCGCCGAAACTGCCGATCATGGCCAATGTTACCGGCAAGCCGGGCGGTGCGGAGATGGCCGCATCCGATTACTGGACAACGCATCTGCGGGAACCGGTCCGGTTTTACGACAGCATGCGCGCGATCGGAGAGGCGGGGTACAAGATATTTCTTGAAGTGGGCGCAACCTCCACGCTTACGAGCCTGGGCAGGCAATGCCTTCCCGCACACGGGGGGATCTGGCTTTCCACTCTCGGCAGCAGGGACGTAAGCGCCAACCTCAGGAGGACGGGACATATCGAGGGACGCAGCGACTGGGAGCCGCTACTGTGCAGCCTGGCCGGCCTTTACACCGCAGGCTGCGATATCGACTGGGAAGGATTCGACCACCCTTATCAGAGAAAGCGCGTCGTGCTTCCGAATTATCCCTTTCAGAGAACGAGGTGTTGGTTGGAACTGCCAGGCCCCAGAAAAAAGCTGCCGGCTCCTGCCGTCCCATCTGATTCCGCAGAGGCAATCGCGTCCATGCAGGCTGCACCGCCATTGCCTCCGATCCTGCAATCCATGAGACCGACCCGGCCTCATAGACCGAGTCGGTTTGAGCGGATTCAATCGGAAGTGAGAAGACTGATGTACCAGTCGGCAGAGATAGAGATCGCCGGAAACGACGGTGATACGAACCTGTTCGAACTGGGATTTGCCTCGCTGATGATCGCGCGGCTGAAAGATCTGATCAAGCGGACTTATGGGCTGGATGTCCAGATGAGCTGGTTTTACAGCAAGCTCGATACCTTCAACAAGACCGTGGACTTTATCGACAGAGAATCCGGGGCGGATGACGAGCCGGTGCAGGCGGATGCACCCCTTTTCACGATGCCTCGGGCAGCGCGGGTTGAAGGGGATGCGGACGGCATCATCAGCCAGCAGATGGAATTGATGCGCCGGCAGCTTGCTGTTATGTCCGAGCAGCTTCTTGTGCTGAGGGGACCGCTGGCCGGCAAATCCGGCCCGCAGGAACTGCTTGACCGTCAGACATCCCTGCTGCGGGATCCAAGGACAGAAGACAGAGAACAGAGGACGGAAAACAGCGTCAGTCTGTCCTCTGTCATCCGCGATCCTGTGATCGTGAATGGTGCAAAGAAATGCGATGCGTATGTGGCCTACCGCGGCGTGACCGCCAGGGAGAAACTGGAGCTGAACACCCGGCAGCAGGCCCACCTGAAGAAACTTATCGACCGGTACACGGGGCTTACGGCCGGGTCCAAGGAGCGGACCGGAAAGTTCCGGCAGGTCTTTGCCAATACGCGAAACATTGCGGGCTTCAGGCCCGAATGGAAGGAGATGATTTATCAGATCATCGTGGACAGGGCCGAGGGATCGCACTTTACCGATATCGACGGGAAGGATTACCTGGATATTTCGATGGGATTCGGCGTGTACCTGTTCGGCCACAATCCGCCTTTTGTGCAGGCGGCGCTGCAACAAGAGCTAAGGCAGGGAACGCCGATCGGTCCGATGTCGGATCGGGCTGGAAAAGTCGCGACCCTGATCCACGAGCTGACAGGGGTGGAGCGGGTTGCCTTCTTCAACACTGGGACCGAGGCGGTCATGGCGGCGGTGAGGATTGCCCGGACCGTGACCGGCAGGAAGAAAATCGTTTTGTTTTCGAGCTCCTACCACGGACATTTCGACGGCGTGCTGGCCGTGAAAGACTATGACGGTCCGGCGGGCAGGGCCGTGCCGATGTCTCCAGGCACGTTGCCGGAGATGGTGCGGGACGTCTTTGTGCTCGACTACGGGACAGATGCAGCGCTTCAGTTCATCGAAGCTCATGGACGCGAGATCGCGGCGGTGCTGGTGGAACCGGTGCAGAGCCGGAGGCCGGACCTGCAGCCGAAAGTCTTTCTCAAACAATTGCGGGAGATCACGACCGTTTCGAAGTCCGCGCTCATCTTCGACGAGATGATCATCGGGTTCCGTGTCCACCCCGGCGGGGGTCAGGCCTGGTTTGATATCCGGGCCGACATCGTCACCTACGGCAAGGTGGTCGGCGGCGGTATCCCGATCGGGGTTGTTGCCGGCAAGGCCCATTATCTGGATGCGGTGGACGGGGGTATGTGGAATTACGGAGACGGGTCCTTTCCGGAAAAGGAGAATACGTTCATAGCCGGAACCTTCAACCATCATCCCCTGGCCATGGCTGGCGCGCATGCGGTGCTCGAACATCTCAAGGGATCCGGTCCCCAACTCCAGGAGAATCTGAACCGGCGCACCGGGGAACTTGCGCAGCGGCTGAACACCTGGTTTGCGGCAGAGGACTTGCCGATCCGGATGAGCCATTTCGGTTCCCTGTTCCGGATTCCGCTGAAGGGGGATCAGGAGCTTTTGTACTATCATCTCCTGTCACGGGGGATTTATATCTGGGAAGGAAGGAACTGCTTTCTGTCCACGGCGCATACGGATCAGGACATCGATTACCTGGTGAACGCCGTTAAGGAAAGCATCGGAGAGATGCGCGCAGGGGGCCTGTTCGAGGGCGGTTTAGTGCCGTTGAGCGTAATCCGTTCACCGTTAAAACCGACGGATATATCCTTTGATACGGCCAACGGTCAACAGTCAACGGTCAACGGTTTTTATCCGCTGTCTTCGGCCCAGATGCGGATGTTTATCCTGAGCCAGATGGCAGGCGGGGAGGTGGGGTATCACATCCCGTTGGCGCTTTTCATCGAGGGGCCCCTGGACGCTGCCAAGGTTGAGACAATTTTTCAGGAATTGCTTCAGGAGCACGAAATCCTCAGAACGGGTTTTGAGATGGCAGACGGAAAAGTGGTCCAGAAAGTCCATTCTCATGTAAACTTCTCCGTTATGCACCGGCAGATCCCGGAAAATGCCGTGGAGGAGACGATCCGGGATTTCATCCGGCCTTTCGATCTTTCGAAGCCTCCGCTGCTGCGGGTCTGCATTGCGCGGATAAACGACGGCCGGCATCTTTTTGTGCTGGATACGCACCACATTGTTTTCGACGGTATTTCCGGCAATATCCTAATGGGTGAATTCATCAGGCGCTACAGCGGAGAGGCGCCATCCGGTCCCGCGGCCCAGTACAGGGATTACGTGGCAGCCGAGCAGGATTATTTCGCCGGTGGTGACTACCCAAAGCACGAAGCGTACTGGCTGGAAAAATTCCGGACGCCGGCCCCACTTCTCTTTCTTCCCACGGATTTTGCCCGTCCTCCGGTAAAAGCCTTCCGGGGAGACAAGATATTCCGGAAAGTGGACAGGGAAGCCGTCCTGGCAGTCAGGCGCTTTGCCAGATCTGCCGGGACTTCGCTGCACATGACCCTTTTTGCGGCATATTTCCTGCTGCTTTACAAGCTTACGGGAAATGAGGATGTTGTGGTGGGCGCGACTTATGACGGCAGGTCCGGGGAAAAATTCACCGATTCCGTGGGCATGTTCGTCGATACCCTTCCGGTGCGGTGCCGGCCGGAGGGCAAGAAAACTTTTGGCGCATTTCTGGATGAAGTAAAAATGGCGGTTCTCGAAGCCCATGACTGCCAGAGGTATCCCTTTGAACATCTGGTGGAAAAACTTGCCCTGCCGCGGGAGCCGAGCCGAAACCCCCTTTTCGATACCATGTTCGTGTACGAAACCCAGGCAAGCGCCTCAGTTGTCTCTGTAGGTCTGACTTTCACGGAAAAACAATGCGGGACCGGGTCTGCGACCTTTGACATGATCCTGGATATCGCCGATTCCGGGCAGGAACTGAGCCTTTCCCTCGAGTACGGCACGGATCTTTTCAGGCGGGATACGGTAGAGCGGTTTCTGAACTATTATGAGCACATCCTCAAAAAAATCTCCGATCTTGCGGGAAAGTCCCTTGCCGATATCGACATGATTCCAGGGGATGAAAAGCGGCTGCTGCTGGAGGCGTTCAACGCCACCCTTGCCGATTACCCGCGAGAGAAGACCCTCGTGGCTCTTTTTGAAGAACAGGTGGAAAAGATCCCGCAAGCCGTTGCCGTGATTTGTGATGGCAGGGAACTGACCTATCGGGATCTGAACGCTCGGGCAAACAGCCTGGCGCATCATCTGCGGGATGTCCATGGCATCGTTGCGGATGATCGGGTAGGCTTGATGCTGGACAGAAGTCAGTGGATGATCATCGGCATCCTGGGCATTCTGAAGGCCGGCGGGGCTTATGTGCCCCTGGATCCCGCCTATCCGGAGGCGCGGATTCGCTTCATGATCGAAGACAGCGGCTGCAAGGCAGTGGTGGCGGAAGAAAGCTATCAGGATATCCTGCGCGGCATGAGCAATACGGTTGATCTTATGGATGTGAGCGATACACCGGCCGGCTCCATGGAGAATCCCACTCGGATCAACCGCCCGCATCATCTGGCCTATGTGATTTACACGTCGGGTTCCACTGGAGTGCCGAAGGGTGTGTTGATCGAGCACCGGAATGTGGTGCGGCTGATGACAAACGATAAATTTCAGTTCGATTTTACGGAAAATGATGTCTGGACAATGTTCCATTCTTACTGCTTTGACTTTTCGGTCTGGGAGATGTACGGCGCGCTGCTGTACGGGGGAAAGCTCGTGATCGTGCCCAAAGAGACCTCGCGGGATTCCGGGAAATTTCTTGCGCTCCTGAAATCGGAGAAGGTCACGGTACTGAACCAGACCCCGAGGTCCTTTTATAATCTGGCGGAATTGGAAACAGCGGTGCCGGGCTGCAACTTATCCCTGCGCTACGTGATCTTCGGGGGCGAAGCCCTGAAGCCGTCGATGTTAAAGGCGTTCCGCGAGAAATACCCCGGCGTGAAACTGGTCAATATGTACGGCATTACCGAGACAACGGTCCATGTCACTTACAAGGAAATCACCGGGCCGGAAATCGATGCGAACGTGAACAATGTTGGCCGGCCGATCCCGACCCTGACCGCATACATTATGGACAAGGAGCTCAGGCTCCTTCCCATCGGCGTTCCCGGCGAGCTTCTCGTCGGCGGTGATGGTGTCGGCAGGGGATATTTGAACCGGGACGCGCTGACAAGGGAAAAGTTTATCGCAAATCCCCATAAAGAAGGCGAGAGATTGTACCGCTCCGGAGACCTTGCGAGAATGCTGCCCGGCGGCGAGATCGAGTATCTCGGCCGCATAGACCAGCAGGTGAAGATACGCGGTTACCGGATCGAACTGGGTGAAATCGAAAACGTTCTGCTGGGACATCCGGGAATCGATCAGGCTGCGGTCATCGACCGGGAAGACGAAAGGGGAGACCGATTCCTGTGCGCTTATCTGGTAACCGGTGAAGACAATCAGATCGATGACGGAAGACTGATGACGGACGAATCTCCGGCCTCTGATATCCGCCAACCGCTTGAGATCGAGGCGTTAAGGAGTTATCTCGGCGCCAAACTTCCCGACTACATGATTCCCTCGCGATTTTTCCGGATCGGGAAAATGCCGCTGACCTCAAACGGAAAGATTGATACAAAAGCCTTGCTGGCCATTGAAGGCGCGGGGCTGAAGCATGACACCGGATTTGCCGGGCCTGAAACCGATCAGGAGGCAATTCTTGCCGGTATATGGAAGGCAGTCCTCGGCAGGGAGGAGATCGGGGTCCTGGATAATTTTTTTGCCCTTGGCGGGGATTCAATCAAGGCCATCCAGATCCTGTCGCGTCTCAGCCGGCAGCATCTCAAACTCGAAGTCGGACATATTTTCGAGACCCCCACCATCCGTGCCTTGGGGAAAAAGCTGTCAACGATAAGCCGTATTCCGGAACAGGGGATGATCACCGACAGGGTTTCCCTTACGGCCATTCAGAGCTGGTTCTTCAACGAGCATGCCGGTGAATGGGATCACTACGCGCAGGCGGTTTGGATCCGATCAAAAGAACGTGTCGATGAGAAGGCCCTCTGGCTGTCGCTTCAAAAATTGCAGGCCCATCATGATTGTCTGCGGATGATCTCCAGGGTTGAGGGTGAATCCGTTGTGCAGGAGATTGCAGGACCGAAATATCCATTGGGGTTTACGATCGTCGATCTGAAAGGAAAAAAGGATGCAGGCCTGGAACTGGACAGGATAAGCGCCGAAGTCCCGGCCTCGATTCGACTGGAAGTGGGACCGATGATGAAAACGGTCCTGTTCAGACTGGACGAGGGGGACCGCATCCTTATCGTCCTCCATCACCTTGTGGTGGACGGGGTGTCGTGGCGGATACTGATCGAGGATCTGGGTGTATGTTATGGTCAGGTCATTTCGGGCCGGAGCCTGGACCTGCCACAAAAAACCGATTCTTTCCGGTTGTGGGCGGAAAAGACGGCAGAGTACGGCGAAAGTCCGAAACTTCTCGAAGAGATGCCCTTCTGGCAAAAAATCGAGGAGGCCGGCGCCCTGGCAATCCCGGCCGACTTAGTGTTATCGACGAATCGATATGAAGATGCGGGAACCGTTTTCGTGGAGCTGGACGAAAGCCGGACCCTGGCTTTGACGACAAAAGCCAACAGGGCCTATCACACCGAGGTGACCGACCTGCTGCTGGCGGCCCTTGCCAGGGCCATGAAGCGTTGCTACGGAGCCGGGAGGGGCTTTATCGACATGGAGGGGCACGGCAGGGAGCCCCTTTTCGATGACATCGATATCGGCAGGACCGTGGGCTGGTTCACGAGTATCTATCCGGCATTGATCGATATCCCGGAATCCGATGTGCCGGGCTTGCAGATCAAACAGATCAAAGAGGGATTGAGACGCATCCCGAACAAGGGTATCGGTTACGGTATCCTGAAATACCTTTCCCCGGCTGCAAAAAAGGGTCACGTGCGGTTCAGCCGCAAGTCGCGGATACTCTTCAACTACCTCGGCAGCTTCGATGCCGGCGCGCAGGATGGGTTTGACATAGACGAAAGGAATGCTGCAAATACCATTGGCGGCGCATTTGAACGGGAAAGTGAGATCGTGATCGAAGGCGCGGTCATCGGCAAAAAACTGAAACTGAGCCTGAACTACAACGCGAAGCTCCACGCCAGGGAGACGGTTGAGCCGTTTCTTCAGGCCTTGCGGGATGAATTGCTCGCCGTCATCGATCACTGCACCGGCCGGAAGACGGAGGAACTGACCCCCCATGACCTGACCTGGAAGGGCTTTACGCTACGGGAACTGGATGCCGTCCTTTCGGGGTGCGGTATTTCAAACGCCAACCTGAAGGATATCTATCCGCTTTCTCCGCTTCAGGAGGGCATGCTGTATCACGCCAGGCTCGAAGCCGGAGCAGGTTCCGAATCCGTGCCGACTGCCGCCTATTTCATGCAGATATCCTTTGGGATCGACGGGCCGCTCGATCCGGCTGTTTTTGAAGCCTGCTGGAACCGGCTGGTTGCCCGGCATGACATCCTGAGGACCGTTTTCACCCACAAGGGCGCGGACCGGCCCCTGCAGATCGTGGCACGGCAGGCAGCCATCGATTTCAGGTTCGAGGACATCCGCGCCCTCTCCGAAGACGGGCAATCGGAATTTCTGGCGGCATTCAGGGACCGGGACCGCAAGGAAGGGTTTGACCTGATGGTAAAGGTGCCGATGCGTGTGAGCGTCTTTAAAAAAACAGAGCAATCTTTTGAAGTGGTCTGGAGCTATCATCATCTCCTGATCGACGGCTGGTGCGCGGGCATCCTGATGAGCGAGTTCTTTGAGGCTTACGGCATCCTGCGGCAGGGCGGAGCGACGGCCGTAATTCCTGCCGCGCCTTACGGCGACTATATCCGGTGGGTGGAACATCTGGACCGCCAGGCCACGATCGATTACTGGAGGGACTACCTCCAGGGGTATGACCATCCGGCTGTACTGCCAAAGGGAACTTGGGGTGAAGAGGGATTCAGGCAGGAGACAAGCATTCTGGAGATCGGGCCGCAAACGGTCGAAGGCGTGAAGCGGTTTGCCGCGGGCAATCGGGTTACCGTGAACACGGTCGTCCAGACGGCGTGGGCCCTTGTCCTTGGCAGGTATTGCGGCTCGGACGATGTCGTGTTCGGCGCGACCGTATCGGGCAGGCCAGCGCAGGTTGCCGGTATTGAAAACATGGCCGGCCTGTTCATCAACACCGTTCCCGTCAGAATCCGGATCGATCCGGAAAAGACGATGGCCCGGCTCGTTCGGGACGTCCAGGCGGATGCACTGCAAAGCCAGTCCCATCACTACGGGTCCCTTGCGGATATTCAGGCCGTGACCTCCCTGAAACAGGACTTGCTGGACCATGTGCTGGTTTTTGAAAACTATCCGCTGGCTGACGAATTGATCGGACTGGAACAAAAATACCCGCTGGGTTTTGCCATCCGGGACGTCAAGGTCTTCGAGCAGACCAGTTACGACCTGGCACTTGTCGTGGAACCCGGCCGGACGGTGCGGGTGGAGTTCCGGTACAACGCATCGGTTTTCTCCGGGGATCTGATGGAACAGGTCAAGGAGGCGTTCGGGGCTGTCATTGCTTCGGTAGCCGGCGGGGCGGAGATGACCATCGGGGAACTGAGGCGTTCGCTGATGAGCACGGCGGAGAAAAACGAGCGGGATGCCTTTATCGCATCCGCCCGTGAAATCAGCGAGGATTTTTAATTCATGTGCGGCATCGCGGGCATCATCGACCTGAAGGCAAGGCCCACTGTTGAAAAAAGGCTTCTTCAAGCCATGGCGGATACCCTGGTCCACCGGGGACCCGATGACTCGGGTTTTCACGTCGAGGAGACCTGGGGGCTGGCCTTCAGGCGGCTTTCGATCATCGATCTGTCCACGGGAAACCAGCCGCATTACAATGAGGATGGCACGATTATATCCGTTTGTAACGGCGAGATATATAATTACCTGGAACTGAAACAGGATCTTATGGAAAGGGGCCACCGCTTCCGCACGAACTGCGATGTCGAGATCCTCGTGCATCTGTATGAAGAGTATGGTCTCGCCGATATATCTTCCGGCCTGAACCGGCTCAACGGGCAGTTTTCACTTGCCATTTTTGACAAAAAAGACCAGTCGCTGCTTCTGGCGCGCGACCATGTGGGGATCACCCCGCTGTTTTTTACCGAGGCTGAAGGCAGTTTTATTTTTGCATCCGAGATCAAGGCGATTTTAAAACACCCCTCGGTCCGGAGGGCAGTGGATCTGACCGGGCTCGACCAGGTCTTCACCTTTCCGGGAATCATCAGCCCGACCACAATGTTCAAAGGCATCCAAAGCGTGAAACCCGGACATTACGTCTCGGTCCGCAGCGGAAAGGTGCAAGTCAAGGAGTACTGGGATCTTATCTATCCCAAGGAGGGGGAAATCGCGGATTCGCGGCCGGAATCCTTTTATGTCGAAAGGCTGGATGAGCTCCTGCGGCAGGCGGTTCGGTACCGGCTCAATGCCGACGTGCCGGTCGGGTTTTATCTGAGCGGCGGCCTCGATTCTTCCCTGATCGCATCGATCATCAATGATTTTTATCCCGGGGAGAAATGGCATTCCTTCTCGATCGGTTTTCATCAGGCCGACATCGACGAGAGAAAGTATCAGCAACTGGTTGCATCGCGGGTAAAATCGATCCACCATGAAATTCTCTTTGACTGGCCGGACATCCTCAACCGGATCAAAACCGCGGTGTATCACGCCGAGTCGCCCCTGAAGGAATCCTACGACACCTGTTCGCTGGCGCTTTCGGAGCTGGTGAGAAGCCAGGGCATCAAGGTCATCCTGACCGGTGAGGGGTCCGACGAATTGTTCGGCGGATATGTGGGATACCGGTTCGATATGCTCCAGCGCGACGGGATGGATGAAATCGACGATGCGGAAGCCCAGATCGAAAAAGAGATCCGCCGGCGTCTCTGGGGCGACAGCCGGTTTCTCTATGAGCGGAATTTTTTCGAATTCAGGGAAACAAAGGCCGCCATTTATTCGGAAGCGGTTGGATCGATGCTGGATGATTTCTGCGCCGAAGGAAGGCAGCTCGTCGATGTGTCAAAAATGATCGGCAGGCATCCCTTGCACAAGCGCTCTTACGCGGATTTCAAGCTTCGTCTTTCGGACCACCTGCTTTCCGACCACGGTGACCGGGTATCCCTGGCCAATTCCGTCGAGGCCCGTTACCCATTTCTGGACAAGGACTTGATCGAATTTGCGCGGACCCTGCCGGTTTCTCTGTTGATGAAAGACTCGGCCGAGAAATACATCGTCCGCAAGACCGCCGAGCGGTATCTGCCAGGGGCGGTGATCAACCGGCAGAAGTTCGGTTTCGTTGCGCCCGGAAGCCCCTATCTCCTGAAGCAGGATGTCCAGTGGCTCAATGACATGTTGTCCTACGACAAGATCCGGAAAGAGGGATATTTCAATCCCGATACGATCGAAAGACTGAAGAAAATTTATTGCGACGACAAGTTTACGGTCAATCAGACTTTCGATAACGACTTGTTGATGACAGTTATCACCTTCGAGATTTTTCTCGAACTGTTCGACATGCCGGATTTTCTATAAGTCGAGGTGCTTTTATGATCAAGCGTGTTGCGGTAATCGGTCTTTTGGCCGTGGTGATTTTTCAAGGGGCGGGATTTGCGGATGCAGCCGATCCGCCGGTCATGGACAGCCGGTATATCAAGCAACATTTTCCGGAAGTGTACCAACAGATTTACCAGGAAGGCAGGGATGCTGGCAAAAAAGATGCCGAGGCCGCGCTTCAGGGTGGCGCTGCTTCTACTCAGACGTCTTTTGCCGCGCCTGAACCCTCATCCGCATCCGCGCCCGTTCCTGAACCTGCAACCCAAACTGCATCTGGTCCAGCGCCCGCGATTCCCGAAACAGCTCCTGCCGCGGCACAGCAGGCCAAAGCCGGCCTCGGGAACTGGTGGGAGAAGAACTCGCTCAAATATACGCCACTTCCTGAACAGTGGCTTTTTCATATCGAAGGGACCATGGATTACAAGCACAGGACGGGCAATACCCAGTCGGATATTTACAACGGTTCGGCGAGCCTGATGGTGCGGAAACTGCGTTTCACGAATACCCTGTCCTACATCATCAACAAGGAGTTCACGAAACAAAATCCGCAGCCCGGTTCCCCGGTCAGCCTGACGGACAACGATTACCGCAGCCTTCAGGATTCCCTGCGCTTTGACCTGACGGATCGCCTCTATTCGGAAGCAGGATATATATGGGAAATGGACACGGCCAACTATATCAGCGGCCGGGAAAGTTATTACGCCGGGTTCGGCTATGCGCTGGTCGATACGCAGCGGCATTTCCTGGATGTATTGTTGGCAGGCGGCTATGAGGAAGAAAAGTATCCGCAGGCGGTCAAGGCAGCCATGAATATGGACAGCGGAAGCATGACCGCCGGTTATTTCAGGGAAACTTACCGGTGGAACGTCACCGACCGTATCACCTACAAACAGACCTTCCGGATCATCCAGAACTTTACGCCCACCAATGTCTTCAACAACAACCTGACAAACCTTCAGGTGATCGGGGAGACGAACCGAAACCGGTGGTTTCTCATCAATGAGATCTATTTTAAGCTGGTGGATCATCTGAATTTCATGACCGGATTTAAAATTGAATACGACAGCAACCCCTGGCCGACGGTTGAGAGGCTGGACACGACGCTCAAGTCCGGCATTCAGTTAAGTTTCTGAAAGGCAAGATGATGGAGCCAAAGACATTGGGTATCCTTGGGGGCATGGGACCGCTGGCCTCCCTGGCGTTTCTAAGGACGATATACGAATCCAACCTGGTCGGATCAATCGAACAGGAATACCCCAACATCCTGTTGCACTCCCTGTCATCGGTCCCGGACAGGACCTGCTCCCTTCTGTGCAACGCGGAGGACGCCCTTGCGGATTCGCTTGTCCGGAATCTGAGGATTCTGAATGAAACCGGCGTCTCGAAGATCGTCATCTGCTGCTTTACCTCCCATGCCCTGATCCGCCGGCTGCCAAGAGACATTGCGGAGAAAGTGGTTTCCCTGGTCGATCTCACGGCCCGGGAATTGATCGAAAAAAAAGAGCCATCCCTCCTTCTGGCTTCCCTGGGCAGTTATCAGAGGGATGTCTTCCGGTCCACGGAGGATGCGCTCAAGGCAAAGGATTTCATCGTGGAACCCGATGAAAAAGACAAGGCTATCATCCATTGTCTGATTTACGACTACCTGAAACCCGGCAGGGATGTAATCCCGGTTTATACCGCGGTTAAAGGACTTCTCGATAAATACGGTTTGACGTCCTTCATCGCCGGATGCACGGAATTTCACCTGCTTTCCCGGCATATCCACGCAAACACCCTCCCCGGCATTTCTTTTGTGGATCCGCTCTTTTTGATTGCGCGGAGAATGGATTGCATACTATGACGATTTTGAAACAAAGTTTTACTTTGACAAATGTTCGCAATGGGAGAATGGATTCCTGAGTCAGGAGGGATGAGAGATGGCTGAGGCTGGTGAATGGACCCGCAAGGGCTCGACGCTGAGCGAAGTGACGGCTCAAAAAGAATATGGCGTGGATCGGAGCTTTATTGTGAAAGGCATCAAGGCTGAAAAGTTCCAATATCGGGAAGGGTCCATATATGGCAATCCCTGGCTGAGGATTTTAATTCTAAGTTGCATTCAAACAAATACTAATATATAATTCTTGCCATGATCGCAACCGAGGAGGAACGACATGGCAAGAATTGCACGATATGACGAGGAGGAACTGAGGGTTGCCTTACAATTGGTTACAGACGCATCTACACTCCAGGAGCTACGACAGGGACAGGCCATATTGCTGCCAGCGCTCACAGGAGCAACACTGGACACAACCGCAGAGATATTAGGGCTGAGTCGTGATCGAGTTTGCGTGCTTCGAAGGCAATTCAGTGAGTTATCTAAGAATACCCCGATGGTTATTGGAAAACCGCGCGGGGGACGCCGCCGGGAGTTGATGAGTCTG
>CAIVVZ010000235.1 GCA_903909505.1 uncultured Desulfobacteraceae bacterium
GGTATGCGGAGACCCGGTCATTTATCGATCTCGATCCAGTCTATGAATCGATCCTCACCGGCTTACGGGATGACGTCTCTAAATATGCAAGTGCCGCGAAGACAAAATATATCCAACACATTATCGAACATGCTACAAAATATGTCGGCCTTCAGATCAAATATGAAAAGTTCGGGGAATCCAACTTTCGCAGCAGGGAAATGAGCGAAGCCTTTGACGTGCTTGAAAAGGCAATGATTATCAGCCGGGTATTTGCGTCAGCATCAAAACAGATGCCCTTGATGAGCAATCTCAAAAAATTTCCCAAATTGCTTTATCTCGATATCGGGTTGGTCAACTACCAGATCGGTATACGGACTGAAATCGCCATGATGGATGACATTAATGCCGTTTATCATGGACAGGTGGGCGAGCAGATCGCGGGCCAGACGTTGCTGGCATTAAACACCCGCAAAAATGCGAATCTGCATTACTGGTACCGCGAACAAAAGGGCGCGACTTCAGAGGTGGATTATTTGATAGTCATCAATGACCGACTCGTGCCGGTGGAGGTCAAATCCGGTAAGACAGGGACTTTGCGATCACTGCATAATTTCATGGATGAAAGCAGAAGTGATTTTGCCCTCAGGATATATTCCGGAAACATGAGAACCGAACAAATTACAACTTTCAATAAAAAGAAGTTCACGCTTTTTTCCATACCTTTCTATCTGCTGTTCAGAATCCATAAACTTTTGTAAACGCTTCCACTCGCACATTCATGGTCCGCATCCTCCAGCCCATTGAAAGCGCTTTCCTGCCCTCTGTGTCAGGGTAGATGTCGCTTCCCAATAACGGGTTTTGTTTGAACTTGAGTGGGGCGATAGTGTAAGGAATAATTTATGAAACAATATCCTGACGAATTCAAGGCCAGTATCATCACAAAGTTGTTGGCGCCAAACAACGCTGTCCCCCACGTTACCCCCCTGATCCCGGTGCCCGTGGCACCCACCCATGAAAAATTATTTAAGCCCGGCCCGGAAGCTGTGGTCCAGGCGGTTCGGGAGGCAATGGGATGATTTTCAGTGGAGGCTTTTGGATTTAGCAGGGCCTCCTACTGAGCACAGGAGGATGAAAATCGGGTTTTGACAGAGTATATTGATCATTATTTGACGTAACATCAAAAAGCATTGACTTTTCGAGCGATACCATGGATAAAAAAGAAGCGACTGAATATCTCCGGTATTTTTCAAAGGTTGGGTGTATCCAGTATTCCGATCATTGCCTGAAGCGCATGGCGCATCGAAACATTCAAGTTGATGATCTGTTGATGGTCCTGATGTGGGGTGATGTCCAGGACGTTGAATATGACCCGGAATATGATTCCTGGAAATGCCGGATTACAGGGAAAAGTCTGGATGATGATGACGTGACATTTGTGGCTGCGATAGATGTCAATGCAAATGCCGTGATGTGTATCACGGTTTTTTGATGGGGGTCGAAATGAAGTGTCGGAAATGCAAGGGGCAGATGACAATAACAGCGGATGATCACCGATACCGGGAATCCGGACTGGAAAACGTTGTGTTGAAGGGGATTGATATATTCCGTTGCGATTGCGGCGAGCGGATTGTCAGTGTTCCCAGAGTGCCGGAATTAAATGCACTGATCGGAGAAAACCTGATTCGGAAAGACTCCCCCCTGGCCGGAAACGAAATCCGGTTTCTCAGAAAGAACATGGGGTTTACCGGAAAGCGTCTGTCAGAGATCATGGGCGTTGACAATGCCACCATATCCCGATGGGAGCGTGACTTTCAACAGCCCGCAAAAGCACATGATCACTTTATCCGGTTGCTGTACATCACCGAGAAGCGGGTATCGGCTGACCAGGCGAAGCAGATTGTTGAATCTGTATTTCCCGAAATAAAACAGGAAATCAAAGATATGCCGGATATGATTCTGAATCCGGCGGCGTGGACAACCCGCCCTGCATGATCCCCAATACCACAATGTGCTATACTGACCATGAAAAAAAGCCGATGCGGTCACTCAGGTAAGGTGGTTGTCCTATCAGATAGTTTGATTATTGACTACTGATGAAAGAAAAAAATTATGAAGCAAGATACAACAAGCAGCGTGGTTCAGAAAATAGCCGGCATGCGACTGGAACTGAGTGAGCGGTTTACTGTTAAGCGCATTGGCGTTTTCGGGTCTTTCGCCAGAGGGGATGCCGGTCCTGAAAGCGATGTGGATATCCTTGTGGAGTTGACCGAGCCGACATTCGATCACTATATGGACCTCAAATTCAGACTGGAAGATGTTCTAAAACGCCCTGTGGATTTGGTCATGGCAGACACGGTAAAACCACGTCTTAAGCCGATCATCGACCAGGAGGTGGTTTATGCGTAGAGACCCTCGCCTGTACCTGGATGATATTCTGGATGCGATCGGCAACATTCGAGAATACACAACGGGCCAGAATTATGAAATATTTCAGCATGACAGAAAAACACGGGATGCAGTCGTGCGCAATCTTGAGATTATCGGCGAAGCAGCCGGACGATTACCGGACTTCCTGCTTGCTGCTGCTCCGAAAATCGAATGGCGAAAGATCGTCGGGCTGCGCAATATCCTGGCCCATGAGTATTTCAGTGTAAGTATCCCTGTGGTCTGGGATGTGGTGCAAAACAAGCTGGGTCAACTCGAAAATGCTTGTCGAGAAATACTAGAAGTCGATACGCTTGACCGGGAGTAGCGAGAATAAAGACATTCCCCTTCAACAATCAGCTTAACCTGACTGCGAGAAAGTCAGCGACACTGCCGCTACTGTTTCGGGTGTCGCAGCAGTTTAGCCGAGGCATTAGCCAACATGAGCGTTTCTAACGACACTATTGAATGTGCAGACTGTGGCGCTGAAGTTGACGGCAGTGGTGATAAGCCAGAACAACGTATTCCGTGCGATAAGTGTGGAAGCACCAAACGCATTTACTACGTTTCGATTTCGGAAACCGTGGTCGCCCGAGACGGCATCGGCGTGAAAGCCAAGCGCGCTGGAGAAAAGAAACCATTCATCGAAGATTTGGCTGTTCCCGACTACTCAAGAAGCTTGGACAAGGTTGTTCAACGAGAGCGGGTTATCGACCGGGACAATGATCGATATTTCGAGAAGATTACGGACTACGAATCTGGAGA
>CAIVVZ010000236.1 GCA_903909505.1 uncultured Desulfobacteraceae bacterium
TTCAGCGGTGCGGACTGGCACGAGCGGGAATGCTTTGACTTTTTTGGTGTCATTTTCGAAAATCATCCAAACCTGAAACCGCTTCTTCTTCCCGATGATCTCGGTGTGCACCCACTGTTAAAAGAAAACAACCGGCAGTCGCTTTATGCCGTGTTGCCCTTTGATCAACTCGTTGACGGCAATTCCAAATAACAGGTTTATTTATAATCACGATTTCGGACTGCTAACATTAAGCAAAAGGCATACCCGGAAGGACCCCATGAAGAGTCAATACTCCATTATCCAAGATAAAGAACGATGTATCGGTTGTCTGAGCTGTGAGGTCTATTGTCTGCAGAACAAGCAGCTCTCGGAAGGCCCCCGGCTGTGTGAGATTGTCGTGCTGGGCAAACGAAAACTGAGTGGCATTCCGCGCGAAGCCTACGTTTACATGTCCTGTTTTCACTGCGAAAACCCGGCCTGTGTTGCCGCTTGCCCGACCGGTGCCATGAAAAAGCGTGAATCCGACGGGATTGTTTATGTGGATTTTGATCGCTGCATCGGATGCAAAGCCTGCATGGTGGCATGTCCCTGGGGAGCGGTGCAGTGGAATCCCGAATCTCAGAAAGTCGTCAAATGCGATTATTGCAAGGATCGTGTGGATCAGGGTCTTAAGCCGGCCTGTGTAACGGTTTGCTCAACCGGGTGTCTGAGCTTCAAGGACCTGAACGGCAGCGACTCGGATTCGGATTAATCGTTTTGAGACCCATGATGCCCTTCTGCGTAGAATGAAGGGCAATCACATCTTTGATTACCATCCAGCCTAAGGAGGCATGAATGTCGGGGACAGCGTGTGCGTGCCAGGAGATAGAGTGCAGCGAAATCGAAATCGATTACAATCTTCTGGATAAGATCATTCGTGATGATTACGGCGGAAACAAGGAAGCCATGATCATGATGATGCAGGCAATTCAACGGGTGTATCGCTTTTTACCGGAAGCTGCCGTGAAGTACTTGGCCCAGGTCATCGAGGTTCCGCTCACCAAGATTTACGAAGTGGCCACGTTTTACGCCTCCTTCAGCCTCGAACCCAAGGGAAAGTACATTCTCAGCGTGTGTACGGGCACGGCATGCCATTTGAGAGGAAGTGGCGGCATGGTTGAACACATCTCCAAACGGATGGGAATTGCCCCCGGCAAAACGACTTCGGATTTGAAACTGACCCTGGAAACAGTCAACTGCGTCGGAGCCTGCGCTGTGGCCCCGGTTGTGGTTATTGATGAGAAGTATTACCCCAAGGCAGATATCGCCACGCTGAACGATTTCATGGATCGTCTGAATGCGGAATAAGGGAATGATGATATGATCGAAGCAACTCAAACCGCAAATCTCCCCGAGGTTAATAAAATCACGGCTCCCGCCGGTCTGGATCTTTTCCGGCAGGAACTTCAGTCCAGACTGGACCCGAACGCACCATTGGTAATTGTCTGCTGCGGCACCGGGTGCCAGGCAGCCGGCAGTGTCGAAGTCGTGGATAAATTCAAGCAGGTGCTCTCCGGAACCGGATGGAACGGAAAAGTCATTCCGCTGGTCAAACCCACTGGGTGTCATGGGTTCTGTTCCCGCGGTCCCCTGGTAATTATCGAACCGCAGGACCTTTTTTATCAGCAGGTCAAGGTGGATGATGTCGAGGAAATCGTCAATAAAACGATTTTAAACAATGAAGTTATTAAAAAACTTCAATATAAGCCGGCAAATTCCAAGGAAGTCATTCCCAGAGCCAGCGATATTCCCTACTACGCCAAGCAGACCCGCCTGGTTTTAAAGAATATCGGGAAAGTGGACCCCACCGAAATCAATGACTCCATTGTTCGCGGCAGTTATTCGGCGCTGGCCAAGGTCCTGACCCGAATGTCGCCGCAGGATGTAATTAACGAAGTCGCCAACTCCAAACTTCGTGGTCGCGGCGGAGCCGGCTTCCCCACCGGACTCAAGTGGGAATCCTGCGCCAAGCAGGAAGGCATCCGTTATGTCATCTGCAATGCGGACGAGGGAGATCCTGGCGCTTTCATGGACCGGTCGCTTCTGGAGGGAGACCCTCACAGCGTTCTGGAGGGCATGGCCATCTGTGCGTATGCTGTCGGGTCCAACCGCGGATACATGTATGTGCGGGCGGAATATCCGCTGGCCGTGAAAACTCTGACCACCGCCATTCGTCAGGCGGAAGCACTCGGCCTTCTGGGTGAAAACATCATGGGAACCGGCTTTGATTTCAAAGTAACCATATCGACGGGTGCCGGCGCCTTTATCTGCGGAGAATCCTCTGCCTTGATGGCGTCTCTGGAAGGAAAAGTCGGCAGACCCCGGCCCAAATACATCCGATCCGTTGAAAAAGGATTCCGGGACAGCCCCTCGAACCTCAACAACGTGGAAACCTATGCCAACATTCCGGACATCCTCACCAACGGCGGCGACTGGTATAAGTCCTATGGTACGGAACGATCCTCCGGAACCAAGGTGTTTGCACTGACCGGCAATGTCTACAACATCGGCTTGGTTGAAGTTCCCATGGGAATCTCGCTGATGGAAATCGTTTACGGCATCGGCGGAGGAATCCCCAATAAACGGGCGCTTAAAGGCGTTCAGACTGGCGGGCCTTCGGGCGGCTGCATTCCCATACCCCACAAGATTTCCGACATCAACGTGGGATATGGAAAACTGGCGGAAGCCGGTTCCATCATGGGCTCCGGCGGCATGATCGTCATGGATGAAGACACCTGCATGATCGAGGTGTCCCGGTATTTTGTCAACTTCCTGGTCGAGGAATCCTGCGGTCAGTGTACGCCCTGCCGGGAAGGACTGATCCGAATGCGGGAAATACTGAACCGGATTACCCAGGGCGAGGGAAGAGAAGGCGATGTCGAACTGCTGGATGAAATCGGCAATTTCACCAACAATTTCTCGCTATGCGGCCTCGGAACTTCGGCGGCAAACCCCGTACTGTCCACGATCCGGTATTTTCGCGATGAGTACGATGCCCATATTCGAGACAAGAAATGTCCGTCCGGTGTCTGTAAGCCCCTGTTCCACTACGATATTGATGCGGAAACCTGCACCGGCTGCGGGCTCTGCAAGTCAAAATGCCCGGTCAAAGCCATTTCCGGGGAGAAGAAAAAGACACATGTCATTGATCAGTCTCTGTGCATCAAATGTATGGAATGTTACAAGAGCTGTAAATTCAGAAGCGTCAAAATCATGTGATACAGTTTTAATCCGTCATCATCACGTTAAAGGACAACTCCGATGAAAGTCCTCAACATTGTATTAAACGGTAAAGCAGTTACCGCAAAGATGGGTCAGACCATTCTGGAGCTGGCAAGGGAACATGACATCTTTATCCCGACGCTTTGCGACAGTCCTGCGCTTGAGGCCGCAGCCATGTGCCGGCTATGCACCGTGCAGGTCATTGAAGGCAAGTGGCCAAAATTTGTGACTGCCTGCAATTTCCCGCTTCGACGGGACGCGGAGGTCGTGACCGACTCTCCGGAAGTTCGCCACGGCCGAAAACTGATTATCGAACTGCTGATGGCCAGATGCCCGACATCTCCGGAACTGCAACGGCTGGCCGTTGACTATGGTTGCGATCTGGAACGGTTCTCGCCCCTGAATGACGATTGTGTGGTGTGCGGCCTCTGCACCCGGGCCTGCGAGGCGGTTACCGGCAGGACATTGTCCCTGGCAGGAAGAGGGGTGGCCATTCACGTGGATACCGCGTTTCAGAAAGCATCGACGTTTTGCATCGGCTGCGGGGCCTGTGTTCAGATCTGTCCGGTTAAAAAAATCACCATGGAAGATGTGGACGGTGAACGCCGGATTATCCTTCATGGGAAAATCGCATCCCGCGTCAAATTGCCCCAGTGTACATCCTGCGGAAAGTATTTCGGCCCGGTGATCGACCTGAAACAGGTCATGGAGCGCATGGGAGAGCATCTGATTCCGCCGCCCAATGCATGCGTATGTCCGGAATGCTCCAGACGGAATTTGGCGATTAAACTGGGAAAACGATATTTTGAACAATACGGCGTTTTCGAAGAAGAAGGTCAGGCTGATGCTGGATAAACCCTCCTTTAATCTTAACGGCGATTACTATTCGTCCCGATTTTCAGAGCTCGGCAAGGGAGAAGGCGATACCCTGATTCTGAATTTGGGGCCTCAGCACCCATCCACCCATGGCGTGCTTCGGGTCATCGTGGAACTTGACGGCGAATATGTCCGCAGGGCGGAACCGGTCCTGGGATACATTCACCGGATGCATGAGAAAATGGGTGAGGTCAAAACCTACGTTCAGTATCTGCCCAATATGGGACGAGTCGACTACCTTCATGCGTTGGCCTGGAACTGGGCTTATGTGGGTGCGGTTGAAAAGCTGATGGGGCTTGAGGTCCCAAGTCGCGCCGAATACATTCGGGTCATCACCTGTGAGCTGAACCGTATCTCCTCGCATCTGCTGTGGTGGGGTGCCTATGTTCTGGATCTTGGCGGATTTACTCCGATTCTTTACGCGTTCGACGATCGGGAAATCCTCATGGATATCCTCCAGATTCCAACCGGTTCCCGGCTGACCTATTGCTATTATCGGTTCGGCGGGGTGTCGGCGGATCTGACGGAGACGTTTCTGACCCAGACACGCAGTTTCATCGAGCGCTTCAAAACCCGCATTCCCATGTACCACGACCTGGTCACCGGAAACATGATCCTGCGGGGAAGATGCGAGGATATCGGCGCGCTCCCGGTTGAAATGGCCAGGCGCTACGGGGCAACCGGGCCGGTGCTTCGCGGATCCGGCGTGGCTTATGATGTCCGTCGCATGGAACCCTACTCGGTTTACGACCAGTTCGACTTTGACATACCGGTTGGGAAAAACGGGGATGCCATGGACAGATACGATGTCCGAATGGCGGAACTGGAACAGAGCGTTCGCATCATCGAACAGGCCCTGAGTCGCATTCCGGACGGTCCGTTTATCAATCCCGATGTTCCGGACCGCATACTTCCGCCCAAAGGGGAAGTGTATTTTGCGGTGGAAGGCGCGCGCGGGAAAATCGGCGTTTATCTGATCAGTGACGGTACGGCCAGGCCATACCGCCTGAAACTCAGGGCGCCGGGGTTTTCGAATCTTCATGTGTTTGCGGAACTGGCCCAGGGTACGATTCTGGCTGACGCGGTTTCCATATTGGGAAGTCTTGACCTTGTGATACCGGAGATTGACAGATGACGCAAATTCTCCAACTCCTGATGCATCCACTGGTGCATTTGCTGGTGGCGCTGATCGCCATTCTGACTTTTATCGCGCTGAACGGCCTGATACTGGTGTATGTGGAACGGAAAGTCGCCGGCTTCATTCAAAGAAGACCCGGCCCTTTTGAAGTGGGCCCTCACGGGCTTCTGCAGCCGCTTGCGGATGCCTTGAAACTGGTGGGCAAACAGCTTGTCATGCCAAGGGATGCGGACCGCATTCTTTTCTGGGCAGCGCCGCTGCTCTCCTTTGCCCCGGTTGCCATCTGCCTGCTTCCCATTCCGTTTGGTCCCCATCTGTTGGGACTGAACGTCAACCTGGGGCTTTTGCTGGTTCTGGCGTTTTCCGGATTAAATGTTCTGGCCCTCTGTCTGGCCGGCTGGGGTTCCAATAATAAATACGCGCTTCTGGGCGCGGCCCGCGCCGTGGCCCAGTCCGTGGCCTACGAAATCCCGCTCCTGCTCTCCGTTCTCTGCGTTGCGTTCACCTGCGGGTCCCTTAATTTTGTGGATATCACGGTGTCGCAGACAAAACATGGACTATTGTCCTGGAATGTGTTTTCCCAGCCGCTGGCATTTCTCATATTTTTCGTCTCGGCTTTGGCTGAAACCAACCGGGCTCCCTTTGACCTGCCCGAGGCGGAAAGCGAGCTGACCGCCGGGTTTCATACGGAATATTCCGGGATGGGATTCGGGCTGTTTTTTCTGGCGGAATATTCTTACATGATCGTTGTCAGCGCGGTGGCATCCGTCTTGTTTCTCGGCGGATGGAGCGGGCCTTTTTTCTCCGGCCACTGGTGGATGCTCGGCAAAATCTATGCCCTGATCCTCATCATGATGTGGTTTCGCTGGACATATCCCAGAGTCCGATTCGATCAGCTCCTGAATATCTGCTGGAAGTGGCTGATTCCGCTTTCCCTGATCAACCTGCTTGGAACTGCTTTGATCATTAACCTTGTGAGGTAGGATGACAACGATTCAAAAAACCCTTAAAGGGCTGTGGAGCCTGATTGTCGGCCTGAAGGTCACGGGAAAAGAGTTTTGCAGACCCTGGATTACCGTGCATTATCCGCGGCAGGAAGTCACCAATCTGGATTCCTACCGGGGACATATCGACCTGGTACCGCTTCCGGGCGATCCCCGAACACCGCTTTGTATCGTCTGCAGGCGCTGCGAGGAAGTCTGTCCATCCGGCTGCATCCGCATTGAAGGGCATGTGCCCGGAGAGGAAAAGGGAGGCCCGGTACGTCAGCTTCTGCTGATTTCCAATGTGCCGCTGCCCCATTCCGCGGCCCGGGAACCGATATGTGCTGCAGATAAGACATTAAGGGTGCTGGACGGGTTTAGCCTCAATTTCAATCTGTGCAGCTTGTGCGGCCTGTGTGTCCAGAGCTGCCCGGTATCTTCCTTGAGGTTTTCAGAGGATGTTTATCTTGCCGGGGCCTCCCGTAAGGATTTTGAGTTTGATTTGCTGAAGCGGCTCAAACACCGTGGCCGGTTTGCAAAGATTAAGAAGGCTGCATGATTTGATGTAGAAAAGATTATTTAAAGCAATTTGAAATTCAGGCAAATTTTTAAGACTTTCATTATAAAAAGGACAGGAGAACCATGGATCAGCTTTCAGGGATTCATTTGGCTTACGGGCTGTATTTAGTCCTCATCATCTGCGGAGGCCTCGTGGCCGTGCTCGCCAGAAGTTTAGTCCGGGCGCTGTCCGGTCTGATCGTCACCTTGTTCGGCGTTGCGGGAATGTATCTGCTCATGGCAGCTCCGTTTATTGCCCTCATGCAGATACTGATCTATGTGGGTGCGGTAACGGTCTTGATTTTTTTCGCCATCATGCTGACCCGAACATCCGAAGGCGAA
>CAIVVZ010000237.1 GCA_903909505.1 uncultured Desulfobacteraceae bacterium
CGCAGGGTTCCGCAAAGACTCGACCTGCGTAGCCAAAGCCAATGCTACTTTGGCAGAGCAGGTTGCCCCGCGGCTTCCTGCGTCGCCAAGGCTAATGCAGGACAAGTGCTGCGGGGAGCTTCATTGATCAACTGATCTTTTTAGGTTCAACGGGCTCAGCGGTCATAATTTTATTTATGATTTCCCATTTACAGGCCAGCCGAGAACGGGTATGATATAAAGCATGAAACATATCAAAATCATCGTTGAAAAGCATGAAGACGGCTATGTCGCCTATCCGCTGGGATTAAAGGGCATCGTGGTGGCCGAGGGTGACACTTACGAACAAGCCCTTGCCGAGGTGAAATCTGCCGTTCAATTTCATCTGGAAACTTTCGGCAAAGACGCGTTATCGGATGATGAATCGCCGGTTATGGAAGCATTTGTCGCCGAAACAGGAGTGCTCGCATAATGCCTAAGTTTCCGGTCGATGCTCCTAAACGCCGGGTTATCAAGGCGCTGGAGATTCTCGGCTTTGGCATGGTTCGAGAGCGGGAACATATTGCCATGATCCGGGAAAACCCGGATGGCACCAAGACGCCGTTAACCATGCCGAATCATTCCACCCTCAAAAGCTCTACCCTCCGCACTATTTGCACACAAGCCAACATTCCCCGCTCCGATTTTTTGCAGGCGTACGAGCGGACATGATCCATAGGTGGGGCAGGCTGCCCAACCTAATGGTGGGTGATCAGTCTTATCGGCCATCGAAGTCGGCGGCTACCGGCATGCCCAACACGCCGAGAGAAACGGGGGCGCACATTTGATAGCTTGCCTTGGTGGAAATCACGGCCGCTAAGGTCTCGCGGGATTTTCATGCTGAAGCCAGGACTTCATCCCGAATCAGATGAAGCCTGATTACAGGTGGTTGAACTTTGTCGAAAAAGTATGCTTCCACCGCCTCTTTCACATTCCGGCGCAACTCGTCCCATGAATCGGCCTGAGTGAAAATGTTCTAGGTCAGACATTCGGCCACGAAGCCGCCGTCTGCTTCCTGTATAACCTCAAAAACTATTTCATTCATGCTGTCACTATAATCCATTGGATTACCCGGAACAAGAAGAATTTCAACTATATGGTTATGCCCGGATTGATCATACCCCCGGTGAACCGATCAGGTTGAGCATGACCACGTGATGCTTTTTCAGCAGGGCGCGCTTCCGCTTTCGCACCCATTGATCTATTTATTTCTCCCCTCAAGTCCATTATAATTCTTCCATAATGCATCCAGTCATGAAAATTATTAAATCCATTTCATGCCAGCAGATCAACCCGCATTTCTCACACTTGGCGCGAGAAATGCGCCCTATGGGCTTCGACGCGCTCCAGAATGTCGGAGCTTGCTCAGGATTTGCCTTTCGGCGCACCGAAACCGAACAGGTTTCCAAACGGGCTATCCTTTACGCCCGGACCAGCGCCGACTCCGAAAATGAGGGATTAAAACTCTCCATCCTCCTTCGTCTTGATACCAGCATGAGCGGCATTATCGGGACTACGGAGGACAGGTCGAAGAGCAACTGGACGCCTGTAAAAACCTCGCTCAATCCCACGGATATAATATTATCGGGGAATATTTTGACCGGAACCGATCTGGCAGGACTTATTC
>CAIVVZ010000238.1 GCA_903909505.1 uncultured Desulfobacteraceae bacterium
AAAGGCTTCCTATGTGGATTTTAAGCTGGCTCAGCAGCGATTTGTGGTCGGTGTCCAGGATTTTACACTGGCCAGAGGGTATCTTTTTGATGATGACGCTGCCGGTATCAAGGCCATTTTCAAGGTCAACGATGCCATTTATCTGCCGTTAATTTATATGAAACTCTATGAAGGCGGCACGGGAAAAGTGGTTGCTGGTACCAAAGTTACCAATGCAGACGATTATGATGTGGATGCCTATATATTTTATCCCAGCATTTTTCTGAACAAAGACAATGTCCTTAAACCGCATATTGCATATTTGTCATCTGAAAATTTTTCACGTTTTCAAACAAAGGCTCTTAGTAATGCGCAATTAAACCCACTCAGCCCACTTGGGGCGACCAAACTGTCGGCGTGGACTGCCGGTCTGGAATATGATGGCAAGTTTGATATCTTCACCATTGGCGCCACGGCTATTGGCGAGGCTGGAGATGTGACCGTTAATCCGGCTTTGGCTAACCATCATGACAAAATTAATTTAAAGGGCTATTTGTTTGATGTTCGTGGCGGCGTTGACCTGGGACCTGCCAATATTCATGCCAAAGGGATTTATGCTTCCGGTGATGGCAAGGCTGATTTTGTGAAAACCGGTGATGATTATGCTTTCTTTGTTCCCGGTTATAGTAATAATGTCGGCGGAAGCATCAATAATTTTGATCAGGCCACCTGGGCAGAAATCATGGGTTGCGGTATGTTTGATTATCAGTTCCCCACTGGCTCTTTGGGTACACAAATCTCCAACGCCATCATCGGTGGCTTGGGCGGATCCTACAAACTTATTCAGGATCTGAAATTCAGCGCGGATCTCTGGTATGCACAGGCTGCCGATTCCATCTATATGCCGACAACGAAATCCAATTCAGACTATTATGGTACGGAACTTGATCTTAAGGTTACCTATATGCTCGTTGATAATCTGAAGCTTGATCTCGTCGGTGCGTATCTGTGGGCCGGTGATGTCATTTCCAAATCAACTTCCGCTTCCAACTCTGCCAATCCGATTGAAATCGGCGCCCAAATGTCGCTTGCTTTCTAATTGGTGTCTGTCAGTTTAAATTACTGATGCATAAAAAAACCGGCTGGGAATTTCCCAGCCGGTTTTTTTTATGCTCAGTTTTCCTCCTGAGTCGCGCGCCTTATCTTTGACAGTTCTCGCGGTACCGGTCTCTCCTATCCGCCCAGTTCGAAAATTCGCATTTGACCCGATTGGTTTTGTGATAAGTTATTTTGTTCACCGAGAATCGCTGATGCGCTTTCCGGGAGAACAAACCTACCGTCTTATGTATCTGTCAGGATACTTTACCCGTTGTCATCAAATTGATCTCGTTCCAATAGCGGTCCACCCGTCTGAGATTTTCCAGATCCGGGTCGGAATGAATCGCCTTCCAGTTGCGATACCCTTTTTCAATGGCATTTTTTAACCAATCAACGGATTTGGCCGGCTCATTCATTCGTGAATAGACACAGGCCAGATTGTAATACGCCGATGGGTTTTCGTCCGGATTTAACGTGACAGCCCGGGTGAAGTGAACCAGGGCCTGCTGCATGTCTCCTTGGGTGAACCAGAATATGCCCAGATTATAGTGCGGCTCCGAAAGATCGGGATTGATCACGATGGCTTTTTCAAAATGGACTCTGGCATCAGACACCATGCCTTTCCGATACAAAAGAATTCCGGCATTGTTATGGGCCATGGCCTGATTCGGATCGATTTCCAAGGATCTGACATAATTGGTCATCGCCGCATCGGCCCGGCCCAGTTTCTCCAGGCTGACAGCAATATTGTAATAAGTATTGGACCGGTAGGGTTGGGTGGAAACAATGGGCCAGTTCATTGCGATAGCGGCCAGCCCCATCATGCATATTGGGAGCGCAATTTTCCGATATGCGTTTTGACGAATGTGTTCGATGCCATGGACGAGCCCCGCGGCGGCAAATGGCACCAGAATGGAAATGACGGGATATCGGAATCGGGCAAAAACAAAAAAAAGCGCGATGCTCGCCATATATGCAACGACAATGATGGGATAGATGCCCAACCGTTTCCACTGGCGCCAGGTCAATACCGCCCCGAAAACCGCCAGTGGCCCCAGCACGCCAAAATGAAGGAAGATCATCAGAAAAGAGAGTATTTTCGACCCGTCTGCCGCAACATACTGGCTTTCGGAA
Organism: uncultured Desulfobacteraceae bacterium; assembly: GCA_903909505.1. Taxonomy (GTDB): domain Bacteria; phylum Desulfobacterota; class Desulfobacteria; order Desulfobacterales; family Desulfatirhabdiaceae; genus RAAP-1. The sequence continues at coordinate 2,212 of CAIVVZ010000238.1, forward strand.
TCACTGATCTCAACAGAATTCCAGACCAGAAACCATTTTTTCACCAGCAACCGAATCCATGCGGGGATATCCGCCCGGATATCGCTCAACGTTTTTTTATACCAGTACATGGAGACTTCGGAAGACGAGAGTTTCCGCCCGGAAGACCGCTCGGCAATTCGGGCGGCATCCTGCCGTTCATCCTGCCAATCTCCATGCCCCTTGATGACCGGATTGTAACTGCCATCCGCATGTTTGTGATTGCCAATGTAAAAGTTGAAACCCGAATTCGCCGTGATCAGAACGAATTCTTTTCCAACCATCCAGTTTCTGGACGCAACCGGCAGCAGAATCAGACCGGCGCCCAGCATACATGACACAATCCAGGTAATGGCTTTTTTCTGTTCCCGAAAATGGGAAATGCCATACACCAGCATCACAGTGATCAGGATCACCAGCGCATTTTCCCTGACCAAGGCCAGGCAGCCCAGAACAACGCCGATCCACCATCCGGATTTGGACGGTCTATTCCATGCCCTTGACAATAACAGCACCAGGATGGCCATCAGGAAAAGCGCCAGAACCTCTTTTTGAATCAGGCAGTCGGTAAAAACAGCCGTGGGGTAAACGGCCAGAAGAATACCGGCCACAAGCCCGACACGTCTTGAAAACAGGGTGTTTCCGGCTATCGCAACCAAGACGCAACTGAGGGACCCCAAACCAATCTGAATCAGCCTGACCAGCATTAAATCCCGGCCCGCTATCGAATAGACAAGCGCCAGAAAATAGGGGTAAAGCGGCGCATTAAAAAATATCTGATCACCAGTCCAGTTGCCCGCGGAAATTTCGCGTGCCCAGGCGTCAAACAGTTGCGCATCCCCCAGAAGCAGAGAAAAGGCGTCCGTGTGCTGAATTTCCCACAGATAAACTCCTCTGGCGATCAGGGCGAGCATAAAAACCAGGCAGCAGATGATCCCGGTTTTCATCTGAAAAGCCGGCTGACTGGCCTGAAGATTTGAATTTGAAGCTTTAGTTGTGGGTCGGGTTCGTTTCATTGGGAACACGTTTCCATGGTGATTATTCTTTTGGCAACCTCAATAATCCATGATAATGGTAAGGGATAGGGTGTTTTTACGGTTAATAACACGAATTGAACCCATTCATGAAGAAAAAAACAGATCGGCCCGATCATTGGAACCTGCACCGTAGCGGCCTGCTTTTTTTGCTGCTCTGCCTGATTCCTCTTCAGACAATCACCAGCATTCGGCTGAAATCCGCTTCGGTTGAAGAAGGCGTTCATCTGTATGCGGGGACATACCATTTATTGACCGGCCGCCAGAATGCCCCACCCGGATATCCCTGGCTGATTCGGGCTTATGCGGCATTACCCCTTTGGATATCGCATGTCAAGCTTCCGGAAAAGGACCCGCCGCCCGATGACATGTATCCATTCGAGCTGGGGTCAAGGTTTCTGTATCAGGTTAACGATGCGGATTCAATCCTGTTTAAAGGCAGGCTGATGATCGTTGGGTTGTCCATCCTTCTGGGCCTGTATGTTTTTCGGTTTGCCAAAGATATTTCCGGTTGGACCTCCGGGTATATCGCTTTGCTGTTTTATGTGTTCTGCCCCAATATCCTGGCGCATTCCAGACTCGTAACACTCGATCTGGCACTGACCGCGTTTGTCTTTATTGCCATCTATCATTATCAGCGGGCGCTGAGCCATCGGCGTATAACCGATCTGATCGGCGCGTCATTTTTTACGTTTCTGGCCATCAACTCCAAATACACCGGCCTTCTCCTTTTTCCAATTTTTATCCTGTCAATCCTGCTTTTCCGGGTTGCCATTGGAAAACCGAATGATGATCCACCGCCTTTCGGTTTTCGTTTTTCATTCCTTCGCGTAACACCTGTCCGTCTCTTCCTGATGGTATTCATTACAGCAGTGGCGATGACGAATGCCATCTATCTGTTTAACGGCGGTTTATCATCCATTCGGGTTTATCACAATTCCCTTCAGGACCGTCCGAATGCTGTCGAAAGCACCATTTTTCGTCAATTGGCGGAGACGCCGATCATTTCCAGTCTTCCGATCTTTCTGCCGACAGCCTATCTGAGGGGGCTGGATTTGACTCTGCATGAGGATCGGGAAAGTCTTCATCCCAACTGGTATCTGGGGAAACTTTACCCCAAAGGCGGCAACCTGCCCGGCTATTATCTGACCGCTTTTGTCCTTAAAACGCCACTGCCGATTTTGATTATTTTAATTCTTCCCGGCCTGCTGACATTATATCCAATCATTGCCCGCTTCAGAATAAACCATCGTAACAAAAAATTAAAAGATAAACAGATTCCCGTTAACCCGGTTGAACGATTCACACCCTTGGATTCATTTGCCCGATATCAATTGATATTCCTTCTGATTCCCTGTGCCGTCTTTTTTCTTTTTTTCAGCCTGATCTGTCAGTCGCAACTCGGATTGCGTCTGATTCTACCGATATATCCGTTTCTGTATGTCACGGCCGGTTTTCTGATGCCCCGCATGTTTCCAAACCGGAAACCGGTAGCCCCCATCCTTGCCGCATTAACCGGCTGGTTCATTCTGTCTTCAATTTTAATTCATCCCCATTATCTGTCTTATTTCAATGAACTGGGAGGCGGACCTGAAAAGGGGATACACTATTTTGCGGATTCCAATATCGACTGGGGAGAGGATATCAAGGGATTGAAGGCATACATGGATATGAAAGGCATTCCGGAAATCAACCTGATGTATTACGGGCCGAATGGATCTCCGGAAACCCGTTATTATGGAATCAGACAGGCTCCGCCGGAACGGGTCGATCGAAGTCCATGGGCCATCAGCGCCACATGGCTGTATTATGCCGACATTGATTCAATTCGAAAAGCCATTCCCTTTTCGCTGAAAACCCGTCGGCCCGATGATACAATTGGGCATTCGATTTATATTTATTTGCCATGAAAAAACATAAAGAGGAGCAATCGCTCCTCTCAAATAAGACGTGTTAAACTGTTATTGGCGATCGGAACTGACGCCAAGCTGAATTTTCAAGATTTCATTGACCCGCTGGGGATTGGCCTTTCCTTTGGTTTCCCGCATGACCTGGCCGACGAAAAAGCCAAATACCTTTTCTTTGCCGTTTTGATAATCCGATACTTCCTTGGGGTTTTTGGCAAGGACTTTCTGAACGATTTGCTCAATTTCAGAGGAATCGGTGACCTGAACGAGTCCTTTCTCCTGAACGATGGTTTCGGGCGGCTTGCCGGTACTGGCCATTTCATCAAAAACGGTCTTGGCGATTTTGCCGCTGATAACGTCAGCGTCGATCAGTTTCAGCAGCGCGGCAAGTGCCTGGGGAGAAACCGGGGACTGCTGAATGTCTTTGCCTTCGGCGTTTAATAGCGCCAGTAGCGAGCCCATGATCCAGTTGCTGACCTGCTTGGGATTCGAATAATTCTCAAAGCACGATTCGAAATAATCAGCCAGTTCGCGGCTGGTGGTCAGCACTTCGGCATCGTAGACAGGAAGACCATACTCAGTTGAAAACCTTTCCCGTTTGGCATCCGGAAGCTCCGGCAGGCTTTTCGTGATCTGCTGAACCCAGTCATCATCTACCGTCAGCGGCAACAGGTCGGGATCGGGAAAATAGCGGTAGTCATGGGCCTCTTCCTTGCTGCGCATGGACGTGGTCTGGGCCTTGTCCGGATTCCAGAGCAGGGTTTCCTGAAAAATATTTCCGCCATCCATCACGACATCTTTCTGCCGGTTGATTTCGTAAGCAATGGCTTTTTCAACATGTTTGAAGGAATTGAGGTTTTTCAGCTCGGTTCGCGTACCCAAAGGCGCTGTTCCGGCAGGCCGGATCGAAACATTGGCGTCACAGCGAAAGCTGCCTTCCTCCATGTTGCCGTCGCAGATATCCAAATACCTAAGGAAGGATCGCAGTTTCCGAAGATAGGCTCCGGCTTCTTCCGGGGACCGGATGTCGGGTTCACTGACGATTTCAATCAGCGGAACACCGGTGCGGTTCAGATCCACCCGGCTGAAGGATTGATCCGGGTCATGCAGGAGTTTTCCCGCGTCTTCTTCCATGTGTATCCGGGTGATACCGATGCGCTTGTTGTGTCCGCTCAATTCAATATCAATATACCCGCCGAGGGCAATCGGAAGCTCGTACTGGGAAATCTGGTAGCCTTTGGGAAGGTCCGGATAAAAATAATTTTTTCGGGCAAAGCGGCTTTCCGGCGAAATCCGGCAATGTGTTGCAATGGCCATGCGAAGCGCATATTCAACCACCTTCCTGTTTAATACGGGCAATACGCCGGGCATTCCCAGGCAGATCGGACATACGTGAGTATTGGGTGCCGCGCCGAATTGGGTGGAACATCCGCAGAATATTTTAGATCTGGTTTTCAGTTGGGCATGCACTTCAAGCCCGATAACCGGTTCAAATTCCATAACAACAATCATCCTTATCTAAATGAACAATCCGCCTTCAGTCTTCAGCCTTTATACCTGCTACCTTCATTGCTTCCACGGCTTCGGCAGGAGATGAATAAAACCGGAAGATCCGGTCCATTCGGGTCAGTTTGAACAGGGACATCACCTGATCGCGAATACCGCACAGACAGATATCCCCTTTTCCTGCCAGCAGCTTCAAAAGGGAGATAATGGCTCCCAGTCCGCTGCTGTCGATAAATTCAATGAAAGATAAATCCAGCAGAATACGGGTATTGCCTTCTTGTATCCACGTTACGAGCTGACCTTTGAAATCGGCAGCCGAAGATGCGTCAATAATCGGGTCGCAAGGCGTTAACACCAGAATGTCATCAATTGTTTCGGCTTCGATCTTCATATATCCTCCAGAAACTTCATAGCGTTGCCCGTTAATGTACCGGCGTCAAACCCCATATCTCCCGGGCATATTCGGAGATGGTTCTGTCGCTGGAAAATTTCCCCATGCGGGCGACATTGAGTATGGATTTTCGATTCCATACCGGAATCTGCAAATAATCGGAATAAACGGCTTCGTGAATCCGTGAATAGGATAGAAAATCCGCCAGATGAAAATAATGATCTCCTTTTTCAAGGATATGGTGGTAAAGCCAGCGAAAAAGTCCGGGTTCCTGCGGGCAGAACCGGTTATCCCAGAAGGCGTCCATCATCCGGCGAATGCTGTCATGTTCATGATAATAATTCAGAGGGCGGTAAGTGCCGGCTTGTTTCATTTCTTGAACTTCGCGGGTTTTAAGCCCGAAAATATAGATGTTGTCTTCTCCCACTTCTTCCAGCATTTCCACATTGGCTCCATCCAGGGTCCCGACGGTCAGGCTGCCGTTCAACGCAAATTTCATGTTTCCCGTTCCCGAGGCTTCGGTTCCGGCAGTTGAAATCTGTTCACTCACTTCTGCCGCGGGGATAATTTTTTCAGCAAGCGATACCCGGTAGTCCGGAATAAAGACCACCTTCAACCTGTCCTTGACCCGTCGGTCCTTATGGATGACGTCCCCGACGCTATGGATCAACTTGATGATCTGTTTGGCAGCCCAATACCCCGGGGCTGCCTTTCCCGCAAAAATATAGGTTTTGGGCACGGCCGGTTCATGGCCATCTTCGATAATGCGGAAATATTCATGAATGATGTGCATGACATTCAGAAGCTGGCGCTTGTATTCATGAATCCTTTTGGCGTGAATATCGAACAAGGAATCGGGATTGATTTTCAGGCGCGTGGTCTGATAAATGATTTTCACCAATTGTTCCTTGTTGGCCTTTTTGATTTTTCGAAACCGGTCCTGAAACGCAGGATCGTTCGCAAAAGGCTCCAGGCCCTGAAGGCGGGTTAAATCCGTTATCCATTCGCTGCCAACGGTCTCGGTTAACAAATCTGCCAGAAGCGGATTGGCTTTCAGGAGCCATCTGCGCTGGGTAATGCCGTTGGTTTTGTTGTTGAAGCGCTCCGGCCATCTGGCAAAAAAATCCGGAACCAGGGAGGTTTTGATCAAATCGGTATGAAGGGCGGACACGCCGTTGACGGAATGCGATCCGATAATGGCCAGATGCGCCATTCGCACCTGTTTTTCCGCGCCTTCTTCAATCAGGGACATTCGGCTCAACCGGTCTGAATCGTCCGGCCACAGAACGGCTATTTCGGCCAGTAACCGGTGGTTGAGTTCGTAAATGATCTGAAGATGCCTGGGCAGTACGTGTTCCAGCAGGCCGACGGGCCATTTTTCAAGCGCTTCGGAGAGCAAGGTGTGATTGGTATAGGCCA
>CAIVVZ010000239.1 GCA_903909505.1 uncultured Desulfobacteraceae bacterium
ATTCAAAAGTGAGTGCAAGGCCGGCCCGGTGGGTCCTTGCCGTTCCTTTTGACTCTCCGGCCAGAAAACCCGAAGACCTTGCAGGCAAAAAGATTGCAACAGAACTGGTTGAGTTTACAAAAAATTATTTTGCAGAAAGAGGGGTTCCGGTAATTGTCGAATTTTCCTGGGGTGCGACAGAGGCAAAGGTGGTATCGGGTCTGGCGGATGCCATTGTCGAAGTTACGGAAACCGGCAGCACCATCAAGGCTCACGGCCTTCGGATTATTCATGAGCTGATGCAGACCAATACCCAGCTCATCGCCAACCATGAATCGTGGAAAAATCCTGAAAAAAGAGAGAAAATCGAGCAGATTGCGCTGCTGCTTCAGGGAGCGCTGCTGGGGGAAAAACTGGTGGGTCTTAAAATGAATGTCCCGGATGCCTGTCTTGAAAAAGTGGTGGCGCTGTTGCCCAGCCTGAACGCTCCGACAGTTGCGTCCTTGTACAAATCCACCTGGTATTCGGTTGAAACCGTTGTAAATACCCATGTGGTGAGGGAACTGATTCCGGTCTTGATGAAAAACGGTGCGGAAGGGATTATTGAGTATCCCTTGAATAAGGTGATATAGGGTGCGTGGGGTGTGTGAGTAAGCCATTTACGCACACACCCTCACATACTCCTTACTTAACCGATGAAAACAACCCTGCCTTAATGAATTCCCGGTTCATTCGGGCAATGTTGGTGATGGAAATTTCCTTGGGGCATTCGGCTTCGCATTCCCGTTCATTGGAGCAGTTTCCAAATCCCAGTTCATCCATGGTCCGAACCATATACGCAACACGTCTGGCCGCTTCGGGCCTGCCCTGGGGCAGAAGTGCGAGCTGCGATACCTTTGCACCCACAAAGAGCATGGCCGATGCATTGGGACAGGCAGCCACGCAGGCACCGCAGCCGATGCAGGCCGCGGCGTCCATGGCTTTTTCCGCCATTTCCTTGGGCACGGGAATGGCGTTGGCATCTGGAGTACCGCCGGTATTGACCGATACATACCCACCCGCCTGAATGATTTTGTCCAGAGCGCTCCGGTCCACAACCAGATCTTTCAGCACTTTGAAAGCTTTTGCTCGGAACGGTTCAATGGCAATGGTATCCCCGTCGCTAAAATGGCGCATGTGAAGCTGGCATAGAGTGGTGCCTTTTTCAGGGCCATGAGGCCTGCCGTTGATGACGGATCCGCACTGGCCGCAGATTCCTTCCCGGCAATCGTGGTCAAAGGCAATGGGTTCCTTGCTATCCAGGGTAAGCTGCTCATTGACGACATCCAGCATTTCCAGAAACGACATGTCCGTGGATATGTTGCTGGCATGGTAGGTTTCAAATCCGCCTTTTATCTCGGCGGATTGTTGTCGCCATACCTTCAGCGTTAAATTGATGGTTTTTGTCACTTGTAACTCCTTTGTGTTAATTTGACGTTTTCAAAAACCAGTGGCTCTTTATTAAACTGGGGATCCTTTCCTTCTCCGGCATATTCCCATGCCGCAACATGACAGAAGTTGTCATCATCCCTCAGGGCTTCATTCTCTTCGGTCTGAAAGCCTTCATTAAAATGGCCGCCGCAGGATTCCCGCCTTGCCAGCGCATCGATGACCATGAGCTCTCCGAATTCCAGAAAATCGGCCACACGTCCGGCCCGCTCAAGGCTCTGGTTCAGATCCATGTCCACTCCGGGGACCTTGACGTTTTCCCAGAATTCGCTGCGAAGGGACTGAATGAGGGTTCTGGCTTGGGTCAGGCCATCGTCGTTTCTGGCCATTCCGCAGTATTCCCACAGGATGCCCCCCAGTTCCCGGTGAAAATCATCCACCGTGCGTTTGCCGTTAATGGACAACAGGCGCTGGGTGCGATCGCTCGCTTTGCGGGCAGCCGAAGTGAATTCGGGCTGACTGGTCGTAATTTTGGGAAGCTGTGCCCCCGCAAAATATCCGCCGATGGTGTAAGGGATAACGAAATAGCCGTCTGCCAGGCCCTGCATGAGGGCGCTGGCGCCCAGGCGGTTGGCGCCGTGATCCGAAAAATTGGCTTCTCCCAGGACAAAAAGACCGGGAATG
>CAIVVZ010000240.1 GCA_903909505.1 uncultured Desulfobacteraceae bacterium
GAACTTTTATTCCTACACTATGAATCGGAATGGTGCCTATCCGGTTTTCCAGGGTTGATTCGACGCTTGGAATCTTTTCCCGTCTGTTTAATTTTGAGATATGTTTGGGATAAATTCCATGCTTAAAGAATAAAGGATTTAGGCTGATTTGACCTAACTCCTTTATTTTATTGGTGCCTGGGACGAGAATCGAACTCGTACAGGGATAAACCCAGAGGGATTTTAAGTCTATTTTTAGGCATTTTCATGCATTTTCACATGCCGTCATTATTAAGACCAAAGCCATTGACATCATTATTAAAAAATGCCATTGTACCCATCACATAAAATCACTCAAAATCGCCTTGCTACAGCCGATAGCGCTGGATAAAAGCATCTGAGGGCATTCGATACAAGGAACACCCGGAACGGAAAAACGGGGTAAATCTTGATAGATACTATGTGATTTACTTCCGTCAGGCCGGAAAGCAGGTTGAGCAGGCGCTTGGGTGGGGCAGCAAAGGCGTTACGCTTAACTTTGCAAAAAAAACACTTGCCGAACTCAAAAACAATTATCTCACCGCAAGCGGGCCGGTTACACTCAAAGAAAAACGCCAAAATAAAACTGACACAGAGGCGGAACAAGCCAGACTGCAGGCAATCCAGGAAAAGGAAAACGTGACTTTTAAGGCCTTTTTTGAGAATGGCTATCTACCTATTCAGAAAACGCACAAGGGCCAGGACACATGGATAAAAGAAACCGGGCACGCAGAAAACTGGATTTATCCCGTTATCGGAAACATCCCCATTAAAAATGTTTCATCTTTCCATATAGAGCGAATCAAGAAAAATTTGCTTGATGCCGGCAGGACACCGCGAACCGTACAATATTGTCTTGCGACGATCCGACAAACTTGGAACCATGCACGCCGGGCCGGGATCGTATCAGGCGACAGTCCAACGCGGGCCGTCAAAATTCCAAAATTTGATAACCAGCGGCAAAGATACCTGACCCCGGATGAGTGCAGTTTACTGCTGGCCGAGCTGAAAATCCGTTCTGAAACCATCTACCGCATGGCGCTACTTTCTCTGGATGCAGGATTAAGGTTTTCCGAAATCGCCGGACTGCAATGGCAGGATATTGACGTTATCCGCGAAACTGTCTTGTTACGTGATACGAAGTCCGGCAAGAATAGAACCGTCTACATGACCGAAAGAATCAAGTGCCTGTTTTCCGGTATGCCAAAAAGCGGGCCTGATGTGCTGGTTTTCCCTGATCGAAATGGCAAAGCAAGAAAAGAGGTTGGTGAAACATTCAGGCTTGTCGTAGAAAAGCTGGGTCTGAACAGCGGCATTGATGACGACAGACTGAAATGCGTTTTTCATACCTTACGACATACTCATGCAAGCAGGCTATTGGAATCCGGCGCTGACATTTACAGAGTCAAGGAACTGCTGGGCCATGCGCACGTTGCCACTACGGAGCGCTACAGCCATGTCACTGCTGACCGACTGAGAAGCGCCATAAAGGACATGGAAAAGATGAACAACCAGGGCCAAGTCATACCCCTGGCCGGGCGGACAGGGGAATAACCATCGATTGACTGCAACAATAAAATGGAATGGTTATGATATGGAGTGGAATGGTCAGATTACACGGAAAGCTAAATGATACCCGTCACCATTGCCACAACAGGAATTGAAATGAATGTGTACAGAAAAAAGACTTTTTTATACACATGGGACAGGACATGTATAGAAAAGCAATGTTTTCTATATATTGGAGGTGTTCGTGAAATCTGAATTAAGCTGTCTACCCCCTATCGAGAACTGCTGATTAAGAATACTGGGAGACTGCTGCACAAATCATAATAAAAAAAACCGAAACCAATAGCCTACCAAAGCCATTAAAAACGGACAATATTCCGTTTTTAATGGCTTTTTTTGTTTCATTATCTTTCATAAAAAAATCAATATCCCCCACTTTCGCTTAATTTTAAGCGAATACTGCGAATACTGCGAACTGTGTACATGTGCACGACTTTACGTATTTGCTGGAATTTGGCAGAATCAAACCATCACGAGCAATAACTCATCACAAAGGATGGTTAAAAATGAAAAAAGCCTACAGAACAGACATTGATGCTCTTGACACGATGGCTGACAAATGGCCGTCAACAGTTGTTTCAAGGCAAGAAATTCACAAATTAACCGGCGGCATTCTACATGGAAGAACACTTGCTAACAAGGAGAGCAGAGAAAATGAAGATTCAATACCGCGCTTTCGAATGGGAAAGAAGGTTTTCTACCAGGTTGAGGACGTGATCAAGTATCTGAAGCGGGAAACAAGCAAAGGCACGACACTATGACAATGATCGCTGCTTCAGATGATGCCGGGTGATTTTTTAACATTCCCTTGAGGGTTTTGCCCATGAAATCCGAATTTAAAACAGATGACAATCTCCGCAAATTCAAGGCGAATATGGCCGAAAACGGGCTCCAGGTCGGCGAGATTATTTCTGACGGGAAGATACACCGATTCCAGGTTGTCAACGGGAGCGGCAAGCCGGCAAGTGGCGGATGGTATGTCTATTTTGCTGACGGCTGCCCATCAGGAGCTTTCGGAAACTGGCGGACCGGCGAAAAATGGAGCTGGTGCTCAAAAAATAAACAGGATATGACCCAGGCTGAGAACGAGGCGTTTAAACGCACCATGGCGGATGTCAAGGAGCAGCGGGAAAAGGTTGAAGCTGACCAGCACCAGAAGGCAAAGGATATCGCCACAAAGATATGGGAGACAGCAAAACCGGTCAAGGATCACCCATACCTGACAAAAAAGCAGGTCGCGGCTTATGGACTGCGGCAGACCGGGAATGAGCGGCTGATTGTTCCAGTTCTTAGTGAGTCCGGCGACATTCAATCCCTCCAATTTATCCATAAAGATGGCGAAAAGCGTTTTTTGACCGGCAGCAAGATGCACGGTGGATACTTCCGAATTCCCGGGGATCCTGCTGCCCGGATTGCCATATGCGAAGGATACGCCACCGGCGCCACGGTCCATCAGGCTACCAGATACACGGTTTATATCGCCTTCAATTGCGGGAATCTTGAAGCCGTCTGCAGGATCGCAAAGAAACAAAATCCTGCCGGCACCCTTATTGTCTGCGCGGATAACGACCACCTGACCCCCGGCAATCCCAAACAGTTTCACGGAAAGAAGGCGGCGGCTTCCATCCAGGCCCAAATTGTAACCCCGATATTCAGTAACCCTGCCAAAGACACCACCGACTTTAATGACCTGGCGCGGGTCCACGGCATTGATGCCGTCAAGATGCAGATTGAAGTGACAACGGCTGATTCAGGACCGGAAGCGGTTCAGGAATGGCCGGAACCTTATCCGATTCAATGCGAGCTGCTACCGGTCGAGCCGTTCAAACCTGAATGGTTACCGGATGCGCTGCGGGAATGGGTTAAAGACATTGCGGATCGGATGCAATGCCCGATTGATTATCCGGCGATAGGTGCAATGGTCGTTCTTTCCGCTTTGGTCGGAAAGAAGATGGGGGTTAAACCGAAAGAATACGATGACTGGTTAATCGTTCCAAATTTGTGGGGGTGTATTATCGGCAGGCCGTCTGCAAAGAAAACACCGGCACTTGAACAATGCCTTAAACCGCTTCACCGGCTGGAAATTGAAGCGAAAACAGAACACGAGCGACAACAAACGGAATGGATATTGGAAAAAAATCTATCCGATATGCATGCTGAAGCTGCCAAGGCCAAAGCGAAAGAAGCAATTAAGAAGGGGAACACCGAGTCAGCCAGAAACATTCTGTCATTCAGTAATGGTTTCGAAAAACCTGCTCCTACCCGGAAACGATTTGTCGTAAACGATACCACCGTTGAAAAACTCGGGGAAATATTGGCAGAGAACCCCAATGGAATCTTGATTTATCGGGACGAATTATTCGGATTCCTGAAAACTATCAATCGTGAGGACAGAAGCAATGACCGCGCCTTTTATCTTGAGGCATGGAATGGTCTGGGCCGGTATTCTTATGACCGGATCGGACGTGGCACCATTGATATTGAGTCCTGTATCGTTTCTATTCTAGGATGCATCACCCCTTCAAAGTTGGTGCCTATGGTTAGCATGGCCGTTGACGGCGGCATCGATGATGACGGCTTTTTGCAGCGTTTTCAATTGATGATTTATCCGGATCAAACACCGTGGCGCTATGTTGACCGGTTTCCGAATAAAGACGCCCGTGACGACGCCTTTGAATTTCTGAAGTGGGTTTCCAAACAAGAATTTCCCCAAAATGATGATTATTTCCAGATAACCGTTGCGACGTTTTCCCTGCAGGCACAAAAGCTTTTCATTGAATGGCTGACAGAGCTTGAATCTGAAATAGCCAGTCCGGATATTCACCCGGCGATTGAATCCCATCTTGCGAAATACCGAAGTCTGATTCCGTCAATTGCGCTGTTGCTGCATATGGGTGCTTGGGCCGAAATCGGACAGGTTCAAATTGATGAGTTGGAGAAAGCCATTGCCTGGGGGAAGTATCTGAAAAGTCATGCGCTGCGGATTTATGGCCTGGCCGTGAACAACAAGGGGCAAGTTGCCAAACTACTTCTGGATAAGATCAAAGCGGGCAAACTGGATAATCCATTCACAATTCGAAATATAAAACGTGTCCATTGGCAGGGATTGGCTGATGATTCAGCAATCAATATGGCACTCAATACCTTGACCGAAAATGAATATTTGAGAGCTGTGGATGTAAAAAAACCTATTGGCAGGCCTACGGTTGAATATCACATCAACCCAAAAATTCTGGGAAAACACTCCACATAGCAAGTGTCAAAAGTGCCGAAACCTTCATTCGGGTACTTTTGGCACTTTTGACACTTCATTCCTGGCACGTTTTAAAAAAAATAAAGGTGAAACCGATGCATATCCGAAACGAAAAAATCAATCAGATTGTTATCACCCTGAACGAGGATTGCACCCGAATCGAGAAAATCGCATTGGAGCCGAAAGCATTTCGTTACGTCGATGGAATCATGGCGTTGTTGTCGCGAATATTTAAGATTGCTCCCTGGGGCGCCATCCGCCACATTGTACAGTACAATGGTGCTTATGTTGTGCGTGACAATGCGGCTTCACGGATGGTTCGGGATATCAATTGAAATTCACAATTTCAAACACGTCCACACTCACAGAACGCACCCCTCCTGTTATCCGGGAAATCAGGGATCATCTGATTTCGCTTGCAATGAGAGGAAAGAAAATGTCACCAACAGATTGCAGCCGTTTTGACGTTTGCTCGGCTAATTTGTGCCCATTGGATCCCGGGTTATCACTGACAGTTTGGTTCTCCGATGAATCAATTTGCGCCAGCCACTTGCGCCAGCCACCAACACTCGAAGCACCGATGGATAAAAAAGCAGCGTTCTATCCAGCGACGGTAAACAGCAAGCTGGTTGGATAAGCCGATTACCCATCAAATGCTATATGATGCAAGCCGGAAAAAGCAGATGTCACCTGATGCACTCAAACAACTGGCAGAAATGTGTATCAGGCGAAATCAAAACAAATGTATCAACGTTTTGTGACAGATCAGGCGTAAGACATACAAAGGATCACGCCACCTAAGGCATGTCAGGAAAATATTGCAGGCAAGGGTGAGAGAAACGTTTTCATTCATCCGGAAATTAAAAAGCATAGTTCAGCACACCTTGCTTAACTGGGTACCAAAAATTAAGCCAAATAGTGTATATGTTTATTAAACAAATACCTCTATAAATACACCTACGAAAGACCCTCGCTACCCCTTATGGATATTGCTTTAATAAACGTTTTACAGGCAGTCTTTTGCCGTTAAATTTGTATACACCAATTGGAGCCCTTTTTGTTGTGCCCTTTTAATTTTTTTTAGGCGCGGAATGCAGGACCGTTTTGACGTCTGTGACTGGGCTGGGAGAACGCGACATTTATGTTCCATTAATGGGGGAACCCCGGCTGCGCCTCGATAGGTGGTAATTATTATCAATATAACCATAATATGGTAGAAAATATTCATTTGTTGCAACTTTTTGCAACGTGAATGAGACATAAAAAAGCGGCACCCTGAAGAGGATGCCGCTGACAGACGGACGGAACTACGCGGCCACGGCTTCTTCTTCGCAAACGGCCGGATCGCGCCCGATGCACTTTTTCTTGAAAGAAACCAGCCCGGCGCCGGCCCGGAACACCCCTGACTCGCGGGAACATAGACCTGAACAGATATCCAGCCCAGGCAGCTTGAAATATATAGTTTATAGTGCTATAGTTTAGAAAATGGGGAGGCAGTGTGCGGGTTTTCAAAACAAAATGGTTCGTACGCTTTGCACGGCGGGAACAGATCGGAGATCGCAACTTATGCGGCGCAATCGAAAGGGCTGAACATGGGATTGTGGATGCTGATTTAGGCGGCGGTGTTATCAAACAGAGGGTTGCACGGACAGGGCAAGGCCGTTCAGGTGGATATCGGTTGCTGATCGCCTACCGCTCCGGTGATCGGGCGGTTTTCTTGTATGGCTTTGCAAAAAACGAACGC
>CAIVVZ010000241.1 GCA_903909505.1 uncultured Desulfobacteraceae bacterium
ATGTCCGGCAAACCATGAAAAGGAGAAATATGAGAAAAAAAACTTTCGTTGCGGTGATAGCGGTGAGCACGTGCATGCTTTTTTCCGGTGCCGCGTTCGTCCAAAGCGGTGATGATAAAAAAGGGGAGACGGGAACAAGGGGAGGTCCCGGTCTCAATAAAGCCGTGATATCGGCAGGGTTTGATTCCGACAAACTCAGAGACCTCGACCCGCCCCCGGACAGGAAGAGCCGCGGGGAATGAAAGGGCCAGTCACTCGTCCATAAAAGGGTTTCTAATGAAGCCGGTTGCGACAGGTGATCTTGCCGAAATGGCCAGAAAAGTTCTGGATGATGCCAAGAACCCAGCTCAAGGATTGTTATCCTATTCTTGAGTTGTGGCGGTTCGAAAATATTAACAATACCAAAAGAATTGTTGACATTGCAAATATGGTTTCTCGCTATTTCGGGTTGATCACCCATACAAAACAGCGATAAGCTGATTGATTTTTGATTTGAGCAATAGCCCGCCACCTGATGTTTTTTAATTTTTCTTGTCCCGTCACGGTCAAAGTATTATCCTTGAGATGGTTTTACCGACATAACCCATAGTTAACAGAGGAGACGCCGTTCCCATGCTTGCACGTGATATCATGGATACCTGGTTCCACACCATCAATCCTGGAAACACCATTGCCGATGCGGTCAAATCCTTCCAAAAGGCCAGTCAGGCAGAGAAAAAAAGTATTTTTGGACTTATGGTGACCGATGATAACGACAAACTTGTCGGCATGCTTTCGATGTATGATATCCTGCTTTTCATCCAGCCCAAACACGCTCAGATCTGGGGTGAAATGGATGACCTCGATCCGGATCAACTCTTTGACGAGCGATTGGAGAGGGTTAAAAAAATACAAGTTCAGGATATCATGTCAACCGATGTGATTACGGTTTCCCCGGACACGCACATACTGATGATTGTCGACATCATGATCAAAAAGCATATTCGCCGGATACCGGTCATCGAAAACCGTGAGGTTGTCGGAATTATCTATCGATCGGCCGTGTTTTATCATCTGTTGAACAAGTTCGTGACCTGATCCCCAAAAAGACATACGAAAGGTTAAAACCAGACATCGGCATCGGAAACAAAGAAAACGTTTTTTTGAATGCCGACAACAAGGGGAAAGGCAATGGCGACAATAAGAGAACGAAGCGTATTGAGCGGAATGCTGGTCAATGAGACCATGCGCCGGCAAGTTGTCCAGCTTCCATCGGACCAGACTCTGGCAAAAGCGATCAACCATCTCATTCGTTTCAAGGCCGGCGCCCTTCTGGTTACGGACGGGGACGGCAAGCCCGCGGGGGTCGTTTCCAAAACAGACATCATGGGCGCATTTTACGCTGGTTTACCGGTCGAGGTGCCCCTTGCAGAAATCATGACCGGATCGCCCTTGTTCTGCTATCCGGATGATGAGCTTGAATCCGCACTGGATGTCATGCGGCAAAACGGCGTTCATCGACTTTATGTCAGGGGATCGGATGCGAGTACCACCCTTGGCACCCTGGCATACCCGGACATCGTGGGCCAGATCTATCGATTCTGCCGCGTTTGCAGCAGAGGAACCAGAAAGAAGGGCAGCGCCGGCATAGAAGCGGATGCCAACCGGGCCGGAGTGAAAGAAGCCATGACGGGATCGGTTGTTTCTTTTAAGGCGAGTGATATGTTGAGTGACGTGATCGAGGCGCTTTCCGCCAAGGGCTTTGGCGCAGTGTTGATCACGGAAACCCAGGGCCGGTCTGTTGGGGTAATTTCCAAGACAGACCTGATTATTGCCTATCACCACGGGTTATCACCGGATACAACGGCCCGTTCGGTCATGAGCGCTCCGGTAAATTCCTGCGACCACGAGGATTGGCTGGTTGATGCCCTGCGTCAGATGCTTGCCAGAGACGTTCAGCGGCTGTTCGTTCATGATGGGAAACCTGACAATATCATCGGCGTGCTGAGTTTATCCGACGCTGCGCGGTTTCGATCCGGTACCTGCAGGGCCTGCATGCCCAGCCGGGTCATGACCGGTTAAACCGGCATGATCCAGAAGCAACCGGACGATTTCGGAAATATTCTTCGGTTTTTATTAGCTGAAAGGTGTCGTGAAAACCTCAATTTGTGACAGAATAGAATTTATGTTCAACAATCTTTTTTCGATCGGATCCGGAATCCAATTCTTATTGACTAAAATCGGAAAAATATAGATGGTGAAACTTCTGACAAATTAGTGAAGTTTTTGATACATCGCCCCCATTTAGCATTTTAACCATGGCACGTATACTTATGCGACTTAAACTCGAAGAAATCAGCGTCATCACGTCGGCCATTCTTGAAAAGGATTCCCAGGCCAAAATCTACCTTTTTGGTTCGAGAGCGGATGACAGTGCCAGAGGGGGCGATATTGACATCCTGGTATTGTCTGGTCGCCTGACCTTTAAAGATAAACTCAAAATCAAAGCCAAAATATTTGAAAGTATGGAAGATCAGAAGCTGGATATTCTGATTTCTCCGGATATCACCGATCCGTTTGTGAAACTGGCCAAAGAAAACGGGATACTGCTATGACCGGTATATGGAATGAACTGCTCGAAAAACAGATCCGAGAGATGAACGCCGCCGCTGCGATCCTTCGTCATTCTTATGACAAATGTTGCCGTATTGGCGCCAGGCCGGATCTGGATAATGATCAACTGGAAAGTTTCGAAGCGCTGACTGCACGATTTGCGCGGTTAAGCGATTTGGTAGTTCAAAAAGTGCTGAGAACGATCTCTATTTTGGACCTGGAGGATATCGGAACGGTCCGTGACAGGATTAACCGGGCCGAAAAAAGGGGGTTAATTGAATCCGCAGAGGATTTCGTACAAATCCGAATGCTGCGCAATGAAATTGCACATGAATATAAATCCGAAACCATCTTTGATATTTTTGAACGTGCCCTGGCATTGTCCCCTGCCCTGCTGAATGCTGTAAAACGGATTCAGCAACATGCCACCCAAAACAGACCCACGTAACCGTTTTTTATCCTGCAATACGTTGTCATTTTTTTAATAAAACTGCTTAATTCCGGTTTCACGCCGTTCTGTTGGCTGTGGGTTCAGCCGCCGTTTACTCGTAAATCTTTTCTTCTTCCGCAAAAGCCTCTTCGGCGTCGGCCTCAAAATCCCGGGTCAGGTTGGCGGCCCGGGCCTTCTTGCATTCCCGGTACCACTCATGAGCCACGATCATGGACATGACCTCGCTGGTTCCCGTCCAGATGCTGGCCAGGCGGATATCGCGATAGATGCGCTCCAGGGGGAAGACATTCGTATAACCGATGCCGCCGACGACCTGCATGGCGTTATGAACAATCTTCTGGCAGGATTCGGTGATGAATTTCTTGGATTCGGAGACCATGCGCCGGATTCTGTCCATGCCGCAGCCGGCATCGACGGCCCTGCATGTGGCATACCCCATGGCCTGTGCCGCATCCAGCAGCATCGCAGCCTCCGCCACCTGGAAGCTGACTCCCTGAAAGGTATTGATCACCACGCCGAAGGCCTTGCGCCGGGTGGTGTAATGGGTGGCGATTTCGAGTGCGGTCCGGGCGGATCCGATGGTCATGATGGCCGTTCCCAGGCGCTCTGGAATCATCATCGTATTGAATACGTCATAGGCCCCGTTGACACGGCCCAGGACATTCTGCTTCGGCACCTTGACGTCATTAAAAACAAGACGGGCCGTTCCCCCGCCCCGGCAGCCCATGAGGTTGTAGAGGTATTTCGTGTCCACGCCGGGACCGCGATCAACGATAAACGCCGTGATCGACTCCTGGGGTTTGGCATTCGGCTCGAAATTGGTTCTGGCATAGACCAGAAAATAGTCCGCTCCCTCGCCACCGACGATGAAGCGTTTCTGGCCGTTCAGGATAAAATGATCCCCCCTGTCCTCGGCCTTTGATGTGGCGCCGAAAAAGTCCGATCCCCCACGCGGCTCGGTGAGACATTCCGCGGCAAAGATCTCTCCTTGAAGAAGGGGCCTGACGTAACGTTCTTTCTGTTCATCCGTTCCATGTTGGATGATGGCGTCGCAAACCAGTTCCGCTCCGACGCCAAAGACGCAGGCCAGTTCATACCCGATGGTGCCGATTTCTTCCATGACCATGCCCGTGCTGACCCAGTCCATACCCCGGCCGCCCCACTCCTTGGGATGACGGCAGCCCATCAGGTTGCGACGGCCCGCCTCCCGGAGAAATTCCTTCGGAAACTTGATCACATCCTTGTCCATATCCAGAACAAGCTGGCGCGGAACCCATTTGATGAACTCCCGCACCTCGTCCCGCAGTACAATCTGCTCTTTTGTCAATAAATAATCGAACATAATCTCTCCCTATTAAAGCTATATTCCTTAAGTCAATGTCGTTGATGAATCAGTAAAATCCGGATTTATCTTGCAACACCCGGGATATTGAAGGCATCGCATGCATTGTTGAAGCAGATGTCTTGCACGGTCCGGCCGAGCAGATCGTAGTCCGCGGGCGCCTCGCCGTTTTTCACCCATCCGCCGATGAGGCTGCACAGGAGCCTTCTGAAATACTCGTGGCGCGGGAAGGAGAGAAAGCTCCGCGAGTCCGTAAGCATACCGACGAATCGGCTGAGAAGACCGATGTTTGAAAGCGCCGTCATCTGCCGGAGCATGCCATCTAATTGATCGTTGAACCACCACGCCGAACCGAATTGAATCTTGCCGGGAGCGCAGCCGTCCTGGAAACAGCCCATGACGGCTGCCAGGGTTTCGTTCCACGCGGGATTGAGGGTGTAGAGGATAGTACGCGGAAGCTTTCCCTCGCATTCGAGCATATCGAGGAACCGGGCCAGGGGCCGGGCGATGGGCTCGTCCCCCATGGCGTCATATCCGGTGTCCGGGCCAAGTTTCTCGAACATGCGGGAGTTAAGGTTGCGGATGGCGCCCAGATGGAACTGCAGGGTCCAGCCCCGCTCGGCGTCCATGCGGGCCACGGCCAGAAGGATCGCCGTTTTCAGAGCGGCGGCCGAAGGCGTATCGAGTTGCTTGCCCGCCTTGAGCTTGACAACGAATGCGTTGAGCTGTCCCCCGGTGGCTTCGGCGGCAAAGGGCTTTTCGAGGGCATGATCCGACAGGCGGCAACCCAAATCATGAAAGTCCTTGTGACGTTTTTCGAGGGCGATTACAAGCTGATCGAAGTCATGAATCTCTGTTTCAGAAACCTCTTGCAGCTTTACGATATAATCATTCCACGTCGCGGGATCGTCCACATGCATCGCCCTGTCGGGACGGTAAGTCGGGACCATGATCACAGGGACTTTCCCCGCCTTGCCCGACACAATGTCCGCGGCATGGCGCCTGTGGTGGGCCAGATCATCGATGGGGTCGTCGGTTGTGCAAAGCGCGCGCACCTTCATTTTCGCCAGAAGACTTCGAACCGAGAATTCCGGCTTGTCGATCACCGCGTTGCAAGCCTCCCAGATCGCCCCGGCACTCGATGCGTCGAGAATTCGGGTAATGCCGAAATAGCGCTGCAACTCGAGGTGTGTCCAATGATAGAGGGGATTTCCCAAGGTAGCCGGAACCGTGCGCGCCCACGCCAGAAACTTGTCGCAGTCCGATGCCTTCCCGGTGATGTATTCCTCGTTCACCCCGTTGGCGCGCATGGCCCGCCATTTGTAGTGGTCACCGCCGAGCCAGATGCGGGCGATGTTTTCAAATCTCGTATCGTCGGCCACCTGACCTGGAGGCAGATGCGAGTGAAAGTCGATGATGGGCATCTCTTTGGCATAATCGTGAAAGAGCTTTTTTGCAGGCTTCGAATGCAGCAGAAAATCCCTGTCCATAAACTGTTTCATAGCGTCACCCCATCCTTGAATATGGCGATGTCGCGGTTTCCCGTAATTTCGCTCCGGGTTTCTTCCCCGCTTGCCACTTTGACGATAAAGCCGAATAGATCCGCGTCAAGCTCATCGAAGCTCTTTCCGGCAAGGATCCTGCCCGCATCAAAATCGATCCATCCCGGTTTTCGAACGCTAAGGTCCGTATGAGAGGATATTTTGATCGTAATCGAAGGCGCGCCGTACGGAGTCCCGCGCCCCGTGGTGAAGAGGATCATATGCGCCCCGGCCGCGGAGAGGGCTGTTGCCGACACCAGGTCGTTTCCCGGCCCCCATAAGAGGGTAAGCCCCTTTTCCCTCACCTGGGAACCGTAGGAAATGACGTCCATCACCGGCGATGTCCCGGATTTGAGAATGCAGCCAAGGGACTTCTCTTCAAGGGTGGTGATGCCCCCGTCACGGTTTCCGGGAGACGGGTTTTCATACACCTCCTGCCCGTGGCGAATAAAGTATTGCTTGAAATCGTTCACCAGGGACGCGATGCGGCCAAACACCTCCTTCGAGCATGCCCGATTCATGAGTACTGTCTCGGCACCGAACATTTCCGGGACCTCGCTGAGAACAACGGAGCCGCCCATTTGTACGATCAGGTCGGCAACGCGCCCGACGAGTGGGTTGGCAGTGATCCCGGAAAAACCGTCCGAGCCTCCGCACTTCATGCCCAGCACGAGCTCGGACAGCGGAATGTCCCCGCGATCGAATCCCTTTGCATAGTCTGCGAGTGCCTTCAGGAGTTTCACGGCTTCAACCTCTTCGTCACCAACATCCTGCATGCACAGAAACTTCACCCGGTTGTCGTCCCAGGAACCAAGCGCCTCCTTGAACGATTCGATCCGGTTGTTCTCGCACCCGAGCGACACAACCAGCACGCCCGCCGCGTTGGGATGCTTGACGAGTCCCGCGAGTATCTTCTGGGTGCCGGCCAGATCGTCCCCCAGTTGTGAACATCCGTGGGGATGGGTGAAGCACACAGCATCGAGGCCAAGCTCCGCGCGGGCCCGGAGTTTCATCCCTTCCACGGCTTTGTTGGCGCAGCCCACGGTGGGAATGATCCATATCTCGTTTCGGATACCAACGGAACCGTCCAGACGGCGATAGCCTTTGAAAGTCGTTGGCATGGATGCAGGGGCGATACCGTCCCATGAGTAGACGCTCTCCGGCTCCAGATAAGCATGTGTCCCCTGAAGGGACGAAGCCAGGTTATGAGAGTGCACCCACGCGCCTTGCCGGATATCCATCTTGGCAACGCCGATGGCGTGGCCGTACTTGATGACAGGCTCGCCCTTTTCCATGCATGCGATGGCGATCTTGTGACCGCGAGGAATCATTTCCCCGACTGTAATCGTGGAAGAGCCAGCACCGGTGATTTCGCATGTCTCCCCCGGATGGACTTCCTCGACCGCAACCGCAACCGAGTCGTGCACATCGAGAAGCACGGCACGTTTTGTCATCATCAACCTCTGCCTGCTTTGGCACGGGCAGCTTCCGAAGCCTTTAGAAGCGCTTTTTCCATGCCCAGGGTGAAAATATCGGCGATCTGGGATGCCAGAACATCCGCAAGTCCGCTGACTGTTTTAAGCGTATCGCCAAAGAGAACGGGATTAAAAACGACTTCCAGCGCGCAGGCATGCGGATTGGTCATCGCCATGCCGGAGACGGACTTGAAAAACGCCACCGCTGAAGGCTCATCTTGTACGTCGGTGGTCGTCACGTAACGGCACGTCAGCGCCGCAAGAGAAAACGAGATAAGCGTCGGCACATCGGCTTTATTGGCATAATAGTCGAGGAGTGACGGCAGCAGGCGCAATTTCCATTTGGACACGGAATATAGCGCAATGTTCAACAGGCGATGGTCCAGATAGGGGTTTGCAAACCGATCGAGCACCGTTGAAAAGTACTGCGATGATGCCTCGGGCGGCAGTGGCATACAGGGAAGGACTTCGAGCCGGTTCATTGCAAGAATGGCGTTTCGGATAGGTTCGCTGGCCAGGCAGTCGAGCACGTTGCCAAGGCCCATGCCGAGACCGCACAAGGTCATGAATGTGTGGTTTCCATTCAGCAGACGCAGCTTGAGCATGCGGTACGGGGTGATATCGCCTGTCCATATCACATTGAGCCCCGCCCGTCTGAAAGGCAGCACGCTTTCCAACGACTCCGGCCCCTTGATCGCCAGGAGATGATAGGGCTCTGCAACGACTATGAGCCCATCGTCAAAACCCGTGTCCTTTTCGAGCGCCACACGTTCCTCCTGACTGTACCCGCTGACAATGCGATCAACCAGCGTATCCAG
>CAIVVZ010000242.1 GCA_903909505.1 uncultured Desulfobacteraceae bacterium
CGGGTCCAGCGTGATTCGCAATTTAGATGATGGCGGAATGGATGGATCCCAGGGAGGGGAAATGAAAAACCGGTCGGTGCAAAATGGCGTAACCTTATCCCCCACCCAGTCATGGTATGACATCTGATAGTGATCAATAAACCGCAATAAGGGGGAAACACGGACCAGATCCTGAATCTGATCCAGGGACGGTTCTGTAAAAAACAGAAACGAAAACCCGTCTTCCTGCCAGTTGCCGATGAAATGTTTCAGGCCGGAGGGGTCTTCCTGCAGCGCACCCTCAAGATAATAGATAAAGAGCTCGCTGCAGGGCGGAGAATTTTCAACTTCAGTGGTAACGGACATGAAGCTATTTAGGGTCCTTGGTTTCTGCCTTGGGAAGCTGATCCATATACCATTCCATGGGTTCCAGCAGGGTATATCCCGCAGCCTTCAGTTTCTTTTTGACATTGACGACGTTGTTGGTCAGCAGATACGGAAATACCGCGCGTTTGCCTTCTTCCCAGTATCTGGCGACCAGAACGCTGCCAAAGGAAACTTTCTCTTCGGTGATGATATCCACAATCTTTTTCAACTGGCCGAGTTTTTCTTCAACCAGGATGCAGAGCAGGGTTCCGGGCGTCCCGATTCCCAGTACATTGATAAATGCCCGTAATAAATCCCGGACCGAAATAATGCCCAGCAGTTTGTCTTTTTTATCCACCACCGGCAGCGCACCCACAAGCGTTTTCTGGATCAGCAGCAGCGCATCCTGAAGGGTATCCATTGGCGAAAGCGTCACCAGATTCTGTGCCATGATGTCTTTCACTTTTATGGATGAGGCAGCAACTTTCTTAGCCGCCTTTTTATCTTTTTTGAAAAAAGTTGAAGGAAGGGCGCTGCGAAGATCTCGATCGGTTATCATGCCAATCAACAGGCCGTCGGGTTCAACAACTGGCACGTGGCGAATCTGATACTGCTCCATTAACTCTTTTGCCTCAAGAATATCAGCATTCTTATCGATGGTAACAACCTTCTGGGTCATTGATCTACTGACAAACATAATGGCCTCCACTATGTAAAAGACGAAATAATTGACTTCTGAATCTCAGCGCCGATGGATGAAACAACATAAACCCTTTAAAAATGACATGCTATAAGGTCTTGATTCCGGTGGACGTGAGGATTATCCTTTCAATAAAATCTCAATATGGTTATTCACCAGCTCTGGAAGCCGTTTAAGGGAGTACCCGCCTTCCAGGATGGAAATGATCCTTCCGCCAGAATGTTTGTTGGCTGTTTCAACAAGCCGTTCCATGATATAGGTAAACCCTTCCGTTGAAAGATTGATGCCCGACATATCATCATCCGCATGGGCATCGAAGCCCGCGGAGATCAGCAGGACTTCCGGTCCAAACTGATCAAACAACGGAATAAAATCATTATCCATGACGGATCTGTATTCCTCGTCTCCCTGTCCCGGTAATATCGGATAGTTTCGGGTAAATCCCGTTCCTTCGGCGGATCCTTTTTCAAAAGCCCGTCCGGTTCCCGGAAAAGCAAAAGAGGGATGCTCATGGATGGAGTAATAGAAAACGGATGAATCTGTTTCAAAAATATTCTGGGTTCCATTTCCGTGATGGACATCAAAATCCATGATGCCTACCCGTTTAATTCCCCATTCACGCTGGATATAGCGGGCGGCAATCGCAATATTGTTGAAATAGCAAAATCCCATGGCCTGGTTAATCTCCGCATGGTGTCCAGGTGGCCTGACCGCGCAGAACACATTGTCCAGAGAGCCTTCCATAACCAGTTTTGAGGCCTCCAGGATGCCACCGACCGCCAGCCTGGCGATGTCATACGTTTGATAACATAACTGGTTATCTTCGCATTCAAAAGAACTCTTGCCGGACTGACAGACGGATTGGAATCGTTCGATGTAAGCCTTGTCATGCACCGATTCTATCCATTTCATTTCTGCCATGCTACCTTCAAGGCGGACCAGCTTGGAAAGCAGTCCGGATCGCTCTAAGCCGGTATAGATGACGGAAAGGCGATCCGGGGCTTCTGGATGATAGGGGCCTGTGTCGTGCAAAAGGTACCTGTCGTCATATAAAAAGCCTGTCTTTTTCATATTAATCCCTATAACGACCGAATTTGATGATGGACTTGATCAGTTGATGATGGCGTCAAATATCCCATAGGCTGCCTGAATTGCGGCGTTGCCCGTAGGAATGGCTACAGTCGGCTGTCCGTTTAAATCGTAAGCATAGATATCCGCGTCTTCCGGAATGGTTCCCGCAAGCGCTATTCCGGCATCCTGAACAATCCGGGTGATTTCCGGTGAGAGTTCATCCTTGACCTGATTGATGATCAGATAGCTTTTTGAGACGCCGATCCGAAGATCCCTGGCCAGTTTATCAATGCGAAGCGCGGAAAGGATGCTGCGTCGGGAAGTATCCGACACCATCAGCAGCACATCCACGTTTCGTGTCGTCAGCCTGCTGATGTGCTCCATGCCGGCTTCATTATCCATGACAATATAAGGATAATTGTGAATGAGTTTGTCCAGGAAGGCGATTAACAGCGAGTTGGCCGCGCAATAGCATCCGGAGCCTTCCGGTTGCCCCATGACTATGAGATCATAGCCTTTGGCTTCAACAACAGCCTGTTGAAGCTTCATGGACATGAACACATCTTTGGTCATGCCGCCGGGAACCACTCCTTTTTTCATTTCTTCGCGGGCATTGCTCAAGGTGTCGCACAAATCAAGTCCCAGTACTTCGTTTAAATTGGCGTTGCTGTCGGCGTCCACGGCCAGAACCGGCGATTTGCCCTTGTCCACTAGATATTTGATCAGCATTCCTGCAATGGTTGTTTTTCCGGTTCCTCCTTTTCCGGCCAGCGCGATTGAATAAGGCATATGATAAGAATTCCTTTCCGAATGTGTGTTGGGTTGCAATATGAATGACCATATCCCTTAAGGCACTTATCGCCAACAGTCAAGTAACTTTTTTCCGAGCTGCCCATGTCGAAAATCGTCGATCAAGCACTTGATGCGGGTTTCAAGTCGCCAATTCCCAAGCAAATCCCTTGCAATGCCATTTTGTCTATGCTAAATTCTGAACGGTCACTCAGAATGTTGTGCCCTGTTTTTTTGCTTCGAA
Source organism: uncultured Desulfobacteraceae bacterium (assembly GCA_903909505.1). Lineage (GTDB taxonomy): Bacteria > Desulfobacterota > Desulfobacteria > Desulfobacterales > Desulfatirhabdiaceae > RAAP-1. The sequence continues at coordinate 3,150 of CAIVVZ010000242.1, forward strand.
ATGGAAGTGAACATTGCCAGGATTCATCAAACAGTAAGAATTGGAGGAAAAAATGGATTTTGAACTCACCAAGTCACAAATCGAGATTCAGAAAGCAGCAAGAAATTTTGCCAAAGGCGAATTCGATAAGGATCTTGCGCTTGAACTGGAGAAAAAACACGAATTTCCAACGAAAATATGGAAAAAGGCAGCCGAGCTCGGTTTTATTGGTATCCACTTTGACGAAAAATATTCCGGCCAGGGTCTTGGCGTTATGGAAAATATCATCGTAGCAGAAGAACTTTGCGCAAGAGATTCGACAATCGGAGCCGCCCTCATTCTTGCAGGGTTTGCATCCGAATGTCTGCTGCGCTTTGCCACTGAAGAACTCAAGCAAAAATTTCTTCCCCTGGTTGCCGAAGGCAAGACGCTTTCCGCGGGCGCTTTTACAGAACCGGATCATGGCTCCGACATTACTTCCATGAACACAACGGCGGTTCGTGACGGGGATGAATGGGTCATTAACGGCACCAAAACCTTTATCACCAACGGCTGTCTGGCGGGTTTTTTTACGGTTCTCTGTCAGACCGATCCCGATGCCAAGCCTTCCTACCGGGGAATCAGCATGATTCTGGTTGAAGCAGACCGAAAAGGCGTAACGGCTACGGACATTGGTGATAAAATGGGAATCCATATGATGTCCACGGCTGAGGTTAATTTTAAGGATGTCCGGATACCGCTGACCAATCTGGTTGGAAAAGAAGGCAAGGGATTTTATCAGGTTCTCGAGTTTTTTGACGAAAGCCGGATTCTGATTGCCGCTCAGGCATTGGGCACGGCTCAAGGGGCATTTGACAGGGCCCTGGCTTACGTCAAACAGCGCGAACAGTTTGGAAAGAAGATTGCGGAATTTCAGGTTAACCAGCATAAACTGGCGGACATGGCCACTAAAATCGAGCTTGCCCGGCTGATAACCTATAAGGCTGCCTGGAATTACGACAAAGGCAACATCGATCCCAAGCTGACCTCAATGGCCAAGATGTATGCGGCCCGGACGGCTGTGGAAGTGGCGGATGAGGCCATTCAGCTTCTGGGTGGATATGGATACATGGCGGAATACGAGGTTGAACGTTTCTATCGCGACGCCAAGATCACCGAAATCTATGAAGGTACCAAGGAAATTCAGAAGAACACCATTGCCAGTGCCGTACTGGGCAAATTCAAATAAAATTAAGGCGATAGGCTGTAGGTAAAACACTGTCACATCCAATTGCTTTAACCTTTAGCCCATAGCCTGATGCCTCATAACCCATTTCTAAAAGGAGAGCTGATATGCTGGACTTCATTAAAAAAACCATGTTGACGGGTATTGGTATTGCGATGAAAACCAAGGATGAACTGGAAGAATGGGTAAAGGAAATTGTTAAAAAAGGGGAGATGTCTGAAAATGAAGGCAAAAGTTTTTTAGACGATCTCAAAAAAAAATCCAAAGAGGCTCAAAAAGATTTTGAAGAGAAAATTGAATCAAAGTTCAAAGATCTGCTTAAAAAAGCAGATATCGCCACTCGCGATGAAGTCAATGATCTGAAAAATGAGATTGAAGAATTGAAAAAAACAGTTTCAAAATGATCCGGCTTAAATCATTTTCAGGATTCGCCAGAAAAGGGCAGGGGTATGGCCGATAAATTCATCAGTATTCGAAATGTGAAGTTTCTGCTTTTTGAAGTGTTTGATGTACTATCGCTCTCCGAACACCCTTATTTTTCTCAGCACAATCAAAAGATTTACAACCTGGTGCTGAATGCGGCATTGAAATTGTCCACACGCCTGCTGCATCCGATCTTTGAGGAGATGGACCGTAACCCGCCGGAATTGATCGCCGGACAGGTGAAAGTCCATCCGGCAGTTGCCGGCATCATGAAGGAATTCGGCCAAGGGGGATGGATTGCCGCAACATTTCCTGCCGAGTCCAACGGTGAGCAGTTGCCCAGTATGGTTGCCAATGCCTGTTTTGCGATGTTTTTTGCTGCCAACTACTCGGCCGGCGTCTATCCGGGCCTGACAGCCGGAGCTGCCCGCCTGATCGATTCCTTTGGCAATGAAGGGTTAAAAAAAACCTTCCTGAGTAAAATGCTTTCGGGGCAATGGCAGGGCACCATGGCACTGACCGAACCCCAGGCCGGCAGCTCGCTGACCGATATTGCCACCACTGCCTTGCCCACGGTCGATGGATATTACAAGCTCCGCGGGCGAAAGACGTTCATTTCCGCGGGCGACCACGACGGTGCGGAGAATATCGTTCACTTGATGCTGGCCCGGATTGATGGGGCGCCTGCCGGACCCAGGGGAATATCCCTTTTCGTGGTTCCCAAAATGCGTCTGAATGAAGATGGGATTCCGGTGTCAAATGATATTACCGTCTCCCAGATTTTTCATAAAATGGGGTACCGGGGCACCCCGATTGCCGAACTGAGTATCGGCGATAAAGATGACTGCCGGGGGTATCTTCTGGGCGAGCCGCACCGGGGGCTGGCCTACATGTTTCAGATGATGAACGAGGAGCGGATCGGTGTCGGGTTGGGGGCGGCGTCCATTGCCTCGGCTGCCTATTATGCGGCTCTGCATTACTGTAAACAAAGGCCCCAGGGTCGAAGGCTCACGGATAAGGACCCGGCATCCCCCCAAATTGCCATTATCGAACATGCCGATGTCAAGCGGATGCTGCTTTTTCAGCGAGCCGTGGTCGAAGGCTCTTTTTCTCTGCTCATGCAGTGCAGTCAATACGAAGATATGACCCGGGTGGTTTTGCCTGAGGAAAAGAGCCGATACCGCCTTCTGCTGGAACTGCTCACACCGGTTGCCAAGACCTATGCATCGGAGATGGGTATTCTGTCAACCAGCCAGAGCATTCAGTGTTTCGGTGGATATGGATACTGCCAGGACTTTCCCGTGGAACAGCATTTTCGCGATATGCGCATCCATCCGATTCACGAGGGAACCACCGGCATTCAGGGCATGGATCTTCTGGGCAGAAAGGTCGTCATGGAAAACGGCAAGGCATTTGCTTTTTTCCTGGAAGAGGTTCAGTGCGCCATGCACTCGGCCCGGAAATTTCCTGCCCTGTTATCCATGGTCAATCAGTTGTACAAGGCCATCAAGCAGCTTCAGGATGTCACCTATCAGCTTGTGGACATTGCACATAAAAAAGGCCCTGAAATCTTTCTGGCGGATGCCACCCTTTACCTGGAATTTTTCGGAATCGTCACTGTCGCCTGGCAGTGGCTTCTTCAATCCGTATCGGTTCAAAAGGCCCGGGCAGGGGAACTTTCCACAGCCGAAGCCGATTTTTATCAGGGAAAACTTTTTACCGCCAGGTATTATTTTGCCTATGAACTTCCCAGAATAAGCGGGCTGGTTCAACGCCTGACAGATGGGGACCCGATAACCGTTGAAATGAAATCTTGTTATTTTTCTGACTGAAGAGGACAAATAATGGTTGTGCCATTTGACATTCGTACAGCCTACATCAAGCTGGACAGCTTACTCAAGGCTGTCAGTGCCGTCGCATCCGGCGGTGAAGCCAAACTGCTCATTGCAGATGGGCAGGTGCGGGTCAACGGTGCCGTGGAACTTCGGCGCGGACGAAAGCTTTATCCCGGGGATGGGGTCAAATTGGCGGATCATGAATTCAGGGTGGAGCGTGCGGCATGAATCACATGATTTGTTTTTGTGGCTATCGCCGTCTTGGCTCTGATTGTTGTCATGATGCTAAATGACTGCTTCGATCAGACAAGGTCCTTTCCTTTTCATTGCTTCGGCAAATAGAAGATGAAATTCATCGGCTGTGTGAGCGTAGCTTGCCCGAACCCCCATGCCTTGTGCAATTTGGACCCAATCAATCGAAGGCGAGGAGAGATTCAGCATGGACAGTGTTTTTTCATTGGGTTCACCTGCGCCGACACGCGCCATTTCGATATTTAAAATGGCATAGCTGCGGTTGTTGAGCAAGACGACCGTCACATCTGTTTTTTCTCTGGACATTGTCCAAAGTGCCTGGACGGTATACATGGCGCTGCCGTCTGCCTGCAATGCCACCACCTTGCGATGTGGGCAGGCCACCGCGGCGCCGAGACTGAGCGGTAACCCCTGTCCGATCGCGCCTCCGGTAATCGTCAACCAGTCATGAGCGGCTGCACTTTCCGTGCAGTTGTAAATATCAAGGCCGCAGGTGATGCCTTCATCCGAGAGAATCGCCTGTTCCGGAAGTAATATATTTAGGCTTTTTCCGATTGCATGCGCTGTCAATGCGCCCGTTGGCGGCGGCACCTCGATGCGGGCCTGCCGATCCCTGGGATCAGGGGCTGCATTCAATTTTTCAGCCAATGATCTCAAAACGGTCAATGCACAGGTGTCATTGGTTGTAAGTGTTTTGGCTTCACAGCCTTCAGGTATCAGCAAGCTGGGCTTTCCGGGATATGCAAAAAAGGCAACGGGAACCTGGGCATCCACAAGAATAAATTGGTCATAGGTTTTAAGAAATTCCATCCCATTTTCGGCAAAGTACGGAATTCGGGAGACTCTGACACGGCCGGCTCCGCGCTGCAAGCGGGCTGGAAATGTTTCACAGAGCAGCTTGGCTCCCGTGGCATCTGCAATGCGGCCTGCAACTTCCAGAGCTTCTTCGCGCAGGGCCCGTCCGCCGAGAATGAGCGCGCTGGGCTTGCCATTGGTCAATGTTTTCACAATCTCTTCGATAGAAGCCGGTAAGACCGTTTCAATCGGCGCAATTGATTGCAGCGGCGCCACTTCAGACGCTTCTTCCCAGGCATGGTTGGCAGGTGCGATCAATGTGGCGATTTTCCCCGAACCTTTCATGGCTGCCTGAACCGCCCTGGCGCCGGAAGCTGCCAGGTCATCCGCCGATTTCGAGACATGAATCCAGTTGGAGCAAATATTCGCATGCGCGGGGATATCGGAAGTCAGGGGTGAATTGTATTTCAGGTGGTAGGTGGCATGGTCTCCGACAATGTTAACAATGGGAACGTGTGCCTTTTTGGCGTTGTGAAGGTTGGCCATGCCGTTGGAAAACCCGGGACCCATATGCAACAGGGTAATTGCCGGTTTATCGGCCATGCGGCCATAGCCGTCGGCGGCGCCGGTCGCCACGCCTTCGAACAGGCACAAGATGGGCCGAACAGCGTCGGTTTTTCCGATTGCCAATACCAGATGCATCTCTGAAGTGCCGGGATTGGCAAAACAGATTTCAATGCCGGATTCAACCAGGACTTTTAAAAGCGCTTGCGCACCGTTCATCGCAACTCTCTTTCAACTTTCAGTTTTATATGCCGTCCAAGTTACCGCGGATCCCGCCCGAATCAGGTTGATATTGATGTTGGGCGATTTCCGAGCCACATCCACTCCAAGCAGGTGCGAAGCACCATTGATCGAATTAATCATATTTCAGCCAATTAATCAAACAGCTTTATGCACGGGCTTTAGATTCGAAAATCATTGATGTTATTCCCTCTATTATTATGATATGGACATGGCAATCTGATATCCGAAATGAAAACAAAGCAGACGATGAAGAACGTTTCCAGAACAAACGCATCCAAAGGAAAAACGTTATGAAAATCGGCATAATGAACAACCCGTCAAAATCGGTCCACGATGAGGTAGCGTTCTGTGGCAAAGCCCGTTTCGACTTTTTGGATTTGACCATCGAAGGGCCCAATGCCTCCACGGTTGATGGTGTCAAATTGCGGCCGATCCTTGATTTCCATGGTCTATCCGTCACAGGGCATACCGACCCCTGCCTGCCGCATGCATATCCAGTCCAGGGAATCCGGGAGGCTTGTCTTAAGGAATTGGAGCGATGTGCCAGGACATTTTCCGCCCTGGGGGCAAGGGTCATGAATATCCATCCCTGCTATTTTTGCCCACCGGCTATGAGAAATGATTTGGTCGCGTTCAATATCGAAGCCTTGAAACCCATCGTTGGAATGGCTGCAACCCATGGCCTCACGGTGGTTATTGAAAACTATAAAGCCCCTTTTGACCGGGTTTCCACCTTTAAAAAATTGCTGGCGGCAGTACCGGGTTTACAACTGCATCTTGATTTCGGGCACACAAACTTCGGCCCCGATAATCATGAGGTTTTTTGCGGAGAACTGGGGAAACATATCCAGCATGTCCACTTTTCGGACAACCGGTCCAGAACCGATGATCATATGCCATTGGGCGTGGGAACCGTTGACTGGAAAAATGCGGTGAATTCATTAAAGGCAACCGGTTACGACAGTACCATTACATTGGAAGTCTTCTGCAATGATCCGGATATGCAATACAAATACCTGGATATGAGCCGAAAGCGGGTCCTGGAACTCTGGAATTAGTCTCAGCTTCTTGCAATACTGTGTCGGATCATTCATCGGATCAACGGTCTGAATCCCTCAATTATATCATATCAACGGAAAGCGACATCACAGGGGATAGGCGGAAGGGGAGAAAGGCGCCCTGATCCGTCAATAGTGGCGGAATGTCAAAGGATTTCAGAGGAACATCCCGGAAAAGAAAAACCCCGAAATCCTTTTATAGGACCCAGGGGTTCAAACTTGACCGGATTTCTCCGGATTACTTATTTTTGGTGATGCAGGCCATTAAACAAATGCATTAACTATCTGTAATAATTAATATTAAATATACTATAAAAACATGTATACCCCCATATATACCCCCAATAAATAAACCAATCCCCTTTTTATTCACCAAAAGATATTTCAATTTCAGTGACCCGTTTCAGGCCGGCGGTGTCAGCCCGTAATATCCGATCAATGCTGCCTCAATCTTGTGGCCCATATCTTTTTCGGCCTTCAGCCAATCCATAAGCCAGCCAGGAACCCGCGCCCCCTGAAGCGGTACCCGTTTGATTTTTGTCTTTACAGCAGGTCTCCCGGCGCCCGACCGTGATCCGCCGCGGCTATGTCTCGCTGCTGATGTTCCGGTTTTCTTTGCGGTGGCGCCCGCTTGATCACTTGAACCAGTCAGAAAATCCGCATTATCACGGGGATTGATGGTGATGTAATAATTCCCGGCGCCATCAGGGATAAAGCCGTCTTTCTCTTGTTCTGATGACTGTGCTGGGTGATGATGTCTATTCAGGAAATATTTTTCAGACCTTACTATCTCCATCACAGCAGCGTCAAACGCTTCCTTGCTCATGGATACCCGCTTCCTCAGTCGGGCAACAAAACCGGAGCGCCAGGATGTAATTGAGATTCTGCCTTTATTGCCACCATCAATTTCTTATTCATAATATCCCCCGTAAGAATTATGTATTTACGATAATCAAACAGTAACGCATTTTAGATTAATGTCAATACAAAATTCAAGCGTCTGAAAAATATTCATCCTTCTGTAATAGGTTGAGTTTTTTTTAAGTCAAAAGGCTTTGGCCTCTTAAGCACAAAAGGCTTTCCTGTCCTGGGGTCAATGATCTCATTTTTTACCACCTGTCGTTTTTGTCTCGGAAGGGTGGCGTATACTTCTTGTTTGATCAGCTCCATATCCTTGATATCCTTGTCAATCAGCGTTATCAGTATTTCAACCGGTCCCATTGGCTTAAGGCTCATGACTTGTTCTCCTTCTGAATCATCAAGCGTTCCAATGTAAACGAGTAAGTCCAGTAGGAAATGAACCTGCCCTCCATAGGTTCCGGAAAGCGGTTTCATTGCATGGTATTACAGGGCCATGGATCACTCTGGTGGTGATAGTTGTTGCTGGGCGATAAGCGCCGCCTCGATCAATCCACCGACATTTCCTTGATCCCGTAACCAATCCATCAACCATGCCGGTATCCTTTCCGTTTTGCGCAATAAGCGCTCCTATGTTAGCCATGTCACTCGCTCTATGGGGGTGAATTTCTTGCCAGGACAAAACAGAAAGCCCCGCTTTGGTGCGATGATGATTATATAACCCGTATTAATTTCGGTTTTGACGGCCGGGTGCGTCGCCGTTTGGATTCCCCGTGCAAAACCGTTGCATCTGGTATCCCGGCCCGCCATGCTTCCCGTTTTGCATTAAGCAAAAACATCTGTGCAACTTTTATCGAATTTTCAATTATTTCCTTTTTATGTTGATCCATTATTTTACAAAGCTGGTCAAAATCTTTTCTGAGTTGTGCTATCTCTTGCCTTCTTTTGGAAACCATGCGGAATCTCCCTTTTATTTTTCCGGTGGAGTCAGTTTATAATGGGTGATAAGCGCTGTCTCGATCTTCCGCCCAACGTCGCCTTCGGCTTTCAACCATTCCATCAGCCATGCCGGGATCCGGGCGCCTTGAAGTTGAACCCGCCGACACTTTGCTTTTTTCATCGGACGGCCGGCACCGGATCGGGAACCGCCGCGGCCGGGTTTGGTTGAAATCTTCAAATTGATGTTTTTGGATTCAATCCGGATTGTCTCGGCATCATCTCTGCTGTTGATTGCAAAAAAGAAATTGTCAGCGCCATCAGAAACCCAGTCAGCTTTTTCAGCATCGGTCCTGCTTCCAGGATAAAAATCTTTTGACAGAAAATATCCGTTTTTAGACATTGTTAAAACAGCCTGGTCAAAATCGTTCCTGTTTATTTTGGTCCGATTTCGTAACTCCGATAGTAGCACCGGAATCCCGTGTCGTTCCCGGCTGATTTCAACAGCTATCGTCATTATGTCGTTTTCGAGTTTTGATATCTTCATGCCGCCCCCCTATTTAATTATGTATATACGTTAATCATATAATAAACTCTTTTTGATTAATGTCAATACATAATTCAAATAAGAGAAAAATAATTGCTACGCGTTTCGTGGATATAGATTTGTTTCGGATTTGTGCCGCCAACTATCTGAGAGCGAAAGGTGAGGCTTTGGGCATCAGGTGAATGTATTGGCATGGTCTCAAATCCTATAAACCATCATACTCTTTTCGAGCGGCTGAATCGCACTTACGTCAAGTATTTCTTCAGGAGTGAGCTCACCATCAAAAATTTTTATACGGAATGGGGGGTCTTTAATGCTCGACTTTATGAAAATCCTTATTGCGTTTTTAATGTCTGGCAGCGAATAAATTGGATTTTTCTTTTCTGGGTCTTCGATAACCAGGATCTGAAAGCCGCCATATTTCGCTGCAAATCGCAATGTTTCAATCGCAGAATGAAATTTTTTCGCTGTCAATGGCCGGTCAATATTTTCTCGATATGTTTCGGTGGTGACCGTGCCATCACCACCGATTTGGAACTGGACCATATCTTTTTCATCAGACCACTGATGGCGTTCAGGGCGGGTGCCGGGTTCAAGAGATGTGGCTTCAGGAGTGGGTGTCGGTGCTTCGGTGGGGATTCTTGGTTTTGTCATTTTTTATGCCCTCCAAATAAGAAATGCGGAAAGAGTTTGACACCGCCCAAGAACAGACGGCCCTCTGTATCGCTACAAGGGGACTCTTTCCGCACAATAATTGTAATGAATAGAAAATAAAAATGGCCACTTTCGGGTGTCCTTTCCGGTTCTTGAATTTATGTATCAAACTGTCATATTCAATACATGGATATATCTTTCCATGAATTTTCCATAAAAATCAAGAAAAAAATCATGAATATGATCCAGCATCAAAAAAATGACCAGGTCGGTTTACACGAGACATGCTTTAAACAGGTTTGTAGGCATTTCATAATTTCATAACACAGAAATTCCCGCGACCGGTTAGGCCAATGGAATTCAGGAGCATTACCAGTATGTCATAGTGATCCAAAATAACAAAAGGCCCCGGCCCCCCGGAAAAACAAAAAGCCCGAATCCCCCCAGGGCAGGAAGGAAAACGGGCTTTTATACTGGCTCATGTAGGGGATACACGCCAGCCGCGCATGATTGGACGATGAGTTCCGGATCTGGATGCGCTATACCAGCTATTTTGCGGGCTAAAAACAAGATCTGCCCCCAGGGCACCAACCTATTTAATCAAAAAATTGCCGGCGCGCAAATCCCGTACCGCCGCCAAGTACGGGTTTATAGTTTGGGCTCGGTTGATTTTTTTCAGACGAAACCAAGAATTTTAGCCGGTTTGAAATCAAATAAAAAGCATGCGTGAAGTTGAACCCCTCTTGCAAGCCTCTCGCCCCGGTGGCCAGCTCGATTTCGTTCCGAAAATTGTCAAACCAGCCAAGCTCGTCATTGATTTGGGTCAGCAAGCCCTGAATCGTCTCCTTCGTTTGGTCAAACTTCCCCTTAACGACCGGATACGCCACTTGCCGAGCCTTATCGCGTGCAATTCTAATTTTTTCCGGGAACCCGGGTAAGACCCTTGTTTCAATGTCAGAGATGGTCCGCTTAAATGCGTCGCGTTTCGTGGTGACTTCCATTAGGTTCTGTAAGATCTTGTCCGATTCACCCCCTGCAAAAATCGCCTCGTCAAAGTTGCTCTGCGCTGTTAAAAATTCCTCTTCGATTGCGGCCAGCTCGGTCACCACCGCTTCCAGCCTCGATTTGACGGCCAGTCTCTCTAAAATGACTTCCTCAACGTAATTCCGGAGTTCCATAATTTCCCTTTCCTTTGGATAAATAGTTTGAAATTGATTCCCTTGAGACACGTAGCCCGCGCAACCCGATTCGCAAAGCCTCCAACCGGCCCAAATGGATCATGTTGTAAACATGTTTTTCGGTACACTCAATTACTGTCGCAGCCTGTCGGACTGTCATAAAACCCGATATTGGTTCATTTACAACCATTTTTTACACCCTCCCCCATCATCCAAGCTTAAGCGCCACGAATATTTTTTTCCGAAATTTGTTTTGAATTTGCTGGCTTCTTCCGTATACTTTCCGGCAAACAAATGATAGTTGCCGTTCGCCTTTCATTTGTGGATAATTTTGAAAGCTCTATTTCAACCAGCGGCTCCCAACAATCAAAGCCACGCCGGCCGTGTGATGCTGATGGCGCTGTTCACCGGTATGAGGAAGATGGAGATATTCCGGCTGATGTGGTCCGACATAGATTTTGACCAGGGGTTTATATTCATCAGGAACCCAAAAGGCGGACATGACGAACGTATTCCTATGAGTGATCCAGTAAACTTTTGATGTCAATAGATCGTGGTGATTCTGACTTCGTTTTCCCTGGACGTGGTTAAAAAATCATATTCTGAATATGGTCCGATGAATCAACCGGGTCAGGAAGGAGGCAAAACTTCCAAAAGGCTTTCATCCTCCCGGCAACATCCATTTAAAAATAGCCATGCCGCCCGCGCCTATCTCCAAGAAGGCATTTCCCGAAAACAGCTCCCGAGTCCCGCAATGCAAGGGATATTAAAAATTATTTTATCCCAAGCAAAAAGTTTGCTCCATCTTCATTCGCCCTCATCTGAACTTTCTTCAGGATCTGCCACATGATCATTTCAAGCTGGGGTTCCAGGCCGGTGGAGTCGATTTTGATCAAGGCTTTATTGGATTCCAGACGAATTCTCTTAGCTCTTTCGTAACTCGTTTGAGCCTCTAACAGTTTCATTTCGGCATCATGCATCTCTTTTTGTAATTTAAGCCCCTGTTCTGCAGAATCCCGGGCTGCTCGAAATTCTGTCCAGTCGAAATTATCCCAATTTTTACTAAACAGAGAAGAGAGTTCTTTGGAATAGGACTCGACCCCAGAGGAAGCAGCCTCAAAGGCTGATGCCATCCGATTTGCGTCACCTTCGACCTGAGCAATCTCTACTTTCGCTGTCCATTCCATGCTTTTCTGTACTGTATCAGCGCTCGTCTTGATCATAGTCAATTCTTTGTCGATATTGCCCTGAAGTTTGATCTCCAACATTTTTTCAGTGGGAATGCGTTCGTCAAGTTCCTTTTTAGCCTTTTCAATCTCATCATATTTTGAGCCCACCTTTATATTGATAAACCTTCCGTTCTCGTCAACTATAAACCCGTCCACCTTCGCTTTCGCTTCCATCAAGGAATCAGACTCTATTACCACTGGCAACGAAATAGCCTGCGTAAACATAGAGTTTTTCATCATCGAAACAACATCAAGACTTTTTTGGACACTCTCTTTGTCCGTGCTCAAAACAATGGCTGAACCTTTGGATAGCCGGTTTATTTCGGCAATGAGATTATTCAGTTCATCCTGAGCGTCTATCCTGGTATTCAGGGTCCAGTTCGAATAATCATCGAGACTTTTTATTTCCTCCTTAAACTTAGACACTTTTTCTACGGCTTCGAGCGTATCTCCATGAATGACAAAGGAAATATCCGGCAACAACTTTGCCAGGCCTATTTTGCCAATTTCGTTCATACCCTCTTGGGCTTTTTCGCCCGCGGTTTTAAATGCTCCGCCAATTTGCTCCAGGTTATTTTTTATCCCGGGCGCGTAGATGTCGTTAAAATCACCTATCAGGTTTCCAAATTCATCAAACTTGGCAGTCGCTAAATCAATCGGAGGGTTCAGGCTGTTTGCTGCATATCCCAGCACCACCAATCCAGCAACCGTGGCTGTAACCGGAATCGAAGTAAGTGCCACCGCAAGTTTCCCAATCGTCGCAATGCCATCTATTATCAGGGCTCCGGAGAATAAGCCAATAGCAGGCCCAAGAAGGTTCAGCGCGGTCACGACTGTGTTAACCCCCTGGCCGAAACCAGACATTCTACCCGACAGCTTGACAGTTTCTGTATCAGCCGCCAGCGCCTTATCCGCCCATTCCCCCAATTTTTCAGCAAACGGTTTTAAGCCTTCGGCTATACCAACACTGAATTCTGATAGTTTTGTTCCAGCATCGACAACCTTCTGTAGGGCCTTCGCCAGGTCTTCGGGCTTGGATAGATCGAACTTCCCGAATAAAGCTTCAAAAATATCTTTAATCGAACCCCCCAATTCTTTAAGGGATCCTGTGAACTTAGAAAAATCAACTTGCCCAAGTGCTTCCGGGAGGGCCTTAGCGATACCCTTAAATAATTCTCTTGTATCTATGCCGAGACTTTCAAAAACATCGAATAGTGGTTTAAACGTGCCTTTATCAATCTCAGACGTAATCGCATTCAGCGTATCGATTATTCCTGATCCACCCGCAACAACGCCAGTTTTAGCGGCCTTACCAACGGATAAGCCGATTGCTTCAATAGATGACTCCATAATCTTGATGGTCTGCTTCAGGCCGGTTTCAACCTGCCTGCCCATCTCTTCAGTGATTCCGCCTGAACTAAGTATCTTGTTTAATAATTCTTGGATTGATCCGGTTCCCTGGTCGATCAGCGCTTTCATTTGGGGACCGCCGCGTTTACCGAAAACCCCCATCATCAATCCTGTTTCCTCCATTGGGTTGTTCATGGCCCTGATTTTTGTTATTATTTGGTCAAGGATGTTCGGGAAGGGAAGCATGTTGCCATGAGAATCAGCCATTTGTACGCCCATTGATTTAAGGGCATCTTTTGCGCTGACCATATCAAGGCCCATCTCGGTGGTATCAACTCCCAATTTCTTAAAAAGTTTCCCGGCGTTATCCGTAGGCGCAACCAGCGCAATCAGAATATTTCGAAGGGCAGTTCCACCCATTTCTCCTTTAAAACCCGCATCAGCCAGTTTACCCAGAATGGATAATGTTTCCTCAAGTGACATGCCAAGTCCATTGGCTACGGGAGAAACCATTTTAAGGGCTTCCGCCATCTGCATTATCGTGACATTGGCATTGTTGGCAGAAGAAATGAAGGCGTCGGAAATTCTTGGAATGGCTTCTACTGTCAGGCCAAAGTTTTTCATGGCTATCATAGCCATGTCTGAAACCTGAGGAATATCCAGCATTGCAGCCTGCGCAAATTTAAGGATGTTCGGCAACATAGTGATTGCTTCGTCGGTCTTAATCCCAGCTTGCGCCAATACCAATAAGCCTTCAGCCGCTTGTTGCGCGGTATATTGCGTGTCTCTGCCCAGATTTCTGGTTAATTCGGTAAGTCGTTCATAGTCTGTCTCAGAAACATTCATGACCCCACGCACGCGGATCATTGTATTCTCGAAGGTTGAATACGCATTTACAGATAGCGCCAAGCCTCCGACCACAAGCGCCGCCAGGGCGGCATCGATTTTTTCAATGAAAAGCGAGAAGTTTGCCAATGGCTCAGTGGCAGATTGGATTTTTCCGGAAAAAGATGAAATCGAGCCAGAAATAGTATCTAGCGTTTTTGATGTTTCGTCTGTGCCTTTGAAAAGAATCTCAACTGTTTTTGCAAGATCTGCCATAATCACACCTTTTGCCTTTGATTTTTATCGGCGTAATACAGACTCCATAAATGAATTTCTGTGTCAGTTAAAAAGCCCTCAGGAAACACATCATGACTTGTTTCAAACAAAAACCGGCCCCTGGACTCACACAACACCATTTTTATTTTGATATCGGATCTGTTCCAGAGGCCGGCGGCTTTCCCGCCGCTGCAAACCCCATTCCAGTTAAATGAATTATTCGATGAACAAGCTGCCTGAACTCAACCGGAAAATTAAGGTTGAGTTTTACCGCAAGATCCAGGTCGCATTCAGGATTCACGCTTCCGCAAATCAGATATTCTATCCCTTGTGCGACTTCCATCGGAATATCATCACCCAGTCCCACCAATTGGCGAACAGTCCCTATTAGCTCTGCGCTTTTTCCGGATGTCAAGCCTTCTGCAATTTCAGTTATGGACCTGCGGTTTTTTTCTGCCAGCGCATTACACCGGCCTAATTCATTGCCATCCAGGCCCCGCACCCGCCAAACAAGATCATCACCATCGAACCATTGCTTGAGATCAGGAACCGGAATGTCGGCAGTTCGGGGCTCAAATTTCGTTCGAATAAACTCTTTTGTTAAAAATGCCATTGCTCAAATCCTTTGTTTATCGATGATTAAAGGCTGTTCTACCCTTTGGAATCAAAAGCACATACATACAAATTTATTTTTTCATATTTGTGACTGCTTCTACAAATCGCCCTTCAAGGGCTTTTCTTTCTTGTAAGCAGCTACAGCCCGGGTTATCCGGCCAATGGACATTTAAAAATTCAACAATCTTGTTTTGGATCTCGGCAAGGTGTTTCATCTTACTGGATAGTTGTAGGATGGCATTCGCAATGCTTTCCATCTGCTTTTGGAATATTTCTACCCTCTCCTTCATGATGCTTAGGTTATCGTTTTGGCATTCCACTGTTTTTTTCCTTTTATCTTGAAAATGGATTATCTGTGACATGGGTGCGCGCCTTCAGTTTATGGTTGTATACCATTCGCCGCAGTGATTAAGAGAGAAATAATTGCGATACCCGCGCCGAGTCGGATATCGCAATTATTGCGGTGGCCCAAACTCCACCACTGAGCAAGATTTGAACAGGTGAGAAGGACCCCCCGGACCTCACAGCTCCGGGAAGCTTGCTTTACAACAAAACTGGGTGTCATGGCCTTCCTTCTGGATAGAAAATTTCAAGCAACAAGCCGGCTATCGAAAGAGGGTCCAAAAATTCAACACTTTGAAAATTATTTTTAAACGCGCATTTTTCACACGGAATTTCTACAATATATCTCTTCGCGGCCAGGGCCAGGCATCCGGCATAATAAGCACACCGCCAGTTACGAATCACTTTGAAACCATCGTATCGGCCTATTTCATTGGTCAAGATTACGAAACATGCAAATTATATGAGATCCCAGTATTTATCGGGTCTAGTAGAATGCGGGAGTAAATTTTCAGCCCACAATACCGCTGGCCGATGACGCCTGACAGGTTAAACCTGTTCTCGTTCGCCATCGAATGAATTGCATCCTGAAATCCAATAAGCGTGGCTTCTATCTCTCGAACCAACAGATCAACCTCGCGCTGTGCTTTCTCAGCAACAAGTTGCGCCGCAGTTCCGAAAGCACGGGAAAGCTCCTTGGATAACCGCGCTTTTTCGGATTCCAGTTCCGATGCAATGTTTTGTGCTGTCGAGATCCATGTGGTCAGCTCCCGAATCTCAGTGGTAACAGAGAGCATACCTTCAAACTTCGGAGTTTCCCCGTTCAACAACATGCGCCGGACATCTTGTTTTTCTTGTTCTACAGAACGCGCCTTGATTTGTTGGATCCAATCTTCAATCTGGGCCTTCACGGTGATGAGTTTTGCATCGATGTTATCGCGCCTGGATGCGATATCGACAAAGTTTGATTTTTTATTTGCCGCTTTCAAATCCTGCAGAAAAGCTGCTGTTATGTTTTCCACTGGGCCGTCTCCTTTTTTTACATCGGTAATCGCTCTTAAAATATCCAAAACAGGGCGGCCATTATTCCAGAGATAGCGGCCTGGATTTAGTTTGGTTTCTTGCAGAAGACTATCATCGCGGTTATTGGTCATGCGCTGTACCCTCCCTCAGCTCTTCAAAATATCGTCGATGGAGCGTTGGGTATTTTTCAACACACTTTCTGACAGAGGCAGCAAGGGTTAAACCATCCCTTTCAGACAACACCTTAACCGCTGTTGTAAAATCCGAAAATTCAGCCTGGTCCGAGTGGTCGAAATAGACTTTTTCCCCATCCGTAGCCCTTGCAATCAGGTCCAGATGTTGTTCCGGATAAGCATCAATGGTCTTTTGAAGAGCTACCCGGAGCGGAAGTCCAGAGCTCATGTTCCTTGCCAAAAGGGTTTCAAACAATCGCATAGCCACATCTCCTTTGGTTTCACAGTTGATTTTTGGTAAAGCATACTCCCTCTCAGCGGCACTTTTCAAGGAAAGCCAGTCCACCTCAGTCCACGCCAGTCCAACTAAATTCATTTTCTTGGGCTTTTATAAACGCTTTGATTTGTCGTTGCTGGTACTCAATCAAGGATGATTCCAAAATTCGACAGGAAACCCCTATTTTAAACCCAGAGAGGTCGCCACTACTCAAAAGCCGCCTGATGGTTTTGGTCGAAACCGATAGTTTTAGAGCCGCAGTTCCGATTGACAAGCTCTGTTCCACCTCTTTCTTCATTCAAAAACCTCCCGGCCCCCTTTTTACTGTCCAAAAAGAGAAGGTCCGATCATGATTCAAAAAAAAACTATTTTTAGACCATTGGACCTTATTCCTTATTAAATATAAGGAATAAGTATAGTAAAAATAGAAATAAAGATAATAAGCGTAAAAATCGTGTGATTGTCCGGAACATCCATAGGATGTTTTTTTTCATATTTTTCCATTTAAATTCCATGGAAAATGGACAATGGAAAATATTTCGATCGTCTAATCGTCCAAAAGTTTCAGGCCGTGGTAAAAATAGACCCCATCCTTTTTTCGATCAAACTTTTTCGTCATCAGTAAACCGAACCTCTTTTGACTGGGGATTTTCTTCCCGTGGTTCGCCTCAAACCAAACAGTGAAGGAGTTGTAGATATCGGCTTGGAAGCTAATAAAAACTGACCCACCTGTGCTCAAATAAATTGACCCAGGCAATGCACAGTTGTTTGTCAATTTTGAGAATGAAAATGAAAATCTGGCTTCTAACGCACTGACAGAGAAGACAAACGGACGATCAGTGATATGGGGAATGTGTTTGGGGCGAGTTAGCTGGGGTCTTTTTGGTTTGAAGGGGCTCTTAAAGAAGGACCATCAATTTTTATTGTGATGCAGCGATGCTTCAAGCGATCCAGCAGTGCATCTACCAGTGACTTTTTTTGAAACAGCTCGTACCAGTCCGGATAATCCAGATTCGTTGTGATAATCGTTGTTGTCTTGCCGTAGCGCTCCCCCATGAGTTTAAAGAACGCGTTGATTTGTTCTGGTTTGAGCGTAAGATATCCCAGCTCGTCAATCAGCAATACAGGATAGTTACAGATTCTGCGAACAAGCTTTGGGGTTGATCGGTCGGCCAGTGATGCGTAGAGTTCATCCAGCAGATCCTGAGCATTATAAAATCTTCCCCTGCAGCCATTCATAAGGGCTTGGCGCAAAAGTCCGATGGCAAGACCCGTCTTTCCGGTACCGGGCTGGCCGATAAAAACGATGTTTTGTGCACGTTCTATAAAGGAGAGACTGGCAAGAGACATAATCTGAGACTTTTGCACACCGGGTTGTTTTTGGAAGGGGAAGGTTTTCAGTGTCCAGTCATAGGGGATTTTGGCGTCATTTAACCGGTAGAGCATACTACGGTGTTGTCTGTGGGCGTTTTCTTCACAAAGAAGCCGGTAGAGGACTTCGGCAACGCCGGTGCCTTCTTTCTCAGCCAGGTTCAGTTCCCGGTCAAGGGTCTTTTCCATCCCTTTAAGGCAGAGACTTGTCAGAAGTTCCCGTGTTTTTTC
>CAIVVZ010000243.1 GCA_903909505.1 uncultured Desulfobacteraceae bacterium
CGGATGGCATTTCAAAAGGCGTTTGAATGCCATCGCCCCACCTTTGCAAGCGCCGTATTTCATTATGGCCTCGGATGCGTACGCCGAGCACGAAGGATAAAACCGGCAGCACGGCCCAATAAAAGGAGAAACGGCAAGTTGATACACCGTGATTGCAAAATTGACAAGATATCGAATCGTATGCAAACCCGTTAAACAAGATGATTTTGCGGAATCGCCGCCGGCGCCACGACAGCGATTTTTGCGAATTTATCAAATAAGCCGGCCAGCATGGCTATCGTCTGCTGGAAAGAAAAAGTGGACGCCGGCTTTTTGGCGATCACATGAAAATCCCAGTCATTCGGTACCGCGATGCTGTGAAGGCGATAATACTCCCTGACGCGCCGCTTGATTCGGTTGCGAACCACGGCATTGCCTACTTTTCGCGAAACCGTAATACCGATTCGGGACCTGCCGTATTGTCCGCTTTTATAAACCAAGACAAACCCCGAGCTGTGGACCGCCTTTCCGAAAGAATAGAATTCAACGAATTCATACCGTTTGAGAATGCGGACTGTTTTGGGAAATGCAAATGGCTTCAACAAAATGAGATGGCAGAAACTGGATGGCGCATTCAGGAAAGGATCCCGAGTCTATAAAAAGAAGTATTTATTAAACCGTCAATCTTTTCCGGCCTTTGGCCCGTCTGCGGTTAATCAGTTTTCGGCCTTCCTTGGTGGCCATGCGCGATAAAAAGCCATGGGTCCGTGATTTCTTGATCTGACTGGGCTGATATGTTCTTTTCATGCAAAAATACCCTCATTTAAATGTGAATCCAGCGGTTATTCAATACAAACGATCTTTTTTCTGTTATTATAACCTTTTTAGATAATCACATTATTATTTTCAAGTCAAGAAAATTCGATCCGTCCCCGCATGGGACAAGATATGCGGCTTTCGAAATTTGTGCTTGCAATTTGCACATGAATCGGTCTATATGTCTTCAGCATAGGGTCTTTGGATGCGCTACGCCTCTGATAAACGACCTTAAGTCTTTTGATGAAGTTGCAAGCATTGTTTTTTATTGTTGACAAAAACATATTTTTGTTTATAATAGCGCTTTCATCAAGGGGCCGTTAACTCAGTCGGTAGAGTATCTGCCTTTTAAGTAGAGAGTCGTTGGTTCGAGTCCAACACGGCCCACCACCATCTGCGTCCCCATCGTCTAGCCCGGTCCAGGACATCGGCCTTTCACGCCGACGACAGGGGTTCAAATCCCCTTGGGGACGCCACTTGTTAAATCAAGGATTTAGGGTAAATTCCTAAGTCCTTTTTTTATTGTCATTGGGTTCTTACCCCACCATCTACCCCACCAATGGGAAAGAAAAATCCGTGCTCCGGTGTGATCCGGAAAAAGCGGGTTTTTTCGTTATTTGTGGACCGGGTCATCCGGCAAGGATGCCCCAGGGAAAACCTATACCGAATATGCCGGTTTGTGGCATCAACGAACTGTTCGCCCCGCCTTGCGCATTTTATGCGCCTGGTATCAACCCGGTGAATGTGATCCCAGAAATAACTCGGCCTCGATGCTTTTGAAACATGGTTCTGGCCCCGTTAACCAAGGTTCGAATCCTTGTCCCTCAGCCAAAAAAAAACAAGGGGTTATGAAGAGCATTCATAACCCCTGTGGTATTTGTGCGCCCGGCAGGGCGCATTCACTTGGGGGTGAAAGTCCCCTACAGACCCGACAGGGGGAACTGTTAGCCGAACGGCAAGGGTGTCCATCGTGAGGTGGAATCTGAAGGAAGTCGAAGGCAAAGCGCTGGCCTGACGAACAGAAATCGCATATGAGGCGGTCATGTCGGATGAGAAGGCAAATATCTTCAAAGTCCAATACCTGTCCGGAAGACATGGCTGTAAATGCGGCAGGCATAAGCGTGAAGGTGGGAGCGCATTACCCGGGGAGATCTGGCTGTTTGCCAATGTGCTACCGGCGTCGAGAGGTGCTGGGATGAGCCGCCAGAAGTCAGCAGAGGGCATAGTAGGTTCATCGACCGAACTGAAGGCCCGAACATGAAGTACCGAAAGGAGCCTTGAATTTCGATGATGACAGCAGAGGCAGAAGGGCGGTTTGAGACAGCCGCCGCCTCGCCCGAGGGTAGCGGACGGAATCTGCAAGAGAAAGGCGCGGGTGCATCAAACATCTCGGCAAAGAAAGAGCACTCCTTACAGGGGAATCAGCGGTTAATGGAAGCGGTGGTCGAACGCGAGAATATGAAAAGGGCCTACCATCGGGTATGTGCGAACAAAGGGTCTGCGGGAGTGGATGGAATGGCCGTAGGCGATCTGCGCGGATATTTGGTGGAAAATTGGCTCTGCATCAAGGAAGAACTGCTAAGCGGCCAGTATCAACCAAGACCGGTATTGGGAGTAGAGATTCCAAAGCCGGGCGGCAAGGGGATGCGTCAATTGGGCATTCCGACGGTGCTGGATCGACTGATACAGCAGGCGCTGAATCAGGTACTACAGCCGATTTTCGATCCTGGATTTTCTGAATCAAGCTACGGATTCCGTCCCGGACGGAGTGCTCACCAAGCGGTTAAGAAAGCCCGCGAGTATGTAAGTGAGGGCCGCCGGTGGGTAGTAGATATGGATTTGGAGAAATTCTTTGACCGGGTGAACCACGACATGCTGATGGTGCGGGTTTCCCGTAAAATCAAAGATAAACGGATACTGACTCTGATCCGGTGTTACCTTACTTCGGGGATGATGTCAGGCGGTCTGGTTTCCCAGCGGACGGAAGGAACGCCGCAAGGCGGTCCGCTATCACCGTTGCTATCCAATATCCTTTTGGATGATCTGGATAAAGAGCTGGAAAGACGCGGGCACAAGTTTTGCCGATATGCCGATGATGCCAACGTGTATGTTGGGACAAAGCGCTCAGGTGAGCGGGTATTATCCTCGCTGACCCGATTTTTGGCAAAGCAATTGGGTCTAAAGGTCAACCAGGAAAAGAGCGCGGTAGATCGTCCATGGAACCGTAAGTTTCTGGGGTACAGCCTAACGTTTCACCGAAAGTCGCGTCTCAAAGTGGCCAAGGCGAGTATAGAACGGTTGAAAGGCAAACTCCGGGAGATGTTTCGACGGGGTCGCGGACACGCTCTAAGGCGAGTGATTGATGATCTCAATCCGGTATTGAAAGGGTGGATGGTGTATTTTCGGCTGACAGAGGTAAGGGGAGTGCTTGAAGAACTGGACAGCTGGATACGGCGCAAATTGCGCTGTGTCCTTTGGCGCCAGTGGAAGCGCTCATTCACCCGTGCCAAGAACCTGATGAAACGCGGAATAGCAGAAAAACGTGCCTGGAAATCCGCCACGAACGGACGAGGTCCATGGTGGAACTCCGGGGCCTCTCATATGAACGAGGCTTTTCCAAGGCGATTCTTTGATAAATATAATCTTCCGTCGCTGCTGACACAACTTAAAAGACTTCAATGTATTTTATGAACCGCCGGATACGGAACCGTTTGTCCGGTGGTGTGGGAGGACGGCGGGGGTAACCCCGCCTCCTACCCGATTAAGGCGGTTTGTGCCGATATTGTACCGGTTTTTGCGAATCACCCCCGGCCATGCCCCCCAAAAAGACGTGCCGCGGTCCACATGGTCAAGGTGCCCGGTCCATGCCTGATGGTTCCTCTGTCTGGTGCTTCAGCCCGGAAAATTAAAAGGCCCTCGGTCCCCGGACAGAGGGAAAGCAGGCTTTTTCTTGCCGGTGGTGCCAGCGCCCCCAGGTGACCGAGGTTTAAGGATCGCATGGGGGGCAATGAAAAGGCGAGGACTTTTTGTCGATTTGCCCAATTTCGCAAAATGGTGGCAGGTATAGTGAACAGCCACAAGATATATGTTGTATTCTTGCTTGCCATCTCAAATCCAACTTGCAAAGCACCCCATATAGTGACATAAAGTATTCATGTAAGGTTGAAGCCGTCCTTACCTGTTTTTTATTCAGATTATAGCTTCCAACTGACAAATCAATATCTTTGGTAAAACAATGGCAGATCTGACGCAGCGCCTTCGTGATCCAATTCACGGATTGATAACTTTCGACGAAGACAGCAGGGCAGATATGCTGGCTTGGCGGCTGATCCAAACAACTGAATTCCAGCGGCTTAGACGCATCAAACAACTTGGTATCTCAGATTTTGTTTTTCCTGGCGCAACACACTCGCGTTTTGTTCATTCGATTGGCGTTTATCATAATGCCCGAAAGCTTATGAACGTCATCAAAAAAACTGAAGGGGAGAAGTTCGATAAAGAACGTGCCGATGCCATCCTGATTGCGGCCCTTCTACACGATATTGGTCATGGGCCATTCAGTCACGCATTCGAAGAAGCCCGAATGGCTCTTGCCCGGACACGCGGCAAAGCTACAATTGAGAAACATGAGAAGTTTACCGCCAAACTCTTACTTGCTGAAGATGGTCAGATAAGAAAAATTCTTGACCAACATGATACCGCACTCGCTGAGAACATAGCGAAGCTCTTCTCAGCGGAAGATCCAGTTGATATCTATCACGCCGTCGTCTCTAGCTCTTTTGATGCTGATCGTCTTGATTATTTAATGCGCGATAGGTACATGACTGGCACTGAAGCAGGTTCTATAGATTATGATTGGCTTATTGATAATCTGGATACTTATTTGGTCCAAGTTCGCCAGGATGATGATGATGAGCCCAGATCTTTTCCTACCTTTGTTTTTAAATCGAAAGGTCGGCAAGCCGCAGAGGACTTCCTTCTAGCGCGCTACAGGCTTTATACCCAAGTTTATTTACATAAGACGACGCGCGGATTCGAAAAGGTCATAACGGCACTGATTCAAAATTTAGGGCGTGAATTAGATAATGGCTCTTGCGCCGGAATCGGTCTTGATGACGTTCATCCTTTGGTAACCTTTCTGAAGCCAAATGGTGAGACGATTAATAATTATAGGGATCTTGACGATGTCGTCTTTTGGGGCGCTGTCGAGCGATTGCGATATAGCAGCAGTAAAATACTCAGAGAGCTTTCAATGCGACTCTGGGATCGGAAAAGGCTTGAAGTCCTGGACGTGTTTGCAGAGATAGGACATAACCCTGAAAACTTGCTCAATGCGTGCCGCCGTTTGGAAGAACACACGAAGACTCAGTTAGGCAAAACGGTCTTTAAGGATGAACCTTCTTACAATCTTTATTCCCGCATTGGGGGAGAATCGACAAAAGAACATAAAATGGTTCGAGTGCGAACCCCCGAGGGCATAAAAGAGATTACAGATTTTCCGGACACTGTAATCAGCAAAGAACTTATGAAAAAGACCAGGTTGACACGTTACTTTTTTCTGTCTGCTGATGATAAAGACGCAGCCAGAAAAGTGATGGACGGGAGATAAATCAATGACAGATAACACGGAAAAAGTGGCACTCGTTTTACAGGCTGCCGAAGGTCAGATTGTAGGACGCATTCGTTTCCAGAAAATATTTTATCTTCTGGAGCAGCTTGACATACGGTCTGGTTTTGATTTCTCATATCACCATTACGGACCGTATTCAGAAGATCTGTCTATTGCAATTGACAGAACTTCTCTTGTTGACGGCTTAATCAAAGAAGTGAAGAAAGAAGCAGGTGACTACTATTATAGTGTTTATTCCTCTCAATCTCACATCGATCCTCCGAATCAGATTGGTGGATTGACATGGGAAAAAGTATGTGAGTATGTGCGAACCATGAAAGCTGAATCATCGATGGTTCTTGAGATTGCAGCAACAATTCATTGGTTGCAACTGAAAGAAAAAGTTGCCGATTGGAAAACGGAGCTCAAAAATCGCAAAGGCTCAAAAGCTGAAGACTCCCGTATTGAGAAGGCATTGAATCTTCTTGGTCAATTGGGGTTTGAAAATTGTGCCAACGCCTGCAATTAATTCATACTGTACAAAATACATCTGCTATTTACCCTAAACCCGCCGCCAGGTGATTCCGACCAGGTGGTTTGATCCTAATTGCCCTGGCGATACGCCTTGATCAGGCCGGCAGCTCAGTGACAGAGTCCTTTGATCTATTGCGACCGCCTGAAGAATCTGATCATGCAAACGACTTCTCCAGCGAATATCCGGACCTCTTTTGGTCCGTCTGAAGTCTCAATAATCAATCCGACCTGAGCTGAAGGCTTAAAGCCCTGCCTGTTCATATCCCCGCCAGAACATAAAAGAAACCCCGCCTCGATGCTTTGAGGCAGGGTTTATGATTCGGGGAGGGGGATCCGGTTCAGGTCTGTGGTGTCAGTCCGTAAAACCCGATCAATGCCTCCTTGATCTTCCGGCCAGCTGCTCCAGGGTCTGGACCAGGCGCAAATTGTTCCGGAATTGTGGATAGACCCATCCAGGCGATTTCAGCTCGGTACTTGAATGGGTCAGCGGGTATCTTTCAGTTCCCGACTCGATGAGAGGCCCGTGGCTAGGCGATCGGCTCCCTGCCCTTGTCCGAAAAGTACGCCCAGGAAATCAAAACACCCTCGGACCCCATGGAAGGGAGGAATCGGCTTTTCATGCCAGACCCCGCAGAATGCACCAGGGCGAACGATCATGATCCGGCCTATGAAAAAATACAAGCAGAAGAATATTGTTGACATAAATCACTGATATTCATACGACGATAATATCAAATTTTTCAACATGAATGATGAACGAAGATAAACTTGTTGCTGGGAAGAATGATCAGAAGCTTCTCCATTTTGAAGTTAACTGGAAAACGCACAATTGATTGTTGGCTAAACAAAGAGAGAGAACAGCTATGAGCATGTTGCTTGTCCACGAATTACACGAAGCCCGCGACAGAATTCTTCTGCTTAAGAGCCAATTGGAACAGGCTATAAATGAAGAACTCCCCGCATACCGATCATTTATTGATCAGCAGGTCACGATACTCACAGAGGCTTTAGAACAGGCGAACATTCCTGATCGATATCGTGTAGCCGTTGTCGGGCGGTTTAAGGTTGGTAAGTCTCAATTTGTGAACAAATTGGCTGGCGAACGACTGGCCGGGGTTGCCACCAGTCCTGAAACAGCAGCTATTTCGATCTTTCGTTATGACAACATCGCTCGTGCAGAGGTGGAGTTGGTAAGTCAAGAGGAGTGGCAACGCCTCAAAGAAGATCATAAGAATGATCCAAAAAACCCGGAAGTTAAAAGGTACGACCGCTTTATCGAATTTAATAATCGCCCAATTCGGAAAGAAAAAGGGAAGGAGATTCCCCGAAAGCTGATTGATTTAGAAGCCATGGCTCAAGAGTGGCTGAAACCAGGTGGAAAAGTTCACAAGATTAAAGCAGATAAATGGGAAACTCGTGACGGAAAGAAGGCTTTCCTTGCTGAGATCAAAAAGTTTACTTCCAGCCAGGAGCCTATGCATTATCTCGTAAACAAGCTCACTATATACGCTCCGATTCCTATTTTACGAGATCAGATCGAGTTGATCGATACGCCCGGACTCGACGATACAGAGCATTTTAGGGTTTTACTCACAGAGGAGTTGGTCCAGGATGTCGATGCAATCCTTTTCCTGACAGTTAGCGGTGCGTCTTACAGTCAGAGCGATAAAGAATTTATTGTGCGACAACTGCGCCGTCGGCAAATAAAGCACCTGCAATTGATTGTAACCAAATGCGACGAAACATTTGATAATGCCGTGCGAGATGCTAAAGATAATGACGACGATCTACCCACTTTTGCGGCTTTCCGGCAGAGAGAAACTAACCGTGTCAGGATTGAATCTAAAGCAACATTGGATGAATTATTACAGTCCAACCAACTGACCGACGAGGAAGGGTACTACTTTATCGCGCAACTGGACAATGTTCCTGTCCATTTGGTCTCCTCTAAATACCATGATGATGGAAAGATCGAAGAAGGCGGGATTGATGCAGTTCGTGACGGGCTTTACCGGATATTATCCACCAGTAACCGGTTTGAACAGGCCCGGACTGTTCTGAACGACCATTTAGAAATCGCACTCGAACGACTTCGGCGGGCTTTTGGTGAGCGTTTGAACACTCTGGAAAGGGAATTTGATCCCGCCAAAGTGCGTGAGGAAATTGAATCGATCCGGGCGGTGCTTGGGCAGAAGTTCGACGCCTTTGGGCAACGCTCGGGGGAAGGTCTTGGCCTCCTGGTCACAGACCAGGAGGCCACATTCAAGGTTCTCCCTCTCCATCTTGATTTGATTACTATGCAGGCCAAGGAGGTGCTTGTCGATCTTGAAAAGGCCGATCTTGTGAGGCATTGGAAAACGAGACGCTATGGAAAGTGGGGTACTCTTTCTGACTTGCAGGCCAAAGCCGCAGACAGAGTCTTTCCAAAGGTTGAAACGGTCTTGAATGAGTTGCGTAGCCACTTGGAGAGCTTTATGACGCAGGCGGAGAGCCAACTTTCTAAACTGCAATCTGAGTTGGGGGCCTTGGAATCGAAACACAACCTGTCTGGACTGGAACCCATTCCTCTTGCTGCTGCACAAATACCACTTTTTGATGGTCTACGTCGAAAATTTCAAGCACTTGGTGAGAATGAACGAGATGGGATTGTTTCAAAGATAGACGACTTTGTGACGGAAGAAGTCCAACAGCGTTTGGACGATGCTCGGGCCAAGGTTTCCGATATTTTTGGTAAGGGCACCACTCTCAAACAGGGGGAGGAGGTGTCGCGGTTCTACGCTGAGATCCGAAAGGTTCTGGCCGATGCTTTGAGAGCTCATCTGGATGCCAGGATCAGGGAATTTGCAGGGGCGATTATAAAAAATGCTGAGTCAGTTGGCCCCAGGATTAGAGAAGCTTCGGAAGGTGTTATACGACAGCGCTTGGAAGCCATTGAATCCTCATTACAAGTTGCTGCTGAAGGCCAGAAGGAGCAAGTCGCAGCCTATCTTACGAGGATGGTCGCACTGTTGCGCAATTTCGCGGCCAATCCAGAGGCCGTGTCGTCTTCCCCTCAAGTTATTCAAGCGGTATCGGACACAAATTCCCTTACGCCCGAAATATCTGACATATGTGATACTACTGGGGTGCCCGTAGTGACGCTGCAAGAACAACACTATGAGATCGAAGAGAACGCAGTAGGGTTTACTTATGAGCGAATTTTTAGTCCCTATATCGATGAAGCAACTACCATCAGCATTGAAGACCACTATATTCGTTTACCTCATCAGATCGATAACTTAGCCCGTTTTTGCGCGCTTGCGATTCGGTGCGGAAGAGGGTACTGTCAACTTTATTGTGTAAAATTATTATTGGCCAATTTTTTTGAAGAAAGGCAGATTTTTATTCACTTTTCCCACTGGGTTTGACCGCCAATGTAATTCCATTTTCAAACTTACAAAGGCCAGAATCCGATAGCAGGCTGCTTCTCCGGCCAGAATCTCCATGGGCCTGGTCCTTCTTCTGAATTCTTTATTGAGTCGTTCAATGACGTTGGTGGTCCGTAAGGAAATCCATTCTTCATCAGGAAAGCTGAAAAAGGTTAAACAGGAATCAATGGACCTCTCCAAACAACTCGTTGCAGAAGGCAATGTCTCTTTCCATTTCTGCTGGAAGATATTAACCATTTCCAGCGACTTCTTTTTGGAAGAGGCATAGAAAATGGAACGGATGTCGTCAGCCACTTCCTTCTTTTGCTTCTTCGGCACTTTGGCTATGATGTTGCGGGCCACATGCACCTGGCAGCGCTGTACCTTGGCTCTGGGAAATTCTTCTTTAAAAACAGCCTCCAGTCCCGGCAATCCATCCATAATGCCCAGAGTCACCTTTTGGCTGTCCAACCCTCTTGATTTCAAATCTTTAAAGAATTCACGCCAGCTGCCTGCTCTTTCCTTATCACCAGCCTGCAGACTCAAAACCAGTTTGTACCCCTTCTCTGTAACGCCAATGGCAACCAGTACGGGAACTGTTTCAATGCTCTTTTTGATACGCATGTGGAAGTTTACACCATCCACAAAAATATATTTGACCGCTTCTGCTGATAAATCCCGTTGTCTCCATTTCTCTACTGCTTCGGAAAGCTCCGCGTTGGCACTGCTGATCTCTGTATGGGACAGGTGCCGACCGATTAACCTCTCAGATATCATGGATAGGCTGCGGGTGCTCACACCCGTCAAAAACAGCAGACTCACATCCCGACTGATTTCTTCTTCATATTGCTTGCTGCGGGGAATCACTCGGGTTTTGAAATCTCCCTTGCGATCTCGGGGAACTTTGACCTGGACCTCGCCAATCCCCTTTAAAGTGAAATCCCGATGATAAGAGCCATTACGATGATTCACTTCTGCCTGACCGATACTTCGTTTATAAACATCTCTTCCCAGAAAATGGGTGAGCTCCGTGTTCATCATCGCTGTCAGGTACTGGCCAACAGTCTCTCGAATGTCTGTACGAATCATCTCAAAAAGTTGCTCAGGCTGCTTCTGAATTTCCTTGAATATCTCGGTTATTTCCGATACTGTCATCTCCAGTTTCATGGCGCTTTCTCCTTTCATGTTAGGTTTATGCGGATAAACCCTTCTAAAGGAAAAGCGCCTTTTTTTCTACCTTTTTTAGCCCCTTATGAATTTACACAAAATATCTTACACTACCCGGAAGAGTCAAAGAGATCAAGCTTGTCTCAGGAAAACAGATTGAAGAAGATACTGATGATGCCGACAGTCGGCTGGAAACCTTGAAACGTGATTTGAATGGCAGAAGTGTAAAATTCACTTGGCGAAGGGAATCTACACTTCACGACCGTGAGGTTCGATTTAATAACGGCTGGACAGTCAAGATCGGTCGCGGATTTGATATCTATAACAAGCCAGATAGCTGGGTTTCTGTTGAGGCCGCCGATTTTAGCCTCCGCCGGTGTAGACAGACCAAAGTGGACATCTACAGAGCCCCGATAACGGAAATAACAAGGAGCATTTAGATCAAGAGTGTCAATCGGATTGCCAGAGGTATTTCTTTCCCAGCCCAACTCCTCCCGGCGTGTGTTTCCGCCATTGCCACTATAAATGCAAAGGAGAAAATTATGACACCACGCGAACAATCTGTTCACGCTGTTCAGCTACTTAAGCAGGCTGTCTTGGCATATTTATCGTCCCATCCTGACGGAGCAAATAACGCTGAAATTGCTGAGAACTTAAACCTCAGGTCCGATTTTGAGGGCAACCAAAAGGATTATTTGTCCTACTCCATTTTGGGCCTTCTGATTGGCGAGAGAAAGGTTCGTCACGAAAAGGTTGGCAGTAGACGACTGTATTTCGTAAATGAAGCGACATAGCCCTTAATGCCTGCTCTCACGGGGCAACGTAAATGGAGTGTAAAAAGCTAAGCATTCACTCCCGGTCTGTATCGAGCCATTGCTGTGCGGATCAATCTAATTTTGTTGGGAGGAAAAACCATGGCGAAACCAGATTGGTTTATCTTGATTGCACAATGGGTAAAAACGGGGAGAGGAGACTTTGGCCCGACATTACCTTTCATAGTTGGAGCAATTGCATTCAAAAATGGACAAACTTCTTTATCTGTCGAGTTTGTAAAAAACATCCTGGATGAAATTGTATACAATCCTGTTGAAGGATATTTTACAGAGGTCAGGTGGTGCCCAGATATTAATGCGCCTGTTTTTAACACAAGAGAGAATAATTGGCCCTACAAGTTAGCATCACCAGTAGAGATAGCCCGTCCTTCAGGGGAAGGGAAATCTATAGTATTCAGCAAGGATATGCAGTCAGGACTCCACTTTAACACTTCAAATTCAAAGACGCTTCTTGAGTGCTTAGTTCAACATGCGATCGTGCCTGTTTCCCAAGGCAAGTTTTCAAGATACCGTTCAAAAGATGGAACAGGGTTTGAGTTCAGAGAGTTCTCAAAGGCTGACATAGGATATATTCAAAAGGCGATTATGACTCCCAGCCAGTAAATCCAGCGGACCCAAAAATCGGGCCGCTGATTAAATCGTTAGCTATTAAAAACAAAAAAATATAGGTGCATCATGGAAAAGGAATATAATTTCACAGTATCTTTTTCGTACTATGAAGGTCCGCTGTTAAAGAAAGCATCTGTCGAAATAAAAGCAAAAAGTGAAGCTGAAGCATTAGAAAAAGCAAAAACCAAATATTCTGTTCATTCAGAAGGGAAAAACTACCAACCAATCGCAGGTGCTTCTATAATAAGAATATAAAAGTGTTACCGCTCATTAATAAAAGCATGAAACCTAAAATCTGCAATCGATTTTGCAAATTATTTTGGTATCAAATGGTACCAAAAAGTTATAGTTGATTGCTTATCATCAACATATTAGATGTAATGGGTCAATAAAAATTCAAAAAAAATCAAGAAATCGAGGTAACACTTTCTGCTGTTGATTTTGGATCCAGAAGGGATTCAATCACATTCCAGACCTGTTGCTGCTGATTTAAATTCAAATTCTTCAGTGAACCGATAGCATCAATGATTTGTTTCTTTAACGGGCCGATATACTTTCTTCCCTTCAACAGTTCCTGCAGCCGTTCCCGAACTCTTCCAATCGTCATATTTTTAATCGAACTGAGTTTTGTTGTAACAGCGGTTGCAGCCATTTTAACGATGCCAATAACTGTCGGCGGTTCTGGCTCTTGCTGTTTCTTTTCAATATTAACCCGGCAATTTAATAGGCGACCTGTGCTGCATATGCAATTTTAGGATGCTTAAAATATTTGATTACCCGATTCGACATTTTCTGTAGCTTCCTTAAATGAGATATGGCTTTTTTCTTTAGCTGATCTCGTGTTCTTGCAGGAGTTCCAGAATGAACCCCAGCCTTTAGATCGCAATTGAGATATTCATCCGGATTGAGTTCAGGAGAATAGGATGGCAGAAAGAAAACTTCAATTTGTGACTTATGCTCTTCAATCCAATCCTCGACAATATAGCTGTGATGAACCTTAAGATTGTCGAGGATCAAGAATATTTTTTGTTCAGAGCTCTTGATTAGCCGTTCCATAAATTTAATCATGATAAAAGAATTCATTTTATCCGAATAAACCATAAAGCGGACTTTGCCTTGATTCGTTACCGTAGAGATCAAATTAACCCGTTTGCATCTGGGATGAAGCCGGATTGCCGGTGTCTGCCCTTGCGGAGCATAGCTGCGACCATGGTAGCTGTCGTTGCACAGGCCGGTTTCATCGCCCCAGTGAATTTCGGCTTGTTCCTCTTTAGCTCTTTTGGCAATTACCGGGTACTGATCATTCAACCATTCTTTCACAGCCTTGGGGTTTTGCTTATAAGCACGCCGCAATGGCTTTTGCGGAGTAAATCCCCAGCGCTTCAAGTATTCGCCAACGGTTCTAATCGGCATGTTTATAGACCAGAGTTGTTTGATCAGTTGCTGAACAGATATTCGGGTCCAAAGAGCGAAAGGCAGCTTCATTTGATCAGGGCATTTGTCTTGAATTGCCTTCCGCAGCCCTTTCTCCTGTTCTTGGCTCAAGGTTCGGCAGCTTCCGGACGGACGGCCTCTTTTTTTTATTTTTAATGCTTTTTTACCTTCGCCTCGATACAAGGTCCACCATTGGGAGCAAGTTGAACGGTGAACACCAGTTATCTCACTTATTTCGTTAAGAGTGCGACCTTGTTCTTTAAGGCGAATAACCTGATATCGAATTAGTTGTTGAGCATCTGTGCTCAGTTTGCGGGCATCTATTTTTTTCATGCCCTAATAATAGCAAACTCTTACTAATAAGTCGAGTATTTATTTGCCGGGTTAATATAGCGTTCAGTTTCAAGCATGGCCTGCTGGTTATATCGTTTATTGCAATAGTCCTGATATCGTGCGTCATCGATTTGCTGTTGTACATTTCTCAGAATGCCGAAAAAATAGGGCAGTGTTTTTCGGTTGCCATCCCGGTTGACGGCTTTTAAAAAGGCTTTCTCTGCATCGGCAATGGCTGTTAGATCGTAATGGCAGATGCAGTCAAGAGCCCGTTTGAGCGCCAGCGGTTCCGGATTCAGGTTGTGATGGGCGATGATTGCGTTCATGCGGTCGATTTTGGGTTGATTGACATTGTCATGATTTCGCATGGCTTTATGAGCGGCTATTCTTTGGCGTTCCGTTTCTTCTTGTTTGTCCGATACCGGGCATTGCATATTCTGAACCGGTGTGACGGCCTGTTCGTGAAGGGGTTGTTTATTGCGCATCTGTATATAAACCTGAATGAGGGTTTCCAACACCCCTTTTGCCAGTGAGTCAGACGATGAGGCATCCAGACGAATTTCTCCCAGAATACGCTTCATCTGGCTGAATGCACCTTCATCTGTTCCATTTCCTTTGGGATTGGAAGGCCCCACCGCAACTGATTCAATACCGTGTTCATCAAGATATTTGCTGACTTTTTCACTCATATTGGCGCTGCCATGATCGAAAATAACACCCAGCGGATTCCCCCATTTCAATTGATGCTGCTTAATGGCGCCAATGACGGCATTTGCCGTTTCACTGGCATCAATGCTAAAGCCTGTGTGACAGAACGTGCCCACATCAACCGCCAGCTCCACATTGAATTTCACGGCATGATCATTGATCCACACAACAAACTCGCTGCCATCAAGACTCAGCAGTCCGCCGGGAATCCGCTGTTTGAGACTTTGATAAAATCTGGGCCGTTTTTTTCGCGTTCGCGCCTTCCGGAGATTGTTGGCGATCAGTATCTGTTCAACAGTTTTCCGGCTTAAATCCAGATTCAAATCCTGCCGAAGGGTTTTTACAAAGCTTTTCAGTCGCAACCGTTTCTTTGAGGCTTTGGCCGCTTCTACAACCTGGCGCACCACATCTATGCTGACCTTGGTCGATTTGCCGCGGTGATCCTCTGTGACATACGGCTTCATGCTCTGATCAAAGCCCTGGTTCCAACCTGACAGCGTCCCTATCGGCAGAAACAGCAGCCAGGCAAGCTGTTGCAGAGAAATCCCTTCGTTTCTGAAAAAACTTATCGCTTTTTCTTTTTCCGGCTGCTCATAGTGCTTTTTTTTGAAGCCAAATAGGCATCTATTCCATGAATCTCCCAGGCCAGTTTACGCCCCCGGTTCTCCAGGCTGATCTGATCAAATTCTTTTTTCAGTCTGGCATACTCCGCCTGTACCTGGGCCAATTCATCCTCAATAGGCTTTCTGCGGTCAGAAATATTTTCCGCATGCTTTTCAGCCCATTGATAACCGGTTTTCCGCGATATCCCCGCTGCCTGACAAATCTCGGATACGTCCGCATTCGGGGCAAGCCCCTTCTCCCTGAATAATTGACGGGCTCGTATCATGATCGCCACTTCTTCTGCAGTCATTTCCACCGACATGTTCGCCTCCTGTGATCGCTACCGCTTGACCCAACAGGTAAAACGTCAGTATTCCCTTTGAATCGACAACCAGGTTGATAATGCTTCGTTCGATACCGATCGAGGCTTTGGTTATATCAATACCCCCTGCAATATCTCGCAATACCTGATCGGACTTTCCATGAAACCGATCCGCAGGCGTCAAAAACCCTCCCAATCCCTGATGAGTCCTATGATAGTTATAGTGATCGACCCATTGTTCTATCGCAGTTGATGCCTCTTGAACCGTCTGAAATTCTTTTCTTGTAATCAACTCAGACTTGATCCGGCGATTTAATGCCTCCACTTTTCCAAGCGTTTGCGGGTGATGGGGCCGTGCATGTGTATGTTCGATCCGCTCCAGTTCAAGATACCGCTCAAATCGGTTGGCGCTTCTCCAAGAATAAAAAACAAACCCCCGGTCTGTCAATAATTCCTCAAGTTTTCCGAAACGCGACATGCCCCTTTGAACCACATCAATTACCACGTCAATGGAAGTCTCTTGCAATAAACTCCAACTCAAAATGAACCGCGAAAAATCATCAATCAGCAAAATCAGATACACCTGAAGCTTATGAATGAAAAACTGCAAAATGTCCATCTGCCCAAGCTCCAAAGGACGGCTGGCTTCAAACCGGTTTGCCTTCTGGGCTGACTTTCTACTGGAGGCCTTGTACCCGTTAGCTTCCATAATTCGGCGTACTGTTCGAATGGATACTGTTTCAGCCTGTCTGCGTAACTGGTTTCGAATCTGGCCTGGGCCATACCCCGGGTTGGACCGCCGAGTATCCAGGACCAACTGTTCCTGCTTTTCACTGATCTCTTTGATGCCCCTGCCTGCACGCTTTGTTTCGCGGGCTAAAAAAGCTTCCTTTCCAATTGCTTCTATCTCACGGCTCCAATCATAAACCGTTGTGTAATGAACCCCGGCTATCCGGGATGCCTCTTTAAAACCAATCTCTTTGGCATTCTCAACGATTGCAGCCTTCTGCTGCTGGTCAAACTGCTTCCCGCTCATAGCATTTTCTCCTTTCTTCTCTCTGGAGAAAATGTTACCTTTTTTCAAGCCAATTTTTATGAATTCTTACTATCACAAACAATTAGATCCGTTCGTCCACATATTATTCACATAGCCCGGCGTGGTCAATTTTGCTTTTGTCATGATAGATTGCTGTAAAGCGTCATATGATTTTTAAATTCGCGATTTATGCGCGTTTTGACCATTCCGATGGTGATATCCGATCGGTTGCCTTTGAGTCCATCAGCCAGGCGACAGGCTGCATCCAGGGCTGCTGTCACCAGTGTGATCGGTAAGGAAGGGGATGTTTCGTCTCCAACATTGGGCACAGGAACATCGAAGAGCAAGTCGTCTTTGATTCTGCGCAGCATAACAGCGTTTAATTTGGGGATGAGCAGGCGGTCTCTGTTTTCAATTACCCTGTCCAAATCCTTAATGGTTGTCCAGAAATTGTCGTATTCATTGGTCCCTATCGGCGGCAGCAGGCTGTCGGCAATCATTAAATTCAAGACTGCATGCGCATGCCCAACCGCCTGATTCTGCCTCTCCAGTCGTGGAATTGCAAGAATGGGCTCAAATTCTTTTCTCACCATCTCTTGAAGGCGGATTTTTACTCCGGTCAGATCCGCTCCCTCCAAATCGATCGTTTCATCCAGCACAAGACTGTTCAGGTCTGCCCATGAAGTGATCAGTCGTATTCCGGTAATGCCCGTGTTTTCAACACTGGCGACGGCATAGGCGACAACCTGGGCCTGTGTACCTGGCACTGGCTCAGTCAGACGCTGAATGCAGCCAGGGAGTTCGAAAGACGTAAACACATTGAGTATTTTTTCAAAAACTGGATCTCCGTAGCTGGAAAAAAACGGCGATTTTTCACTGTCTTTCAAGCCTTTTTCAAACAAATCCCGATCCGGTGTGAGCACGGTGCCATCAAGAAAGTTGTCGGACCCACACAAGGTAATGGTTCGGATCGCCGGATCACTGGAAACAACACACCCCAACTCCTTGAGATATCGTGATTCAGCTATCGCCTGCCAGATGGTGTCGAGAGTTATGGGCTCCTGTTTTCGGTCAGATAGTCCCTTAAGGCGCATGTAGATTTCGAAGAGATCCTTGGACGGTATTTCCATGCATTGGGTCTGTTCTTTCTGGGTCTGAATGCGCTCTTTGGCACGGACCTCCAGCTCCTCTGGGGTTAGCGTGCGGGCGGCCAGATCGTTGAATTCTTCCCGGGTGACCGGCAGCATGGAGACCTGTTGCATTCCTACCACATATCCGGCCTGTACCAATCGTTGAAGCAGTCGCTCGTATACGATTTGCTCCGCCGAGTCGGCATAACACAGGTTCAGTACGGATATGCGTTCATATTTTTGTCCGATGCGGTCGATCCGGCCGATGCGTTGCTCTACTTTCATCGGATTCCATGGCAGATCATAATTCACCAAAAGGTCGGCTGTTTGAAGGTTCAACCCTTCAGCCGCTGCATCGGTGCAAAGTAGAATATCGATCTCGCCGCGCAAGAACCGATGTTTGATTTCATCACGTTCGGTGCTGCGAAGATGAAAGCCTCGGGGATCCACATACTGCCCTCCCTGACCCGAATAGGTTCCAATCAGCATTTTCGGGTCGATTTCCAGAAGTCGATGAACCAGATCTTTGAGGGTGTCGAAAAACCGGGTGAAAACAACCGTCTGACGGATGCGGTGATCAGGAAGTTTGCGTTCATTCAGTACCCGCAGCAGCTCCCACATTTTAAGCGGTATTGCGGAAATATCCTCCAGAGAGGCTATCATCCGATCCAGTCGCTGTTGTTCCCATGACAGGTCCCCAATGGAGCGGTCTTTCAGAAGTCCGTCAATTACCCTTTCATCGGGTTCGTCTTCCAGATCGGCAAAGAGTTCAGAATCGTCTGATTTCTCATTACATAAGGGCGCATCCTGCAGATGGGAAAGGGTGGCAGCGACTTTTTCCTTCCGCCTTTTAAGGGTTTCCCGAATCGCAAAAAGGCTGGATGCCAGGCGCAACCTGAGAAAACTCAGGTATAATCCAAGACTGGTACGCCAAGTGCTGGAAGAGTTATGGGCGGAAATCTGATCCGTTAGTTCTTCGCAATAATATTCCAGGTCTTCGTAAGCGGATTTTTCAATGCCACTGAGTACGATACGCGGAACAGCCAGAATTTCGCGGCGGGCAAGATTGGCTCCCAACTGTCCATTTTCTCGGTAGATATCCAGCAGTGGACGCCCATGCCGCAGCATCACGCGCGATAGTGGGGAGGCTAAAAAAATCAATCGCAGGACTTTCCTGCGATCTATCCCTTTGGGGATAATACCATGCTCCAGCCACAAGCGAACAGCCATGATCATCTGACCATCGATCACCGTTTTTCCGAGATAATCCCATAAGATCGGATCCTGGCGTTTGAGTGACAGGATGACTCTGCGCAGCATCTCCCAGGCGTCGTTATCAATATTCCCGCCTTGAACCAATCTTCCCAGGGTCTGATAATACGCCCAGGTAATGGAGGGGTCGAACTGGAAGGCCCCGACACGACGGGTCAGCGTCAATAAATCAAACACCTCGATCCAGTCAAGCTGCATAGGGGTTGCGGTAGCCATCCACAGACAGGGTGTTTTCGAACGGATATGTTCGGAGATGGTTCGATAAAGATTGCCGAACCTGGGTTGCGAGCGGAGGCCGTTTTTGGGATTACGGCGTCTGGCATAATGCGCTTCGTCCACCAGAACGATGTCGAAAGCGGCTGACTTTTTCAATTCGGGCTGTCGTTCCTTGCGACTCACCAGGCCGGTTGAGACAATACACAGATTGGGAGAAAACAGGCTGGCAGCGTCGGTTGTCGATTCCCGAGGAAAGATGACCTCATGACGGGCCGTGCCACCGGACAATGCCCGTGCAAAGGGCATAAAGAACTTGGAGGCCATCTCCCGCTGCCATTGCCGTGTCAAACTGGCAGGTGGGGTGATCAGCACCCGCCTGACCAAACCGGAGAGAACCAAGGATCGAATTGCCAGGCCGGCTTCGATGGTTTTCCCCAGTCCGACTTCGTCACAGAGCAAATAGGTGTAGGGCCAGGTTTCAATAAGCCTTCTGGCCACCACTTCCTGGTGCGGCCAGGGAGCTACCGCGGCGGTGGCCATGCCCACGAATCGTCCGCCGGGCAGGCAGGGGCCGTCTTTGATCAGGGAAAATCTCAGGCGCTCCATGGCTGATGGGGGTTCTATTTCGGGCGAAACGGCAGACGTGCCGTCGATTTCCATGGGTCTTGCGACGGTATTCCCCAGGTCGATCAATTTTTCCTGAACCGCCTCGGGCAGGGTTAACGTCCGGATGTGCGGATTGGTATTGTTCCAGAGGGTTTCGAAAGCTGCCTGGGCTTCATTTGCCCGCCTTCTTTCAATGTCTCCCCACCAGTCCGCGTGGACATCGATATTTTCGGCATTGTGAACGAGGGCGGTTCTGGATTCGTTCAGTGATCCGGACACATACAGGCGATTGTCCTCAGCATCCGTGAAAACGGCCCATTTTTCATGAACATAACCATCTTCGACAGCATCGAATGGAAGGGGCTTTCCTGTTTGCTTGTGAACTCGAAAGGCAATGCGAATATCGAGGACCCCTTTGGCCACCATCCAGGCCAGAAGTGCAACACCATTCTCCACATCTTTCGGCCACAGACTGTCCTGATTCAGCTCCCGATTCAACGCCGCTGCCAGTCGCTCACTGTCTCCTTTCAGAACAGCCGCGACATCGGCCGGATTCATATCCGCGCCCACGACCATACGCATCCCTCCCCCGACCTGGGTAAATGCCGAAAATCCCTGGGATGCGACTGCGAGGGAGGATGATCGAAAATAGCCGGCCACGCGGTCGTAGCGGATGCTGCGGGCTAAAGCCGGAATGTAAAAATCGTGTAGAATATCCACCGGACGGCCATCAGAACCGGTGCTGGATGTCTTATAGGAAAAATGCCAGGGGAAAGATTTGAAATTGTTGGAAGGGCTTTCTGGCATAATGTCTCAGGAAAATGAAATACCGGCACTGGCCGCTATTCTGGTTGCAAGTTGTTGAAAATCTTTGTAACAACTTTTGACAGCCTCGATGTGAGCACCAATTGCCCCATCTGCGGACTTAAGGAAAAATATGGGCTTTCTGGCCTCCATTGCCATTGCCATCAGGCTTCTGTAATGTTTAAGCAAAGACAGACAGTATGGATCCTGTTCAACCGTGGGTAAAGACTGAATGGACTCATTCAGCACCGCTTCACGATAGACGAGTGGTATTCGATTCATCCACCGCTTATAAGCCTTGACCGGACGGTTGTCTAGGATGCTGTGTTGCATGACGATATAGCCGACAGGTTGCATCGTGCCTTTGGGCATCGGGATATCAGTCGGTACTTTTTGAAGAAGTTCCGCCCAGATGACGCGCCAGTCCTGCAGGGTGGGTCCAAGATTCTTCAACCCCTGCAGAGAGAAAAGATCCGGCGCCAAAGGAAGGCATACCTGATCAGAGGCAATCAGCGCAGATCGATTGATGGCTCCCAGGTTGGGGCCGACATCAATCAATACAATTTCTGCACCCCAATCCGCTCCGCTCTGAACAAGACGATGAAACGCCGTCATGGTACGGAAGGCAGATTCATCGCGATTGTGACACCGGGGCCACGCATCCGAAAGCTTGTCCTCAAATCGGGACAGCCCAAGGTCTCCGGCAATGAGACCGAGGTTCGGGGTAATCATCTCTGTATGAGGTTTGGCGATATCGCCAATACCGCGCATAATCGGACGAATAGCGCCATAAACTGTGTCGGGGTGCTCGTTGTCGGGCCACAGGCTTTCCAGACGGTCTTCATCCAGAAACATGGCAGTGAGATTGGCCTGCGGGTCAAGATCGGCGGCAAGTGTCTTTACCCCATGATCAGCAAACATCCACGCCAAATGATACACCAGAGATGTCTTGCCCACACCGCCCTTGTTGTTGAAAAACGCCACAGTCTTCATGCCGACCTCCGGAATATCCTGACCAGAAAGGAATGTTGATCGAACTCAAATTCAGCAGGAGGGTTGCCGTTTTGTGCCAGAAGCATCTGTGCGCGTTGAACACCGTAGCCGAACCGGTTGACAAAGCCGAGAGATTTCATCGCTTCGGCAATCACGGGATTGCGGTAACTGTTTCGTGTCGGAAAGTTTTCCTGCGTAGCTTCCCCATACAGGCCGCCTGGATTCAGAATTTCAATGTGGTCAATAAACGCATAAAACCGAATGGGCGAATTGCTGTCATAGTTACGGTGCATGACTGCATTCATCAGCAGCTCGCGCAGCGCCCACTCCGGATAGTCCGGAAGAAGTTTTTCCTCAAGTGTGCTGACTGAGCGCATCCTTGTCTGAATAAGGAGTTTAAGCCGAACCTCCAGTTCATGCATCACGGTGTGAAGGTCTCCAGAGATTTCAGATTGATCTTCGGGCAAATCGGTCAATTGCGCACCCGGAAGCCTGATGTATTGGACATAGGCGCCTGGCAGAAAAAAACGGGGGTTTTTGCCGAACAGCAGAATACCCGCATAAGTTGGGCAGGCGCGCTCCGGATCATAAAACCTCAGAGAAGCCAATTGGTGTTCGACAGATCGCTGGTTGCCTGCAATGGTTTCTAAATCAACGGCTTGCCGGCGATAGGCATCAAATTGTCCCAATGCGATGTCATCAATTGTTGCCTCAGTACAAGGGCGGGCATCGAAGGATCGAGCCATCGCCACCCTTCTTTCCGAAAGCACGCGCTCTTCCTGTTCGCTGGCAATCGCCTTGCGGGGCCCTACGCGGATGTAAATGCGGCCTTTGTAACGGACAGGCGGAAGATCCGATGGATAGACTTCCACAACAGCCACATCTCCGCCATTCAACGCAAAACCGGATACGTTCATGAGGGGCTGGGGTAAAACGTTTCCGTCCGATCGAATGCCGCCAAGGTTCTTCAGCAGTTCATCGGTAACATTCAATCCGGAAAGCGTCCCATTGTCATGAACGCCGATGAGAAGATAGCCTGGTCTGCGGTGGTCGGGAAGATCATTGGCAAAAGCACAGATAGCCTGACAAAATTTATCCATATTTGTCGTTGACGTTGTACGCTCGATATCATCGGCTTCCAGATCGGACAATATGTCTTTTAATTTATCTTCGTTTATCATGGCGCCTCCATCCGTTTCCGTGCCGCCATATGGCTATTTCAGGCCAAAAATTAGAGCCTGAGCTTCTTTTTTGAGTTTTTCATCCGCCACTTCAACGGCCCAAACGCTCAGCAGATCTTTGAAGAAATCTTCTTTGCCCTGGGCATGGCGATGCAGGTAACCACGGGCCACGGGGATGTCGCCTGCTCGATAAGCCATAATCAAGCCATGCAGCAGGTCCCATTCGTTTTGGGGGGATTCCAGCCTTCGCGAATGACGCTCTCCGGGTCTGGCCAGTCTCAGGCTGGAACCCTTTCGCACCAGTGGCGCATGAAATCCGGTATCCTCGGCCTGCGCATGTGCTGATCGGCGACCCGTTCCGGATGCCTGGGTATTGATCCCGATGAATTGTCCTTCGGCCGTATAGCCGCCGCCTTTATTTTCCAGCCGGATATTAAGGGACTTTGACAGGTTGAGGGCTTCATCGAAAGAAAACGCACTGAGGCCAAATATCCCGAACAGGGTCAGTGCCATGGCTGCCTCGGGTGTCAGGTCTTCGACTTTGAGGCGACCACCGGTAAGCCGGCGGATGTGGTTTTGCGACACCACCCGGCTGGCCTCGTTCATTGCCCGAACAGGGCCGACAGGCTCATCACCGTCCAGAACCGGCCAGCTCTGAGAAAGCACCCGCAGCGCCCTGCCGTACGAAGCCACCATTTCATCCACAGGATTGAGTTTTAACTTTTCAAATTCCTTCAATCCATCCGTAACGGCCTCGCGAATCTGCTGAGCAACGCCAGTTCCGCCGATGCCGGTCCAAAGTGCAGGATTTATGGTCTCAATAATGCGTTTTCTACAGGTTAAAAAGATTGAGCTTGAAGCCGATGCGTTATCCATAAGATGCTGTGAATTAGCAAATTCAGATTCAACAGGGAATGCAGAAGTAATAATCCACCGATGCTGTATTAGTGATTGGGTCAAGGCTTCCCACGCATCTTGGCTTTTATGAGTAAACATAAGGGTCATCAATCCACTATCTTTTGTGACCCTGTAACATTCATTAAAAATCTCTCCCATTATACGCTCGTAACTAATCTTAGCTTCTGTACTGCCTCCATCTCTGTCTGGATTTGCAACAGCTTCATCCTGTTTGTTCGTCAG
The DNA here is from genome assembly GCA_903909505.1 of uncultured Desulfobacteraceae bacterium. GTDB lineage: Bacteria > Desulfobacterota > Desulfobacteria > Desulfobacterales > Desulfatirhabdiaceae > RAAP-1. Next base: position 23,733 of record CAIVVZ010000243.1, read on the forward strand.
TCTCCGATTAAAAAAACAATAGAGGTCTTTTAGTGTCCTTTTCTGCCACACATAATAAAAGTCAGAGAGCTCTGCATACTGAACATTATTATAGTATGGCGGATCCATACACACCAAGTCAACCGAGTTGCTTGGAACATCAGGCATATAGCCTGCTGTTCCATTAATAATTTGAACAACTGGTTTTAAAGAATTATTTAACGATGTTCTATCATCGAAAGATAGGGCTGATATACCCTTGTAGGCATCAATAATTTGCGAAAGACCCCAAGCTGCTCCGGATTGTGGGCCACTAAAAATCATTTCACCAAACGTCCATTTTAATGAAAAATCGTGTCGACCAAATGATCCAGACAACTGACCACGTTGAGTGATCCATCGCGTTTGCCGACTGTTGTAATCCACGCCTTTATCGATGGCAAACTGGAGATACGTTACAACTGCTCGCCCCTTTTCGAAACCCAACTCTTCGATGATGATTGGCTTCAGCCGGTTGAGTTCCTCCACCAGCGTCAGGTGGCCCAGTAATTGCCGGGGAGTGAACATGTCGCACCAGCGGTTCATCCCAACTCTGAGAGGTTCCTTTGTTTTATGACCCAATGGGATGCTCTCCGTTGGAATCAGCCCGGCTGCATCCCACCGATCCCAATTATCCAACAGCCTTTTTTCCGCTTCAACCAATGCATCCAGGTCCCGCTGATTGGGGGAGCGAAAAAAGCGCACCTTTTCGGTCTTGATTTCCCCTGCCCGATCTCCACTTTTATAGCGAAGGGGTTTCCCCTTGCTGTCCAATTTCGGCTGGAAACGAACGGCCACCACGCAATACATCCGATCATGCCATTTTCCAACAGAAGATTCCCCGCGTGCCTGACGTTTGATCTCTTCGGCATCGATGGCCTGCCGGCAATGGACACAGGTCCCTACCCCACGATTTACCGTTCCCATTTCGGGATCTTCGCCCTTTGGACCTTTTCCCCTGACCGCCCGGTAGGTTTCGAATCGGACTTTGCCATTTTGGAGTTGTCCATCGGTAATGATCCGAACCCCCCATTGACTCCCTGCCTCTTTGCTCAGCCAGCAAGTATTCAACAGCGGCGCATCACCGCCACAATTGGGGCAGGTGACCTGGCGGCAGTAAAGAAAACCATCCAGCGTCTCCTTGGAATATCCATTTACCAGTTCGGGATATTTAATAAGGTATTGGTTGAGGCGTGAAAGTTCTTCTTTTTCCAGCTCTGAAGCAGGAAAAAGATCGACTATCGCTTCAATCATTTTATTCCGAAGGATATTTCCCCAAAGCTGAATATCACTCTCGAGTTCAGGGCCATATTTTGCCGGATATTCCAAGGTTGCGTGAAGAATGACCGTGGCTACAGGGTTCAATTCATTAGCGATAACTTTATGCCCCAGACGCAGAGCTTCAAATGGAATAGAACCGCCTCCGGCTGTTGGATCAAGCACTGTGAATTGAGTGTTGGTACATGAATTGGCAGCTACCGAATAAGCCCTGTCATAACCATACTTATTTTCTTGTGTGCGAATGCCATGAGAATTTTCCGACTCAATACGCTCTTTTGCCCAAGCCGGATCCGCAGCAACCGCCTCAACCACCAAGTGTTCTCCAACTCCAGGCCAGGGCTGAGGTATCGGCTGAGACTCCGACTCCCAGCGCAACAATACCGGATCATTCGCTGATGAATCATTGGAGGTTTTGAGTCTGGCGATCGTTTGAAAGTTTTCGAATCGCCTTTCCTGTTCTTTGGACAAAAGCCTCAAAACACCATCATCAACAGGCAAATATTCATTTCCATTGCCATCTTTTTCTATTTTCTCCAAAAGCTGTCCAACGAGTGTCCACTGCTGGCCATTGATCTCCACCACATGTTTTTCAATTCCCAGTTGCCGCAGAAACCAGTCCGGATCAGTGTCCGCCGGTAAGAGAGAAGCCAGTATGGCCGCCCGGCTGGGTGTCAGTGGCCGACGCGCCCACCAGACGTGAAGGAAATAGAGTGGCGGTAGTGCAGAACTGGCACCCCGTTCCCGCTGTGTTTCAGCACCTACCTGGTGGCAGGGAAATCCTTTTTCAATCAGGCGAAGATCATTTGCTCTTATGGTTTCCATTATGTGTTCCTATCCGCCAGAACGGATCCTGTTGCCAGTTTTCCGGAAAGCCCATTTCGTTTTTCGGCAGATCATCATAATCCTGAAGCAGATCATATAGGCGTTGATGCCACTTAGAGCCGTCTGCAATGATTCGCAATAATACATTCAGGATGACGGCATATGCATAAAAACGATGATTATCCCGCATTTGGGATTGAAATTTTTTGGCGAATGCTGGCTTAACCGTAAATAGACGGTTCCAGATACGCATGTGATGGGCGCAAAGATTACGGAGATACGTTATTGCATGCATCCAGGAAGCCAGCACTCCTGAAGGAATTTCAAAAGTATTGCTGATCGGTTTTTTTTCAGAGTTGGGAAGGTGGTTGTATACGCTGGACCAGGTTCCGATTGATAGAAGTTCAGCGACCATCCAACTGGGCGGCAGATTGGGATGAGAATATGTTTTGAAATAGTGGGAACAAAACTCATTTCTTCTATTCTGGTTAAGGTAGCCGGTTTCTTTTTGAATCTTTTTTATGAAATCCTCATGGTCAAAATTGGGTAGAAAACGGCATTTGTCCAGATACCAGTGAGCACCGAATTTCTGGCTCATCCAATTCGAAACGATCGTTCGAAATGCCACTTCGATTCGTTCCACCGCATCCATGATCATCAATCGGAGTTTTCGATCAAAGATATAACATCGCAACGTCTGATCAAAAGTCGTGTTAGGCTGGAATCTGTTAAGCGGGTCGTCTTTAATCTGAAAATAACGGAAATAACCGCTCAGGCGGTAGTATCCGATAAAGCGAAGATACCGATGCAGTCTTTGGGGATTTTCAATGATCAGCCCGCGGTTTTCCAATAAAGCGATTTGCTCATCAAGGCTGAGAGACGGTTTCAGGAAATGGTTTGTGCTTTCGGACATAAAAAAACCCACCAGGTTGCGCTTCCAATGGAGAGGCGTGGCGGGTGTTGTTAACATCAATATTGTGCAACCCGCCCCTTTTGTCAAGCAATTTTTTAAGCTTCAGTGGTTGAAGGTAAAAGCATGATTTCGGAAATTCAATTCGCCTAACCCCTTTCGCTAAGTTCGTGTAAACGGAGGCATGTACGCGCCAGACTATCCGCATTTTTTGCAGCCCTGACCGGAGACCAGGATTCCCTGACAAACTGGCCCAGTATCTGGTTGTATCCAAAACCAATCTTGGCAAGTGAGCCCCGATCAGGCAGAACTTCAACCTTGATTTTTCGATAGCCATAGCGACGGATAAGCCTCATCAGCATTTGCTTTGGATCATCAAGGGATTCCGGATTTCGTGGTATTTTCTCAACCGGAACTCCTGAATAATTCGAAAATCCCTCCCTGTCCGCCAATAGCCATGCTTCGACCTCCCGTACCGCCACTCGAAACAACATTGTTTTCGGCAATTGGTGCCTGCCACACCAATCGGCAATCAAGACTGGCGAACACTCGACATGATCCAGATCAGTCATTAATAGAACTGGGATGGCATGTGCTGTTTTAATAAATTCCAATATCCGCTGTTTTAGATATCCATTACCCTTGCGACCCATACGAACGGCGATACACATTCCCTGATTCTCATCCTCTACCAGCCGCTCCAGTACAGCTTCACTTAACGCATCCTCTGTTGCAATAATAAGATCCGTCATTCCCACAATCCCAACTGTTCAATTTTTTTCGGACGGGTCTGGGGCAACACGACATCTGCCACAGAAAATCCCGAATCCAGACCTTTCTTTTCAGCATTGCTGATTGGTCGGATATGCGTGCCCTCATGGCCGGGGTCCAGAATGATGACGCCGCGTTCATCAATTCCCTTGTTTCCCAGCAGAGATTCGCTATGGGTGCTGATAATAATCTGTCGCCGGCGCTTGGTCATGCGCTGAACACGTTGAATCAAAGAAGGAATTTGCTCGACCACTGCCTGATGCAGAGACAATTCCGGCTCTTCGATCAACAGCAGCGAATCCCCATTCAATAGAGACCACAGAATCCCCAACAGTCGCAATGTGCCGTCTGAAAAATGCTCTTCCCTCTGCCAACCGGCATTGGGACGGTGGTGTTCATAAAGCGCTTCCAGATGAGGTGCTCCGGTTATTTCGTCTGCTTTAAAACGTAGTTCCTTAAATTGCGGCACTGCAACGGAAAGCGCTCTGCAGATTTTAAGCAACCGCGCATCACGTGTTTTTTTCTGACACGAGGCGATTTGTTCCAGAAATCCCTGCCCGAAAGGATCATTTTCAAGTCGGTTTCCCCCTATCTTGTCACCGAATTTCAACAATTGGGGCACCAGGTGAAGATAGGTGATATTGGCTAAAAAATTGGCAATATCCCGGAACTGGCCATTGGCTCTGGTCTGCTCCAGATGCGTTTCAGTCAACAGTAGTACATCTTTATGGTCGTGAGAATCGGGACGAGACAGGATGTTTTCCTTTCCCTCCCAGACTTCCTCTGTTGAAACCATAAGGCGCTGGGCGCCTTTTCCCTCCGGTTTAAATCCCAACACATACCGCCATGAAGGCAATGGATCATCCATCCGGTCAGAAAAAAAAAGTTCAATTTTTACCTCGGTATCCCTTCTGGCATGAAGGCAGCGAAGTTTGGTGATACCTCCTCTCTCATTCACGGCTTTCTGTAAACCGCCGCCCGACGGCTTACAAATATCACGAAGAAAACGGAATACATCCAGAAGATTCGATTTTCCAACGGCGTTCGGACCAATAATATAGGACTGAAGCGTCAGACGGACTTCAGCATCACGGAAGTTACGCCAATTTTTCAGTTTCAAACCAGTAATCACCATTGTGCCTCCTAACCCCTTAGCCCTTCCAGCATCTGTCCAACAGCCTTGTCTCCCGGCTGTCCTCCCAACATCACTTTCATGCCTGCCAGTGCCCACCGATTGGCCGCATCTCCGTATGTCGTTATGCGCGATAGCCAGTAGCCGGCCTCCTCCCGTGTAAAGCGATTCACTCGACGGGCAATAAGCTCCACGCGATCCAGTTCCAGAATCCGCTCCTGAAGTTTGAATATCAATGCAAGCTTGGAACCGGCTTCTGCATCCAGGGGAAGGTTTCCGCGGAACGTAATGCGCTGGCTGTTCACATATTGTCCCAGTTCCAGCGGAATCCCTTGGCTGTTGCAGATTCTTCCAATGATTGTACGAATCACCGGCAGAACGCGTTGCTGTTGGGGACCGTATATCAGGCCGATCTCCCTGAGTATGGATCGCGGGGCTACCATATTGCCGGTATCCGTTCGCTGATCTGGATGAATGCGTTCTTTCACTACAAATACAGGGACGGGTTTGTCTTTGTGTTCGGTTATGCGCAGCACCCATGGCGCGTGGGAAATTTCCGGCTCTATAAAACGGGTATGATGGGTTTTCTCATCTGGTTTGGATTTTTTTACGACAGTCATCAGTTCACCTTGCCCGTCTTCCCTTTAAGGAGTTCTTCAAGAAACGGGCAGTCCTCCTGAGGATCATTGATTTCAATAAAGGCTTCGGTATGCTCCCCCTTTTTGATCAAGGCATCCAGCACCTCAAACAACTCACCGGAAGCTTTAAGGCTTTCCGGAGTTGCATCCATCAGGCTGATCCGAAGGGTCCCACCGGCTGGCAGAGCCAGTTCCGTCAAATCCAACAGCTTAATCCCGGTTTTGCCACCCTTTTGATAAATGGATCCGATCCGCCGTAATAACGGCAGCAAGGCGGCAGCGCCTTCTTTGCCGAACAACTGAATGTCTTTTTTCTTATGCGTAATCCAGCCTTTTTCGGCTGCACTGGCCGGTGTGATAATGACATCGGATTGATTCGGTTTGAAGAATACCGAACCATCTCCGCCGATGAGTTCTGGTTTCTGTTCCTGATTTACAGTGCCTTTGTAAGCCAGAATTCGCTCTTTTTGCATCAGCTTTGAAACAGCGGCGGATATCTTCTCATCCGAAATCGCACCGAAACGGTCGGCGACGATGTCTTTAATCTGACTCATAGTAGCGGATCGCATTTCGTAGGACACTGTCTGTACCCAGTTTTCCACCTGGGAAGGATCCGGTTCTTTTCCTTTGGTCCATCCCCGTTGGATGGCTCCTTCAGGGGTCACAATCCCCTGGTCATCTTTAATCTCCTGATGTAAGGGAACCCCTTCGTCTTCTCGACTGAAAAACATCTCCGGCCGGATTGCCTGCTGCTCTCCACCCATTAAAAACAGGCACCACATCCCCCGCGCCACACCGTCGCGAATGACCTGATCCAGTATCTGGCGGGATTCCAACATGGGCCAGTTTCGCAGGCGTGCAAAATTTTCGCGAAGCACTCCCACCCGCACGGTTTCTTCTCTGCTAAAAAACAGCTTTCGGAGGCTTGCCAGACTTTCGCCATTAACGCGCTCGGGTGTTATCAGTTCACCATCTTCGACCAGTGTTTTCCGAATCTGTTCCAACACCGCCATGCCGCTTTCACCGCCGGCGGTTCGAATTTCTTTAAACACGATCTGTCCTCCGGCAGAAGGGTACCAGAGCTGGCGATAAGATTCCGTAACCACTGTTTCAATCGCCTTTTCGCGCTCCCGATACCGCTGCTTGAAATCCTCATTCTGGAGTTTCTGAGGTTGAATGCCATGCGCCTGTGGATTCTTATCGAGCTTTCGCATGGCAAGGACCGTGCGTGCCAGATCCTTTAAATTCTCTGCGGCCGTTCTGGCTGTTTCCGACTGGATTCCAAACAGGGGCTCCTGGCCCTGTCTTTTGACACGGGCGATGACTGTTTCCGGAACCAGGATTACCACATGGTTTTGTTCCAGGCGGGGGCGATTCGGACCGGCAGTGGTCACCATGTCGTTTATATCTACTTCACCGGCGTTCAGCCCCACGATCGCCAATACCGGTTTTCCGGTATTATCCGGAATGTTTTCAGGGAAAGCGACATCATGAACGACCTTGAACGCTTTGGCATCCACGCTGACCACCTTACGGGAAACCGCATCGAGGAGAGCGTCGATTTCCAACGTAGCCAATGACCGACGGATCTTGGCCAGGGCGATATTGACTGATGGATCCAGACTGGCGTAATAGCGGCCCTGGTTGAACCGCAGATAAAACGCGCTATTGCCGATCTCTTTGAGGGCTTCGGTTACTTGGGGAGGGGTCAGTCCGGGAAAGGACACCTCCAACAAAGCGTCCTGTTCCGTGAGACCAAAGATGTTGGATCCGATTTCCTGCTCCCGACCCACCAGACTATGTAAAAAAACCGTTTTCCACGTGTATTCGTACATGGTCCAGCCTTCGGGGTGAGGGTTTCGCCGGTCGGCTATCTCGGCATTGCTAAGGCCCCCGGTCAGACTGTCCGTATCCGCTCCGCCGACATCGGCATTGAGAACCGCCAACAGATCCCCAGCTCCGGTACGGCCGATCACCTCGTTCACCGTGCGGGTATCGCGGAGATCCAGATGGCAGGTCTGAATCATGGGGACATGCTTTTGCTTTTCCCAAATGGCTCTTACCGCCAAGGCCAGTACCCGCAACACCCCTCGGGTACTCTGGAAATTCTCATAAGTGGCCAGTTTGTTGTTGAGAAAATTGATCAGAGTGGGGTGAAAGGGATACATTGCCGACAACCGCTCTCGGTAATCCGCACGCAGGGCTTCATCGGGGAGCATGGAGCTGTTCTTACGATACATTTCCGCATACAAGCCTGCGGTCTCAACTGCCGCGGCGTTATCGATGCTTGTAAACAGCCGTTTAGCCAACACTCGGGATATTTCCGTATGTTGAACCGGCACCACAGCCGTGGCATCCCGGGCCACAACGCTGGAGATCCCGTCGATGGCCTGCTGGCCAATACCCAGCGCAGCGTCCTGGTCGATATCTTTGCCCGTGACCTGGGAAAGCAGTTCCGCCAGTATTTTTGTTTGTTTGGCAAATGCGTCCCTGGCGCTTGCCAATGTTTCAACGATCGCAAGTCCGGCATGCTCTCTGGCATATCCATGGAGCGGCAGCAGAAATGCTTCCAGTTGCTGCCTAGCTTCAGGAAGGGCGGCAGAGAACCGGGCGGCATACTGGGCCATCTCATCGATCATCAAAAGGACCTTGCGACCGGCAAAAACCGCCTCAAAATAATTCTCGCCAGGAGCCGCATAAGATTCCGCATCCTGTTCCACTGCCCGATACAGGGACTCGCCCCCAACCTGAAACGCTATTTCACCCCATAAAGTATGCGGCAGCAATTGGGTCCCTTTGGGCTTGTGAACTGGCAGTTTATCGCCGGCGATGCCCACCACGCAAACTTCACCCGGAGCGGGCAACATCATCGGATCCAAGATATCACCCACAACCGTGCTCAATTCGTTGCCCCTGAATCCAATGTGAGCACAGGCGATGAGTGTATGGGTCTTTCCGCCACCAAATCCTGTCTCCAGTCGATGGATGGCCGGGACCGTGTTGTTGCCGGAGAGCCGTAAAAATACTTCCTGAACAACCGTTTTCAGCCCCTGGGACGGGTAAGTGGCGTCCCGGAAAAAATTTTCTGCATTGCTGTAAACCGAATGCAATCCTGATCCTTCTACAAGGTAACCCCTGATTACCGCTCCCAGCGAGGCCGTAAATATTTCCGGGTTGAATGTTCCTTTGAGAATGTCATCTCGGGGTATGCAGGAATCCAGAATGCTTTTCACCACCACCTCCCAAAATTGTTGGAGTTCGATGCGTAATGTTTACTGCTCGGGGTTATCAATGGTGCTGGTCCCCGTCATGCCGGAGAAAACCGGCTTCCATAACTGGGATGCTGGAATACCGGATCTGATCCAGCATATCGGGAAATTTCAGATCAGGTTATGATAACAAATTGATTTCTGAAGCTTTCTGAATAGCAGAGCCTCGGGATGTAATCAAGAGCTATTTAGTTCCATAACTTCAGCCATCCGCCACCGTTGTAAGCGTTACAGCAATTTTTGCTTTGCGATCTGCTGTTTTCCCCATATGTCCCATAAAAATCTCATTGCCGCAATGCGTCCAAATACGGCATCCGTCAGCGCTGCTCGGCAAAATCATACACCCTATAAGTGGCTAATTAACCGGGGCTCAGATTCGTCGGTTGTGCCGATTGAAAGTGTTTCATCAAAATATATCTCCAAGACTGCGCCAGATCGATTACGGCGTTGTTAAAAGCCTTTTTGCTCGTGGGTCCCTTCACTTTATAATGAATTTTGGGGGAAATCTGGGGGAATGGTGCAAGTGGGGCACCCGTATGGATTTGAATGATCGGAAAGGACCCATTTTTGACATGGAATGATGGAAAATGATAAAAAAGTGAAAACATGAATGTTGATGGTAATTGAAAGATGAGTAGAAATAACAATTCGATGCTTCTTGAGAAGTTCAGGGTGCAGTTCCATGTGATGAGTCGATGAAGGAAGTTTTGAACGGGAGCAGGCGGCACGCCCCTTGCGATAAAAGCCTGCAAGGGCCGCGCCGCTGGTCCGTTCCGTGGTTCTCCCGGTATCTGCTATGGGTTGATTGTCAGTTTGATGGTCGCAGTTTGGACGTGTGACGCCTTGAATGTTCTTGTGGTGATTTGCGCCGGGTAGGGTGCAGGCTGGACGTGAGGAGATGGCGTCACGCTTCTTGCAAAAAAAGCCGCAAGAAGCGCGCCGCTATTCTTTTGGTATTCTGTCGCTATATCTGCCAGGTGTCGCCTTCGGCTCCATCCTGAAAGGATAAAAGCATTTGATATTTGATGGCGATTCCCCTCGTGAGGTGCAGGCGTCACGCCCTTTGCAAAAAGGCAAAGGGCTCGCCGCTACTTCATTGGGTGCAGTTCCGCCAGACAAGCAAAAGCAAAAGCAAAAGCGTGTCGAGGTGTAGTTGATGTTGTGATATGTGTTGTTTGGATTCCCCACTAGCGCCCCAGAGCGGGTGTTTAATTGTGGGTGAATGCGGCGGGTGTGTATCTGGTGGTGGAACTGGAGGTAGTAGTGGTACTACATGTTATGGCTATACAGCATAATGGTATGGGCGTTCCGGCTTCGCCGTCGGGTGTCTTCCGGCTCCGCTTCGCTTCGGTCCCGCCAAAAAGCCGGCGGAACTTCCCTCCAGCCCCCCTAACGCTCGCGGGTCGCTGCCGCTATCGGATTCGTACCCGCGCTCCACATGGGGTGTTTTTGAGGTGCCGTTCGGCCGGTCACTCCCAACTGGTCGTGACCGGCCTCAAGTCCACTTTTCTGAGAGCGCCACGGAAAATCCCAGACGGCACGTGCGGTGTCGTTCAGGCGGACACTCCGCTGCGCTACGTGACCGCCTTCAAGTCCACGATCGGGGAACGCCACGGAAAAGCACAGATGACATGTGTGGTGCAGACAGGCGCTCCCCAAAAAGCCGGGGAGCGCCTATGCGACGATCTTTTCAGTTTCTACAGACAAGCAATAAGGAGGCGCCGGACACTCCGCTGCGCTACGTGACCGGCTTAGACATTATTTTATAAAAAGCCGCCAGGCCGCGTTCGGTGTTGACCGCCGCTCCCTGCAAAAAGACAGGGAGCGGCTAGGCGTCGACCTTTTCAGCCGGGACGGAAAAACAAAAGCCGCGTGCCATGTTTAGTTCAGACCGGCGCTCCCGAAAAGCACGGGAGCGCCTAGACGACGACCTTTTTAACCTGGATGAAAAAAAAAAGCACTCTAAGTCACTGACGGTGCCAACCGGCGTGTCCGGACAAAAATCTGCCCTGCCACACCTCGACCTCTTTGGGCGAAATGCATTCATTCAAAGCGCCATGAGTCGCACGGCCTATGCAAAGTTGAGATGGCTTTGCTGAGGCCGCGCTCCGTCATTCTTTGATAAAAGCAACAGAACAAGGGAGTCGGGCGGCCACATCACAGTTGTATTGGCTGTTCAGCGGCCGCCCTCCGTCTTTATCTGATATTGCCCACCCACCACCCACAGCGGATGGCGCGGCAGCCGGGGCGGACGCTTCGCGCTGAGAATGCTGCCTCCGCACCCGCCCCGACAGCCGCTTGACCTATTTGAATAAAAGCTGGAGCACCCTGGACGTTGGGTGCATGTGGTACGCTCCCCGAAATGCCGGGGAGCGTACCACAGATGTTCTATCGGGGAAGCGAGACAAAAAAGCAGAAAGGTATTCTGTCATTTTGATCCCCCGCCCGCCGGGTGATGTGGCCCCTATGATCTTTCATGGGTTGCGGCCGGTCGCTTAAAGCCTTGGGGCAAGTCGCTCCGTTCGGCACGGCTGATAAGGCGCCTTATCAGCCGTGGCTTTTTGTCATGCAGGCTGCAAAAAAC
>CAIVVZ010000244.1 GCA_903909505.1 uncultured Desulfobacteraceae bacterium
GTGTCCGGAAAAACCTGCCGAATATTCAAGCCGGTTTCTTTTTTCAGATATTCCACCAGAAGGTTGTGGCGCAGATAAGAAACCGAATGGGAATACTGCGGCAAATACGCGTAGGTGATGGCATCATCCGCATCCCTGACCTCGACGGCTTCCCTTTTACTTAAATCGATTTTCTGGGCAGGCTCATCACCGGTGCAGGCGAAACAACCCATACATAGGACGATCAGAAACAGCAGATGCCTCATGACAGTATGCTGCTGATTCCAAGCCCGTGTCCGTCTGGAATCGTTATAGTTGAAGCCCTGTAGTGAATACCGCCCCGAACCGGATTGATACCGCAAAAAAGAGGCGCATCCAGGTCATACGCTCCGATAACGCTCCTTGAACAGGCCAGATGAGCCGCAGCGGTAACGCTGAGGCTGCTTTCCATCATGGAACCCACCATGCAGGTCAGGCCGGCGGATTCCGCGAGTGCGGCTATTTTAAGGGCATTAAAGATGCCCCCGCATTTCATCAGCTTGATGTTGATGCCGTCGGCAGCCTGCATCTCGATCAGTCTCAGGACATCTGTCGCGGAAAATACGCTTTCATCCGCAATAACGGGAATATCCACCCGGTCTCTGACAAACCGCATTCCGGCATAATCCTTGGCGGAAACCGGTTGCTCGATCAGTTCGATATCAGCGTTTTCCTTTGACAACCGATTGATTACAACCACGGCTTCCTTGGGTTTCCAGCCCTGATTGGCATCGATTCTGAGCTTGATGCCTGGACCGACCGCCTTTCTGACAGCCATTATTCGGCTGATGTCCAGAGCCGGGTCCTTTCCCACCTTGATCTTAAGAATTCCAAAGCCCTGCCTGGCCTTTTCCAGGCTGTCCGAAGCCATTTTCTCCGGAGAGTCCATGCTGACGGTCATATCGGTCTCAAGAGGGCCGGCCGTACCGCCCAGGAGCCGGAACAGGGGAAGTCCGTACTGTTTCCCCAGAAGATCGTGCACGGCCATGTCAACAGCCGCTTTTGCCGAATGATTCCCGATCATGCAGGCGTTAAGCTTCTGAAAAATAATCTCGGCGTCTTCAATGTTCATGCCGCTCAGACTGTCATGGATGTGTTTTAAAGCGCCCAGAATCGAAGGAACGGTCTCCCCGGTGATGATTGCGGTGGGTGCCGCCCCGCCAAAGCCGGTATGCTCGGTGTCCGTTGTAATGCGCACGCAGACATTTTCAATGCGGTCAACAGAGCGCAGCGCGGTTGTAAAGGGCTGTTTCAATGGAATTAAAATTGTTTCCGCCTGAATTTCGAGGAGCTTCATGGGTTGCATCCTGTTTTTGTCTTTTATTGATCACCGATCGAATCCCCGGCCAAATCCCCGACTGGCCGCCATCAGTTGCAGGGTATAGGGTTGCTGGATATCCCTCTCCTTCAGCTGCTTTTGGGTGAGATGTTCAACCACGGCGCCCTGATTCATGACCGCAATAGTGTTGCACATATGGGAAACCACCGCCAGATCGTGACTCACCAGAAAATAGGTCAGGGTCCGTTTTTTCTGGACCTGTTTGAGCAGATTCAGAACTTCGGCCTGAATGGAAACATCCAGGGCCGAGGTGGGCTCGTCAAGCAGGATGATTTCAGGTTCAAGAATAAGTGCCCGGGCAATGGCGACCCGCTGCCTCTGCCCGCCGGAAAGCTGATGGGGGTATCTGAATCGGAAACGATTGCCCAGGCCCACCTCATCCAGAATCTTTTCAACACGCTGATTGGCATCACCCAGCCCGTGAATGGCCACCGGCTCCGTTAGTGTCCGGTCGATGGTATGCCTGGGATGAAGCGATCCATACGGATCCTGAAAAACCATCTGAACGTTTCTGTAAAAAGACAACTCCCTTTTGATCTTCAGGGGTCTGCCGTCGATCCGGATCTCCCCGGTCCAGCAGCCAAGAAGTCCGGTAATGCAATTTAGAACCGTGGATTTACCGGAACCGGATTCTCCGATAAGTCCAAAACTTTTCCCTTTTTCAATTTCAAGGGATACATTTTTAACCGCATGGTTTCGAGCAGCGCCGGTTCCAAACACCACATTGAGGTTGATTATTTTCAGCATGGGGATTATCAGTTCTTCCTTAATACGAAAAAGACGCCTTGAGCCAGGCATCATCCCGTTTCAAGGTTGGCAGCAGATCCGCGTTGCCGGTGATTCTCGGCAGGCAGTTCAGCAATCCCCGGGTATAGGGATGCCGGGATTGGTGGAGATCCTTTGCCTCACACACCTCCATGATCCTGCCGGCATACATGATAATCACCCGGTCGCAGAAGGAGGAGACCAGTTCCAGATCATGGCTGATAAAGATCAGCCCCATGCCCCGCCGGGTCACCAGATCATCCAGGATCGCCAGGAGCTGGAGCTGTACGGTCACATCCAATGCCGATGTGGGTTCATCCGCAATGAGAAGGGCGGGTTCCGGGATCAGCATCATCGCAATCATGATCCGCTGGCCCATTCCCCCCGAGACTTCATGAGGGTAAAGCCCGTACACCCGTTCAGGCTTTCTGATCCTGACGGCTTCCAGCATTTCCAGGGTATGCCGTACAGCCTCTTTTCCGGATACGTTTCTGTGCGCCAGGTACGATTCTGCTATCTGCCTGCCCACGGTCCGGATCGGGTTCAGGGAATACCGGGGATCCTGCATGACCATTGTGATTCCTTTGCCCCGGATACCCCTCATCTCTTTTTCGCTTTTGTTCAAAATGTCCTGACCGTTGAATTCAATGGCATCCGCGGAGATTCTTGCCGAGGCGGGCAGCAGTTTCAATATGGCCCTGCCCGTAACCGTCTTTCCGGACCCGGATTCCCCCACAATACCGATTTTCTGTTTTCCCATGGAAAAGCAGATGTCCTTGACCGCGTGAAAATCCCCTTTGGGACCCGTAAAGACGACATTCAGGTTTTTAATGTTGAGGAGTATGTCGGCACCCATGGTCAATTCTCTTTTTTGGGATCCAGAACTTCCCGCAATCCGTCTCCGAGCAGGTTAAAAGCCAGGCTGACAATGAAAATCGCTGTTCCCGGCATGGTGATCAGCCACCAGCAGTCCAGAATATAGGCACGGCCGCTGGATGTCATGGCACCCCATTCCGGTGACGGCGGCTGAGCGCCCAGGCCCAGAAACCCCAGGCCCGCGGCGGTCAGGATAATGCCCGCCATGTCCAGTGTCACCCGGACAACGAGCGAAGAAATGCAAAGGGGCATGATATGGCCCGTAATGATTCTGAAGGAACCCGCGCCCTGCAGTTTGATGGCATGGATAAAATCCGAATTGCGGAGGGTCAGGGTTTCCGCCCTGGCGATTCTGGCATAAGGGGGCCAGGATGTGACGGCAATGGCAATCACCGCGTTTTCGATACCGGGTCCCAGGGCCGCGACAAAGGCAAGGGCGAGAATCAGTTTGGGAAATGCCAGGAAGATATCGGTTATCCGCATCAGGAGCATATCGATTTTCCCTCCCAGATAGCCGGATACCGTGCCGATCACGATGCCCACCGGTGCGGCGATGATGGCAACCAACCCAACCACATACAGGGTCAATCTGGAGCCAAAGACAACCCTGCTGAAAATATCCCTTCCCACTTCATCGGTTCCAAAAAAATGACTTGCGGATATCGGCTGAAGCCTGTTTCTCAGATCAATAAGAATGGGATCAAAAGGAGCAATGAACGGGGCAAAAATTGCGACAAGAATCAAGACAAGGATGATGGAAATCCCCAGAACCGCCAGTCTGTTATTCGAAAAATCCAGACACCCCGAATAGACCCGCCCGGCCCAGGCCTGAAAAGCCGATCCGGGCGCATCGGAAAGCAGCCAGCCCCTCGGATTAAATTTGTTTGTGCCGGTAATGTCCGTCATGGTTGTGGCTCTCTAAAAAACTATCTGGCCCTTGGATCCAGAAATTTATAAAGAAAATCGGAGAATAGATTAATCCCCAGAAAAATCGAACCCACAATAAGGGTGCTGCCGAGAACCGCGTTCATATCGGCATTCAGGAGCGAATTGGTCAGATACAGCCCAAGCCCGGGCCATGAAAATACGGTTTCGGTAAGGACGGAGCCCTCAAGAAGGCTGCCAAAGCTCAAAGCGATGACCGTAATCAGAGGAATCCGGCAATTGCCCAGCGCATGTCCCCAGATGACCCGCCATTCGGCAATGCCCTTGACCCTGGCCGTCAGGATGTACTCCTGGCGTAATTGCTCGATCATGAAAGAACGGGTCATTCGGCTCAGATATGCCATGCTGTAATAACCCAGAAGGGATGCCGGCAGAATGATATGGGACAGCGCATTCCGACAGATGTCCCATTCCCCGGCAAGGATACAGTCGATCAACAAAAAACCGGTCACCGGATTGACCATGTTCTCATAGAAGACATCCACCCTGCCAGGCCCGGGCAGCAGATTCAGGTGTGCATAAAACACCATGAGCCCCATGAGTCCCAACCAGAAAATCGGAAGGGAATATCCGAGCAGACCCGTGATCCGGGCAAGGTGATCCAGCAGGCTTCCTTGTTTGACTGCGGAAAAAATCCCGAGGGGAACCCCCGATAAAACACCAATCAAGGTCGCAATCACGGCAAGTTCCATGGTGGCCGGAAACACCCGCGCAATATCTTCGAGCACGGGTCTGGAGGTGAGCACCGAAACCCCGAAATCCCCGGCAAGTACCGATTTAATATAAACAAAAAACTGTTGCCACAGCGGCAGATGAAGTCCCAGTCCCAGGCGCACCTTTTCATAGACATCCACTGAGGCTTTATCTCCCACCACGGCCAGAACCGGATCAATGGGCACGACCCGTCCGATCAGAAAAGTGACCAGAAGAAGCCCGAGGAACGTCATGCCGACCATGGCAACCATTCCGACGGCATGGTTCAGGATCTTCGAAAACTGTCCGTGATGAATAAAATTCGCCATCGATCCGTTTTGGCTTTTTATAAGCTCATCTTATTTGGTAATAAAACGATAAAAATTGCTGTCGAAGCTGGGCCCCAGAATAAAACCGGTCACATTGGATCTCTCTGCCAGAATTTCAATATCCTGGAACATGATGACAAAGGGAGCGCTCTGTTGATGCTCCCTCTGAATTTCAAGATACATCCGGGCCCTCTTTTTCCCGTCTTTTTCCAAAATCGCCGCATCGACTTTCCGGGTCATATCGGGAATGTCCCAGGCATTTCTCCAGGCCATGGTTTTTGACTGTCCCGCATCCGAATTATCCGGATTTCTGGCAAAGGTGTCCGCGTTGGTATGGGGATCCATATAATCGGGTCCCCAGCGGCCGATGAAGATATCATGAGCTCTTTCACGGTATTTGGTAAGGACCTGCTTGCCTTCACCGGGAATTATTTCCAGCTTGATATCCGCCAGGGCGAATGTAGCCTGAATGGCCAGGGCCATCGATGTAGATGGCTCCGTGTTCCGCGTATCCATGGTCACGGTGAAGCCTTTTTCAAGACCGGCTTCCTTGAGAAGGCCCTTTGCTTTTTCGACATTCAGCGAAAAAGGCGTCTCTTCCAGTGCGCCAAGGAATCCCTTGGGAAGGAATGCCTGATGCACCACGGCCTTGCCGCTTAAGAAGGTGGATTCCATTCCCGCGTAATCGATGAGGTATTTCAGGGCCTGTCTGACCTGGGGAATCTTCAGGTACTGGTTTTTCTGGTTCAGACCCAGATAGTAGATTGCACCCTTGGCTTTTTTTCGGATCCTGATAGCCGGATTTCCGGCAAGCCCCTTGAGATCGTCCGGCTGAATATTTCTTGCGATGTCAACATCCCCTTTTTCAAGGAGAAGCCTCTGGGTGGCGGACTCCGAGATGTGCCGGATGATGATGCGCTTCATGGCAGTTTTTTTACCGTGGAAATGCTCATTAGCGGCCATGATGAGGATTTCAGAGGGTTTCCATGATGTCAACGCAAAGGGGCCCGAACCGGCGGAATGGGTTTTCAGCCAGCCATATCCCATGTCGCTGTTTTCCTCATGCTTCAACACCTCCTGTTTATCCACGATGGAACCCGGGGTCGATGTCAGACAATACAGGAAAAACGTCGGCGCATAGGGTTTATCGATAATCAGCTTAACTGAATAATCTCCATTCTTAACGATTCGTTCATTCATGTTTGCCGGGGTGAATCCGAACTGGGTCAGCAGAAATGCCGGAGACTTGTTCAGTTGGATCACCCGCTGAAGTGAAAAAACAACATCATCCGCGGTCAGTTTGTTACCGGACGCAAATCTCATGCTGTCCACGATCTTGAAGGAATAAGTCCTTCCGTCTTCGGAAATATCCCAGCTTTCAGCAACGACACCGTGGATCTTGCTCACATCCTCCACGTCATAACCGATCAAACGGTCATACATATTGACTGTCAATTCTGCTCCGGTAAATTCAAAGACTTCCGCCGGATCCAGCGTGATGACGTCATCGAGTTTCGATGCCATTACCAGGGTATCTCTGGGTGTTGCCGCAAACAGAGTGTTTCCGGCAATCACGGAAAGAACAAGGGTGAACAGTACCACTTTTTTCATGCTTTTTCCTCTCAATCACCCCAGTAACGGTTTTTGGGTGCTCTTTTGGATGATCTCCTCTTTCATGGAAATTCTGGAATCTATGCATTTTTAGGAGCTTATACCATGCGATGGCTTCGTCAAATTCTTTCATGACCTATTTTTTGTAAATTCAACAGCGATCAGGCTCATGTCGTCTGAGGGCGCTGATCCGCCTCTTTGCCTGTTGGCTTCTTCAAACACCTTGTCTACCAGGTCTTGGGTGGGCAGATGATGGGA
>CAIVVZ010000245.1 GCA_903909505.1 uncultured Desulfobacteraceae bacterium
ACAAGGAAATACAATCATTAGCTCTCGAAAGAGATGAATTTCATGGTGAATGGAATTACACAATACGGCCACGATAAATTGATTATGTTAATATGTAACGTATCCTAAGCTCAAGTGCATACCAACGGTCATACTCACCACGTCCGCAGCCGAGGCGGATATGGTTGGCGCCTACGCCAGGGGCGCGGGCAGTTATTTGGTCAAGCCGGTCAATTTCGAGAAATTCACCCAGATGATGGACGCATTCGGGTTTTACTGGCTGGCATGGAACCGGTTTCCGGAGTGATGACCATGCTGACCCCAAAGCTCCTTAAGACTCAGTCATGTCTTGATATCGCAGTCCGTTTCGGTTATTGATTGAAATAGCAACAGCATTTGGAGGCACAGAATGACTTCCAGCCATCCACCCCGCCCCACCCAGTCCCATGCATCCCCCGACACCCGACCTTTGTCCATCCTCCTGGTCGACGATGATCCCGCCCACGCAGAAGCCATTGAGCGCGCTTTTCGGGATCCGGGTTCCAACACCCAAATTCGAACGGCCGGCACGCTGCTGGAGTATCGCACGGCGATGGCCGACGATCCGCCGGATATCGCCCTGGTGGATTTAAACCTGCCGGATGGCCGGGCCGTCGAAATATTGACGTCCCCGCCCGAAGCCGGACCCTTTCCGGTGGTGATCATGACCAGTTTCGGCGATGAACAGATTGCGGTATCGGCCATGAAGTCCGGCGCAATGGACTACGTGGTGAAGTCTTTCGAAGCCTTTAAGAACATGCCGCGAACCATCGATCGCGTTCTGCGGGAATGGACGCTGCTGCAGGATCGCCGGAAGGCGGAAGAATCCCTTCACAAAGCCAAACTGGACATGGAGGCCATTTTCCATGGAATATCCCATCCCATCGTCATTCTGGACCCGGAACAGCGGATTATTGTGGGTAACCGGAAATTCGAGGAGCAGGTGGGGCAGGACATCGGGGAATATCGAAACCGCCAGTGCTGGAAGCTTTTTCACGGGCCTGAAGTCATGGGGCCCCCGCCGGACTGTCCGTTTGTGGCCATGAAACAGTCGCATGATGCCGAAACATGCATAATGCAGGTGGAAACGCTTAGTGGCGTCTTTCTGGTTTCCTGCACCCCCATCTTCGATGCCGAGGGCCGGTTGGAAAAGGTCATTCACATTGCTACGGACATTACCGAGCAGAAGCGGGCCGAGACCGAACTGCGGGAATCCCAGAAGATGGAGGCCATCGGCCGTCTGGCCGGTGGCGTGGCGCACGACTTCAATAACATGCTCAGCATCATCAACGGCTATGCCGAACTTTTGCTGATGAAGCTGAATGCCGATGATCCGCTGCGCTCGGAAATCGGGCAGATTCTGAAAGCGGGAAACCGGGCCGCCGACCTGACCCGGCAGCTTCTGGCGTTCAGCCGCAAGTCGATTGTTCAACCAAAAGTGATCAGCCTCTACAATGTAGTCAGAGGCATGGAAAAGATGCTTCATCGCCTGATCGGAGAAGACATTTGCATGGTGATTGAGCCTGCGGGGGATCTCGGCCATGTGAAGGCGGATCCTGGACTGATCGAACAGGTGATTTTAAACCTTGCGATCAACTCCCGGGACGCCATGCCCCAGGGCGGGCAGTTGACCATCGAGACGCGTAACGTGGAACTGGATGAGATATTTTCTCAGCGGCATGTATCCGTGATGCCGGGCGCATACGTGATGCTGGCCGTCAGCGACACCGGCGAGGGAATGGATGAGGCCACCCGGCAGCGCATTTTCGAGCCTTTTTTCACCACCAAGGAAAAGGGCAAAGGAACCGGGCTTGGCCTTTCCATGGTTTACGGCATCGTCAAACAGAACAACGGCAGTATCTGGGTCTATAGCGAACCCGGCCAGGGAACAACCTTTAAAATCTATCTGCCGTGCAGCGCAGATGCTGCGGATACGGAGCAGATTGCTTCGATCGAGCCTTCTGCCCGGGGCACGGAAACACTTCTGCTCGTGGAAGATGAGGAAGCGGTCTGCCTGCTGGTCAAAGAGATTCTCCTCTCAGCCGGATACAAGGTGCTGACGGCCGTCAACGGTGGCGAAGCCCTCATGCTGCTGGAGCGCCGCCGGGACCCGGTGCATCTGTTGCTCACCGACGTGGTGCTGCCGGGCATGAGCGGCAGGGAACTGGCCGACCGGCTGCTTAAAATCCATCCGGAAATGAAGATTCTTTTCATGTCCGGCTATACGGACAATGCCATCGTACACCACGGCGTTCTGGACCCCGGCGCCCAATTCATCGGCAAACCCTTCACCATGAAGGCCGTGCAGCGGAAAGTGCGTGAAGTCCTGGATTCAGATGTGTAAAAAGGTCGGAAACGAGACGCACTTCACGCAAAAAGGAGCTGAAAATGGCCAAAAATAAATCAGCAGCGCCCGCGGCGGAGCCCCCGGACAGCGGTTTTCCCATTGTCGGCATCGGGGCCTCGGCCGGAGGGCTGGCGGCGTTCGAGGCGTTTTTTTCCGCCATGCCCGCCGATGTCGATCCGGGCATGGCCTTTGTGCTGGTGCAGCACCTGGCCCCGGATCACAAGAGCATTCTCTCCGATCTGATCCGGCGCTATACCCGCATGCAGGTCTTTGAGGTCGAGGACGGCATGCCGGTGAAGCCCAACTGCACCTACATCATTCCGCCCAACCGGGACATGGCCTTTATTAACGGCAACCTGCAGCTCCTGGAGCAGACCCAGCCCAGGGGTAAGCGTCAGCCCATCGACTTTTTCCGGGAGCACGACCGCAAGGCCATGGCAGCAGGCATGTCCAGCAAAAACGAGGAATGGCTTACCTTTGCCGACGATGGTCATCGCGCCTTGTTTGAGACCATAAAGACGCCGATGTTGGATGCTGAAGGTAATCTCTCAGGTGTTCTTGGCATCGCCCGAGACATTACCGACCGCAAGCGGGCCGAGAAATTTCTGCGGAAAAGCGAGCAGGATCTTCGGAAAACAAATGAGGAGCTTACGCGATTTAACTATTCCGTTTCGCACGACCTGAAGAGCCCGCTCATCACGATCGAGACGTTTCTGGATTATCTGGAGCAGGACATGGACTCAAAAAACGCGGAGCGAATCGAAAAGGATATGACACATATCCGCGCCGCCGCCGGGAAGATGGCCAGTCTGCTCGATGAACTGTTTCAGTTGTCGCGCATCGGGCGCGTGGTGTGCGATGCCGTGACATCACCGCTTCTGTCCATCGTGGAAGAGGCCCTGAATCTTGTGGCTGGACAAATAGCCCGACGGGGTGTCAAGGTCGAAGTCACGGTGGAACCGGTCGATGTCACCGGCGAGCGCCGCCGACTGGTGGAGGTTTTTCAGAATCTGGTGGATAATGCGGTAAAATTCATGGGCGATCAGCCCGCGCCAAAAGTGGAGATCGGCATGACCATAGAAGGCGACGAAATTGTCTTTTTTGTCCGCGACAACGGCATCGGCATCGACCCGAAGCACCGGCATAAACTATTCGGCCTGTTTGAAAAGCTCGACCCCGAAACCAAGGGCAGCGGCCTGGGCCTGGCCCTGGTCAAACGGATCGTGGAAAATCACGGCGGCAGAATCCGGGCCGCATCCGAAGGCCTCGGCCGCGGCAGCATGTTCAGTTTCACCCTGTAAAAACCGGATGCTCCATAACTCGAAGGCGGAAATCAATTTCTTGAGAGAGGATATGGGCATATGCATCAAAACAAGAGATTAAGCCGCCCGAATCTTGGCATCAGGCCCGGCTTGTATACGACACACTCGATACTGAAAGCAAGAGGATTTCCCCGTGGACCCCATCCGGTTCTATCATATTCTTCACAGCGGACTTGGGATCGCCGCGCTGCTGATTGCGCTGGCCACTCTGACCATAGTGTGGCGTCTTCGCGGATTGCTTCAGTGGAAGCGGTCATTAAAACATGAATTCAGGGAATTAAAGGATGAGCTTTACACTGCCGGACCTTGCCGGCAACAGGCGATTCAGGTGGTATTGAATCGTTGCCGGGGAATCTGGCAGGCAGGGTTTCCGGAAATCAATGAGCTTGCCGGATTTAGCGGGTATCTGCGGGATATTGCCGCTGCGTTTCATCCGGATCAGGAAAAGCCGGAGCTTTGTGTGACCGCCGGAAGCCTGATCCGCACCTCTCACAGCGCTGTGGAGCGGCTTCAGGATATTCTGCGTAGGCCGGGGTTTTCACGGTTTCAAAAAATTCGCATCCGGCATATTCGAAAAGCCTGGAATTGGTATGACAGAATCAGCAGGTATCGGGTGGTTCAGGTCTATATCCGCTACCGCAGATGGATCAACCACGCCAATGTGCTACGGCTCATCCTCTTGCCGGATCCATTTTCCTGGCTGATTTATCTTTCCAATCAGTTGACGATTTTATCCCTGACCCGTTTCTTTTTAATGGATATTTATCTGTTTGCCGGTAAGCAGGCAATTCTGGCATATGATCATGAATCCCGGCATGAGGCGATACCTCAGGATGCAGGGGAAATCGAACAGGATCTGGAGGATCTGGCGGAACTGATTGAGCCGGAATCCCGTCCGACGGATCCCCACATTCAGGAGATTCGTAATCGCCTGGTAGGCGTCAACACCCTGATTTTCTCATCTCCCGGATACACGGAATGGAAATCCGGTTTTGGAGATGCGCTTGGGGTGATCGCCGGAACGTATTTTCCAGATAATCCGGAACCGGTTGAAGAAGCCAGACTGGGTCCGATTCTGGTCAGATGCCAATTCTGGCTGCAATCGATTTGCGACACGGAGAAGCTGCCGATTGTCAACCGTCTTCACCGCATAGAACTCAGGTATCTTTTCAGCGTCAAAGCAGCCACGGAGCACCCGCTCTTTCGGCAGGCCGGAACTTACGCAAAGAAATCCTGGAACGTCTATAAATGGATGCAATGGCCGCTGCTCATATACCGGCTGATCAAAAAGACAACTCCGGCGGGCATGGCCGCCAGCATGGGATGGGTACTCGTGCGGAAAGGAACGGTCAATTATCTGAGCCGAAGGGCGTTTGATCTGACCCTGCAGGAAATCGAGACGGTCTATCGATTATCTCAGGAATCTGAAGGCAGAGGACGGACGACAGACAATAGATGAAATAAGCAAGGGATCAGAAAAAAGGAGTCAGAAGCTTTTGGCTCCTGACTCCGGTCTTCTTATCCTTCAGACTTGCACACTGCCTGCGGATCGGCTATCTGCTTCAGGGTTTCAAACCGTTGAAGCAGTTCCTTCTCGATCTGAACGCGAAGTTTTTTCGACTCTTCAGGGAACGACTTTTCAAGTTGGGCGTAGCGGTTTTCACCGGACAAAAATGTCTGAAGGGTTCCATCCGGGGCCTTGTCATAATCCAGGGTAAACGGATTTTTCCCTTCATCCGCCAGAAGCGGGTTATACCGGTAAAGCGGCCAGTATCCGGCCTGAACCGCAAGCTGCTCTTCAAGCTGGGTTTTCCCCATGCCTTTTTTTATCCCCTGATTGATACAGGGCGCATAGCAGATAACGATAGACGGCCCTGGATATCGGTCCGCTTCCATAAACGCCTTTAAGAGCTGCTGTTTATTTGCACCCATCGCTACCGAAGCCACATATACATACCCGTACGTCATGGCAATCCGGCCCAGATCTTTTTTCCCGATTTTCTTACCGGATGCGGCAAATTTGGCTACTGCGCCGCTTGGCGTGGACTTTGAAGCCTGGCCGCCCGTATTGGAATAGACTTCGGTATCCATGACCAGAATATTGACATCTTCCCCTGAGGCAATGACATGATCCAGACCACCGTAACCAATGTCATAGGCCCAGCCATCGCCGCCGAAAGCCCATATGGATTTTTTCACAAAAAGATCTTTCATTCCGTAGATATGATCCATCAGGCGGTTTCGCTGCATTCCGGAAAGAAGTTCTTTCAACTGATCACCGAAAGCCTTGGATGCATCGGCGTCATTCATGGCGCCCAGCCAGCCGGTCATGGCACTTTTAACCGCATCCGATACCGGTGTATCCAGAGCCGCCTTCATCAGATCCGCCAGTTTATTTCTGCGCTGACCCACTGAAATGGCCATTCCGTACCCGAATTCCGCGGCATCCTCAAACAGGGAATTTCCCCAGGCCGGGCCATGCCCGTCCTTGTTCACCGAATACGGTGTTGAAGGCGCCGGCGCTCCCCAGATCGAGCTGCACCCGGTTGCATTGGCGATGATCATGCGTTCGCCAAGGAGCTGTGTCAGCACCTTGACATAGGGAGTTTCCCCGCAGCCGGCGCAGGCACCGGAAAATTCCATTAGGGGTTTTACAAACTGACTGCCTTTGACCGAATCCCGTTTTAATAAATTATCTTTTACCGGAATGGTTAAAGAAAATTGATGGTTGGGAACCTGAACCGCGGTCTGGGTTTCAATGGGTTTCATGACCAGGGCTTTTTTCTTGGACGGACAGATATCCGCGCAGTTGCCGCATCCCTGGCAATCCAGGGTATTGACCTGTACTCTGAACTTATAGTCTTTCAACTCTTTACCCAGGGACGGGCGGGTCTCGAAAGTCGCCGGCGCTCCGGCAAGCTCGACATCCGTGGCCAGAACCGGAATGATGGCGGCATGGGGACAGACAAAAGCGCACTGGTTACATTGAATACAGTTGTCGATAATCCATTCGGGAACATGGATGGCCACGCCGCGTTTTTCATAACGGGCCGTATCTACGGGGAAAACACCATCCGGCTGAAACGCGCTGACCGGCAGCTTGTCGCCCTGTTGTGCCAGAATGGGGTTCATCACCTTTTCCACGAATGCCGGCACTTCGGCGCCAAGAATGTCGCTTCCCGAGGCATCCTTCCAGGATTCGGGATATTTGACTTCCTCAAGGTTGGCAAGAGTCTGATCCACGGCATCCATATTCATCTGGATGATTTTCTCTCCCTTGTTGCCATAAACCTTTTTAATTTCGCCTTTCAAGAGCAAAAGCGCCTCCTCAACAGGCAGCACATTGGCCAGTTTGAAAAATGCGGTTTGCATGATCATGTTGATCCTGCCGCCAAGTCCCACGGCGTTGGCGATTTTGACCGCATCCAAATTGTAAAACTTCAACTTGTTGTCGGCGATGAACCGCCGCATTCGGGCCGGCAGCTCGGTTTCCATTTCTTCGAATGACCAGTTGGAATTCAGCAAAAAGGTTCCGCCGGGTTTGATGCCTTCAAGAACGTCATAAATCTGAACATAATTGGCTTTGTGGCAGGCCACGAAATCGGCCGTGTTCACCAGATACGTGGACTGAATGGGCTCATTCCCAAACCGCAAGTGAGAAACCGTGATGCCGCCGGATTTTTTGGAATCATAGGCAAAATAGCCCTGAGCATACATCGGGGTGTTATCGCCGATAATCTTGATGGCGGTTTTATTGGCGCCGACCGTTCCGTCTGATCCCAGGCCCCAGAACTTGCACTGAACCGTGCCCTTGGGGGTGGTATCTATCAGTTCTTCAACATCCAGGGAAGTCCGGGTGACATCATCGACAATTCCGACGGTAAAATGATTTTTAGGTCCCGCGGCATTCATGTTTTTATATACGGCCTTGACCATGGCAGGGGTAAATTCTTTGGAACCCAGTCCATATCGTCCACCGGTGATCATTGGCATCTCGCCTCTTTCCATAAATGCGGTACAAACATCCATATAAAGCGGATCGCCAATGGCGCCCGGCTCTTTGGTACGGTCCAGAACCGTTATTCTGTCGCAGGATGCCGGCAGCGCTTCCAGAAAATCAGCGATGCAAAAAGGTCTGTAAAGCCGGACTTTGACCAGACCCACCCGTTCTCCATTGTCATTCATGCTATTAACCACTTCTTCAATGGCTTCGCAGGATGAGCCCATGGATATGATCACGCGTTCGGCCTGTGGATCTCCCACATAATCAAAGAGCCGGTACCGCCTTCCGGTCAGATCGCCCACTTTTTTCATGTATTTGGAAATCACCGCGGGAATTTGTTGATAAAATGAATTGGCAGCCTCCCTTCCTTGAAAATAGATATCCGGATTCTGCGCTGTTCCCCGGATATGGGGATGTTCGGGGTTCATGGCCCGGCTGCGAAACGCCTCAATAGCTTCAAAATTGGTCAGGGCCGCCATATCCGCATAATCAATGAGTTCGATTTTCTGGATTTCATGGGAGGTTCTGAATCCATCGAAAAAATGGAGAAACGGCACACGGCCTTCAATAGCAGACAGGTGCGAGACCAGGGCCAGGTCCATGACTTCCTGAACCGAGTTGGAACACAGCAGCACAAACCCGGCCTGACGGACAGACATAACATCGGCGTGATCCCCGAAAATGGAAAGGGCGTGGGCGGCAAGGGCACGGGCAGTGACATGAAAGACGCCCGGCAAAAGCTCGCCGGAAATCTTGTACATATTGGGAATCATGAGTAGCAGCCCCTGAGAGGCCGTAAATGTGGTGGTCAAAGATCCCGCGGCAAGCGCGCCGTGAACAGCACCGGCCGCGCCGGCTTCGGACTGCATCTGCTTGACCAGAAGGGACTGGCCGAATATATTTTTTCTTCCCTGGGCCGACCATTCATCGGCAATTTCGCCCATCGGGGTTGAAGGGGTTATCGGGTAAATGGCGGCAACATCGCTCATGGCATACGCCACATGGGCTGCAGCAGTGCAGCCATCTATGGTTTTCATTTTCTTGGACATGACAATTCTCCTTTGTTCTGGTTTCTTCAAACAACTTCCAATAGATGAAGCTGTTTTAGCGTATAAGCGGCATTTTGTAAACAGGATAGGCAACTTTGCCTTAAAACTGCTGCACCACCTGGGCTTTCTGAGGTTTTTTTACAAAAAATCCTAATGGGTCAATCACTTCACGAATCATTTTTAATTCTTTCTCCGTCGGGGGGGCGAATGCGGACACGTTCGCATCCATCAACAGTTCAAAGCCCGTTGCAGCCTGAACACTGGCCGCTGTTTCTCCGGGCAGGGTTTGGAGCAGTTTCATCCGGTGCGTTTCATCATCAAAACCCAAAACAGCCTTTGTGGTAATCACCCGATAAGGCCCCTTTCCAATCAGTCCCGCTTTTTTTCTTGCTCCGGGACTCCCATCCAGAAAGCCCGGACTGGTGATGTAATTCAGTTCTTTGTTGAAGCGCCTGCGCTCATGCGGCATGATTAAAATGGTCCGCTCACAGGAAGATGCCATGTCGCTGGCGCCGCCGCTACCCGGGAGCCTGGTTGTTGGTTTCATGTAATCCTCCGGGAACTTCCCCATCATGGTGGAATTCAAATTGCCATAAGGATCGATTTCAGCACCGCCGACAAATCCAAAATCGCAAAACCCCCGCTGAGTCAGTTCAAATGCTGCATTTAAACCCCTGACATACGATGCACCGCTCGATGTGCGGGAGTCTCCTACCGAAAACGGGAGGCCGCTTTCCAGCGTCGGGCCGACAGCGCCGGCTTCGAACACGGCGATGATGCCCGGCGCATGCGTTTTTTGCGCCAGAAGCGTTGCTATCATCGGAAGACCCGTACCGACAAAAACGACTTTTTTATCTTCCAGTACCCGCGAACCGGCAATCACGATCATTTCCTGAGGCGTGTAATCCTCGCCGACAATTAACATCTATACTCCTTACAGCAGTCTTTCAAAATTCCTCAACTCGGAATGATGTTCTTCCATGATTTTCCGCACCGGAAATGTGTCTATGAAATCTCCAAAGTCCTGAACACCGAAAATATATTCGTCATAATAAGCTTTTAAGGGTTTGAGATCTTCCCTTGACAAATGCCTGGCAAGCGCGTGAAAGGATGCGATATGCTCTTTGTTAAAATAGTAATATCTGCGACTGCTGGTCGGATACGCCCCGAATGGAACCTGCACCACCGCATCCACCGCGAAAAATGGAATGGCAACGTCGCGGGGTTTACGGGTAAGCATTTCATGGGGTACGATCTGCTCGCAGGTGACAATGGTATGGGCTGCCGCCATCGCCATTTCCGGGCAGGTGGCTTCGGTTCCCCGGATAATACAATTTCCGTATTGATCGGCGGATTGAACATGAAGGATCGCCACATTTGGATGACTTGCCGGAACCAGAACTATCGGCGTTCCGGTAAAAGGGCAGTCCATCACTTTGGCACGGCATTTTTTCAGAATATCGCTGCCCAAAGGCCCCCGCGTGGGAAGAAAAGGCAGTCCCATTGCACCGGCCTTAAATCGGGCGGACATGTTGTAGTTGCTCCAGTCTTCCAGTTCCAACTTGCCGCGCTCAGCAAGATAGCGAAAAACAGGCGATAGTCCAAAAGACTCATGTGCCCAGTAGGCAAATTCAATGCGCTTGATTGAAAAATGATCCGGCGCAATGACCATGGCACCACCCAGATAATCCATTGCCATGCCGCTGGATTGAAATGAAAACGTCATGTCTTTAAATCCATGCCGGATCATTTCATGACAGATGGCAATCGGCTGACGGATATTAACAAATCCGCCGATTGCAACGTTGTCGCCATCTTTTATGAAGGTATCCACCGCCTCTTTTAAAGTCGTGCGTTTGTCTTTTTTGGATTTATCCTTGTTAACCAGCGACGCCCTTGCTTCCTCCGGCGTCAAACCTGTCCAGAACATAAAATTCCTTTCAATCATAAAAGCGGCATTGACCATCGTTTGAGCCACCGCACTGATTTCCCTTCTTCAATGGGAGAAAAGAAAAATCAATTCAGACAATGCATTGTCCGGACGAAACGATGATCAAGATTATAAAGCAAATGGAATAATAAACTGAATTTCACTTTTAATAACTTTGTTACTTTAGATATTATCGATATTCTCAAATCCAAATATATACAAATATATCATATTGATATTAATCATAAATAAATTATGATTAATATCAATATATATGATTTTTAATGATTTTATTCTATTGATATAACAATATTATCCATTGATATCATTGATATTATAACAACAACTTAAAACTTGGCAATATATTTTCGTAACGATGTTTCATTTTTTTTGATATATGAATGAATTTATTCTGTCAAGAGGAAAAGACAACTCTGGATACTCCAAATTCAGGATCGAATCGACCCCGTCAGCCAACAACAGGCCCAGAGCCAAAGAAGGGTAAGCAGCAGCATGGCCAGTTCCCGCTGCTCTTTCACGTCATCCACCACCAAAATCGATTCCCCCCTGCCCATGAAGGCCTCTGGTGATACGGATTTCCGCTCTTGGGCAACTTCATCTCG